>JACJNV010000391.1 GCA_014695175.1 Microcoleus sp. FACHB-DQ6 | reverse complement strand
TCCACAACGGCATCCTGCTTAGTATTGGTGCGCCGTTCTGGGGTTTCGCGGTTGAATTTCAAGTGGATGGCGCGGTTTTGTTCGCCGTCTGCTGCTACTGCAAAAATCGGATAGTCGATTAAGCCGTCTTGGAAGGACATCTGGAAGCGGAAAGTGCCGTCAGCATTGAGTTTAATCGGCTGTCCGCCTACGTAGACGGTAGCGTCGGGTTCGGTGGCGCCGTAAACGATCAGTTCGGCATCAGCAACTAACCAGAACTGGCGGGGGCGCATCGGGGCGGCGAAGCCAACTCCCGACATACCAACACCTGACATACCGAAACCCGACATGGTGAGGCCGGACATACCGACACCCGACATGGTGAGGCCGGACATACCGACACCCGACATACCGACACCCGACGCGGTGAGGCCGGACATGGTGGGAGCAGCCCACATTCCGACGCCGGAGGGGAACACGTAGGAACTTACAGCTTGTTCGTGGATGCCCACTTGCTGGACGGAACCGGCGACGTGCTGCATGGAACCGAAGACAGAACCGGCTACCCGCAGGGATTCTGCCGATTCTGCCATGCCGAAGATTTGTTCGTAGATGGCGTTGCTGGTGCTGTAACCATTGCCATTGACTGCTTGTGCGACTTTCTTGGCCGGAGGAACCAGTTCCGCGAAGGTTTTGCCCTGCAATTCTTCTTCCCAGTCGAGGGTGATGAATTGATCTTCAATCCAGTCGCTGGGATACACGGGAGGAACGCGGACTTGGGCCGATCGAGCTAATACCAGCCAGCGGCCATCTGCACAGCGGTAGCCGATGTCGATCGCGTAGTCCCGATCGCTCACGGGGATTGGCACATACCATTCCCGCGCCAGTTCGTCGCAGGGATATTCTTGAATGCTGTGCGGGCTTTGGTTGTCTAGGTTAACATCTGTAACGTCGTAGATCCGCAGGGCGAGTTGCTGTCCTCCTTGGCGACGCAATTCTTCTTTGCGATCGTTGGGAATGTCCCAGTAAGTGTAGGCCCATTCTGGGTCGCGGGGCATTAAAACAACCCGGCTTTCGCCGTAGCCGTTGGGCAAATCTGCTAAACCTTCATCTACCGACGACAAAGAACCGCCTGTTCTATCTTCTTGACCGAGTTCAAACTTTGCTGCTTCCACTGCTTCTTGTGCCTCTAGTTTGCGAGATGGGCTGTATGAAAATTTGGTGCGCTGAATTTCTTGAATTGATGCCAGAAGTTGCGATTTCCGCATCCGGCTGTAGCGAGAGACTCCACATTCGCTAGCAACTCTGCGGAGTTGTCGCAAAGTCATCTCTTCTAATGGTGGGCGTTCTTTTGCCATGAGTTTGTTCTCCACTAATTTGGGATGGCGGGTTAGATTTTTCGTTTCAACACAAATGTGTTGACTTTTTGAGTTAGAAACTCTTTTAAATGCAAATACGATCGAGCTTCCAAATCTCTCCAACCTTTGAAGCCTTGATTGTTTTTAGCTTGTCTTATCCCCCATGCGATCGAGGGTTGTGACTTCTTGGCTTCGGCGCGCACCGTCCGATCTAAATAAAACTTTTCTGTCGATTCTTGGTTGACAAGATCGATTTTGTGAGTGCGATCGGTGCTGCTAGCAACGCTGTGCTGGCAGCACACGCGCTATTCGACTCCCAGAGCTGCTTAATCGAAGCATTTCTTTGGGATCGCTTTGTCATGACTCAATGTTGCAGACAAGTTGCGATCGGGTCAAGGGGTCTTTTGCCTCAATCCTGGGTACTTATACGCATTTTCGGGATTTTGGGGATCAAATTGTCAGGGAATCTTGACATTTGCGAGGTTTAGGGGATCGGTGTTGAAGCCAATGTCAGGATTTGATGACAATTTGGGATAGGGGCTTTTGATGGGTTTGGAGGGTGGGGGCGATCGTTTAGAATGGATATGTCTTTGCGAATATGACAAAGTGGAAGACTTTCTATATAATCCTTCTAACAAGAAGGCTTCGCGGGAGCATCCCGATTTTGCAAAAATATTAGACTGCAAATTAACCATTCAAGTAGGCACAACGCAGTTGTAACATTTGAGAAACACTTTCAGATTTCTACTGTGAAGAATGAAATGTTTAGCCTTGTACCTATCTGCTTGACGGCTGATTCTACCGCTCCCGATCCGATGGAGCCTGGTTGGAATTACTGACAAGTCTCATTCAATCCGATAACAACTAACTAACATCATTCTTCATTTTCAATCCTCACCTGCCAAG
The DNA here is from genome assembly GCA_014695175.1 of Microcoleus sp. FACHB-DQ6. GTDB lineage: Bacteria > Cyanobacteriota > Cyanobacteriia > Cyanobacteriales > Microcoleaceae > Microcoleus. The sequence goes on along the minus strand of JACJNV010000391.1, from coordinate 11,090 downwards.
TCTCCAAAGTAGTACCTATTATTTTATCAAGATTTGTCAAAGCATTAAAATAGGCAATCCTCGCATTAAGTTCTGCATTTCTAGCCTCTATTAACTCCTTCTGAGCATTCACAATATCGATACTCCGAGAACTTTCCACTCCCAATTTTCTTTTTTCTCGCTCTATTTCTAATTGCTTTTGCGCTAACTCCCTTGACGTTTGAGCTAGTTCTACTTGCTTAAGATTCAAATTTATATCTCGAATTGCATTTCTGACCTCAACTTCCAGTTTTTGATTGTACTCCTTTAAATTATTCTCAGCTTGTAATAGCTTAACACGACTATTCTGAAAATCTCGCTCAATTCCTCTCTTTCCAAATTCGCGAGTTAAAACCAGTCCCACTCTCAAATCAGAGCTGCTGTCTGAAAGATTAGTAGCATTATTATTATTATTAATAATACTTGCATTTAGATCCACTTGCCATTGTCGATTATTTTCCGCTACGAGCAAATTATATTTAGCGATTTCCCGGTCGAGCTGTACTTGTAAATAAGCAGGACTATTTGACAGAGCTAATGGTAAAATATTATCGAAATCCAGAGGGTTAGTCTGTACAGCCGCATCTTCTCTTGCTGTTATATTAAGATTGCGATCGAGGTCTAGAACTTGCAGCAGTGCTAATCTTTCCTTCTTCAGTTGCTCCTCACTAGCTAATACTGTCACTTCCCGATCTGCTACAGCTTTTTCACTTGTAAAAATATCAACTTTTGGTAGCCTTCCTGCCTCAATCAAAACCTGAGTAATCTCCAATTGCTGACGGGCAATTTCCAGAGAACTTTGTGAAATTTTAACTTGTTCCTGAGCCTTAATCAACTCTCGATAGGTTAAAATTACTTTAGTAATTGTCTCAATTAGCGTCGATTTCAAACTCAGAATATTTATTTTTTCACTCAGGCGAGCAATCTCAATTGGTGCTCGATTGACAGCAACTCCAGCTCCCCTTAACAGAGGTTGGGTAAAATTTAACGTGAGATTTTGACTTAAAGAACCTTCACTATTAATGCCAAAACCATTCGCATCTTGTCCTTGTTTACCACTCCACATAAAACTTATATTTCCTCCTGTGGGAATTTTGACACTCACCCGGGCAGATAAATCGACTTCGCCAGTAGTGGCGACTCTTCCCCCATTCCTCAAACGAATTGATGACACGGATAGTCTCGGTGTAAAAATAGGGACAAATAAGCCTTCTTCTACGGCTAAATTTTGTTTTTGGGCGATGCGTTCGAGGTATTGATTTTTGATATCTCTGTTGTTTTCTAACCCTAAAAATATAACTTCCGGTAGTGTCAGTTCAACCCCTAATTCATCCGCTATAGATTGCTGTTGAATAGTTGAATTTTGGGTATTTTCAGGTATTGATTCTGCTGTTATTTCTGGATTTGGTGGAACTTCAGAAATTACTATTGATTCTGGTGGGACAGGTTTCTTTTGAGTAGATTTTGTTAATACTTCGGAATTGGGAACTGGGGATTGGGAATTGGGAAGTGGTGAGTGTTTGATTTTACTTGTGGGATTTTCGCCGGGGAATTGAGGAATAACTATTCTCTGGTTGGTAGTTGGCGTTTCTCTCTGATTTTGGGGTTGAATGAGCGCCTGATTTTGCGGTAGATTTTGGATGTGTGGGAGATGTTTTTTAGTGGTAAGTGGCAGAATTTTGGGCGGGATCGCAGATTTAGAGCTAACATCAGTTTTGACTGTTGAACTAGACTTAAAAGCAACAGCAAATATCGCCAATAGCCCACAGCTTGCAACCATAACTAGGCTAAAACGAAATATCCAAGGAATCTCGTAGCGAGCAGGGGAATCGCTATTTGGGAGATAATCTTCGTGCGGTTGCTCAGTCATGCTAACTCCAGTGATTTCTGCAAGTAATTCTATGGCGATTTCCTACGGGATGACTACCCTTGACGCAGCGCCTTAACAGGATCGAGTTGACTAGCTCGCAGAGCCGGGAAAAATCCAGCTCCTACACCCACCGCTAATGCCGCTCCTAGAGCCAAAGCTGCTGTGTTGCTGTCAAATTTATAAGGCAACTTAAAAACATCCGCTACCACCACCGTTAACCCGTGTACCGTCACAATAGCAGCAATTCCCCCCGCTAAACTCAGAATTACTGCTTCTAGAATAAACTGCAACAATATATCTCTCTGAGTAGCCCCGATCGCACGTCTCAAACCAATTTCTGGGGTGCGTTCCATCACCGCCGCGATCGTAATATTAGCAATACCAACCCCTCCCACCAATAGCGAAATTACCCCCACTGCCAATAGTCCCTGTGAAGCAAGTTCCAGAATTTCCTGCTGCTCCACAATTTTCTTAACATTGTTCCGAGTATAAACCTCTGCCTTGGGAAAGCGCTGCTTCAAAAGTTTTTTTGCCTGCTTTTCCATTCCTTTAATATCTTTGAGATTGTAAGGGCGCACCGAAATTGAGTCAATTCTCTGGCTCCCTGTTATAGCCTTGTAAACCGACATCGACACCAACATTTCACCTCTTGGTTTGCCAAAAGAACCTTCCTTGCTCTCCATCACGCCGACAATAATGTAAGGTCTGCGAGCAGCATAAATCCGTTTACCTACAGGTTCCGCGTCACCTTTAAAAAGTTTTGTGGCTAGCAATTCATCGATTACCACTACTGGTCGATAGTCAGCAAAATCAGTAGGCGAAAAAAACCGTCCCCCCATTAACTGCCGCCCCGATGTCAGCAAATAGTCCTGAGAAACGGCAATCATCTCTGGTTCTGCTTCTTCAGCCTGAAATACAACTTTGCCGCCCTCGAAATAGAACCCATTTGATGCGCTAATCGCCTGAATTCCTTTCAGCCGCTGCCGCAAAAATTCCATATCTTCTAACTTCAAACCTAAGCCATCCCACATATAGATTTTAACTTGAGGCGCTTCTTGCTTGGCTAGTTGTTCATCAATCACGGCGCGGCTAATGTTGCCAACTTGCAGCGTTGCGCTGACCGCAGCTACACCCATGAAAACTCCGACTGTAGTTAGGGCAGATCGCAAAAGATTGCCACTTAGGGAAATACAAGTAAGGCGGAGGAGGTCTAAAGGAGAAAGGCTCATAAGTAATTAAAAATCAAAAATCACCATTTCGTACATTAATAAAATTAGCTGATTTGATCCTACTCTTTAATTTTTATTCCAGATCGTCACCCTCTGTTTTTTCTTTCTTTTTAGTTGTTTTTTCTTCCTGAATAGGAGTTCCTGGCTTTAAGGAAGGTTCAGGAGGGGGTATCACAACACTGTCACCTGGCCGCAAACCGGAAGTTATTTCTACCTGTGTTAATCCTTCTAAACCTAATGTAACTGACCGTTTCTGGGCTTTGCCTTGACTGTCACGAATCCACACAAAAGGCTTAGACTCCGATCGCACAATTACCTCTGTATCTAAAACTACTACCTTCTGGCGCTGCTGCAAAATTATCTCCACATTCACTTGACTCCCTGGAATCAAAGTCCGGGTTGGAGCATCGAGTCTTACTGTTGCAGGAACCGTTGGTTGACTGCCTTGATTAGAGTCGTCATTTCCTTTACTATCACCACTTTTAGCAAGAATATACAAGCTTTCTACTCTTCCTGAAAACTGCTTAGGATTGGGGCCAATAATGCTGATACGGACGGACTGCTTGGGTCTAACTTTAGCAGCATTTAGCGTAGAAAGCTGTAGTTTTACCACTTCTTGTGAAGGGTCGCCTAATGTCAAAAGCTCTGTTCCCTGCGGCACTCCGTCGCCATTTTTAACTTGAATATTAAGTACCTTGCCATCAATAGATGCAGTCACCACATTGTTTTTTAGTTCCTGTTCTTTTTCTCGGTACTCAAGCAGAGATCTTTGGAGATTGGGGCTATTTGTAGCAACCTCTAACTGAGCTTGTCGCACTACTGACTCAGCAGCGCTCGCTTTTTCCTGAAGATCTTGCTCTTGATCTTGTCGCTTAATTTGCCGACTTTTGAGTTCGAGCAGATCGGTGTTGATTTGAGACTGTGCCTCTCGTAAACTGACTTTAGCCTTGCGAACTTCGTCTTCTTGGGCTCGCACCTCATTTGCCGGAATATAACCTCTTTCAACTAAGGCTTTTTGCTCGGTAAGTTTCCGCTCAGCAGCAGCCAAAACCACCTCAGCGTCAACAACTTTTTTGCGATTATTTGCTAAGGCAATTTCCTGCTTTTTGATTTCTAATAAATCGTTATTTTGCCCGGATTTATAATTTTGAAGTCTCCCTTGGGCGATACTGAGAGTTTCCTGGGCTGCGACAAGTTTTTGGCGGAAGCTTTCTTGAGTGAGTTTGGCTTTTTGAATCTCCAACTCTTGCTGGCTGAGAATTGTTTGTTTTTGGGGGTTACGAAGAGTGATTAAGTTCTGACCAGATGTGATATTTTGCCCGATTTTTACTAACACTTCATCAACAGTAGCATCAACGGGAGATTTAAGAGTTTGTTGACCAGCCAATTCAATAGTGCCGCTTTCATTAAGCGTATCTTCAATATCGCCAAGTTTGACGCGTATCAAGCGCACTCCTATGGGTTCGGGAGGTCGATTTTGATATAACCCGTAGGCAAATAAGCCGCCACCGATGCCTAGAGTGAGAAAACTAGACCACAGTAGCCATTTGACTCCTGTTTTGAAACTATTTTTTTCTTTATATTTCACGGTCAACTCCTCCCCTACAAACTGTAAATAACTGTTAAGCGTGCGCGATCGCCCTTTAACCGTTTTGGTTACTGTTTGGATAAAAAAAAGGCAACTTTGGGGCTGAGATATTCTAGCATCTGTTGACGTACTACTTTCTCTCTTCCCTTCTAAGGTCGCTCTTTCTTCTGAATCATTGCGTTCTAAGTCTGACAACCTGGAACCATTGCGATAAAAAATGCGGGAATACAGCCTTTCTCAGTAACATGAGGTGCTCTTGGGGATTGGGCATCGGGTCTAAAAGCATGGGGCATCGAACTAGCCCGTGTATTTCACTTTCTTGAGAACCGCTATACATCGCGAATGGATCTCGTTTGGGGTGGTTAATCGATCGCAAAAACCAGAAAGTTGAGATATACAGACAAAATCAGGATGTGGAAATATTAGATAATCCTAGCACTTTGTCAGGGGAAGATGTGTTACCGGGATTTGTCTTAGATTTAACAGATGTTTGGTAGCGACACCGAAAGATTCACCAACCGCAATATAATAAATTAGAGCAGTACATCAATCCCAAATCTCAAATCCCATGCCCCTAACGCTTTACAACAGCTTGACCCGTCGCGAATCACCTTTTGAACCCCTCGAACCAGGAAAGGTGCGGATGTACTGCTGCGGCGTTACGGTATACGATTACTGCCACGTCGGCCACGCCCGCGCTTATATTGTTTGGGACATGGTGCGCCGCTATCTGATGTGGCGGGGATACGATGTGCGCTACGTGCAGAATTTTACAGATATTGACGACAAAATTCTCAACCGCGCCCGCGAAACCAATTCCACAATGGAAGCCGTGGCGGAACGCTTCATCGATGAATATTTTGCAGATATGGACAAGCTGAATATTCTCAGGGCAGATGAATATCCCCGCGCCACTCACACAATCGACGGCATTAAACGGCTGATTCACGAGTTAGAAAATAAAGGTTATGCCTATGCGTCTGGCGGCGACGTTTACTACAACGTTAGGCAGTTTGCCGATTACGGAAAGCTTTCCGGTCGCAAGTTGGAAGAAATGCAAGCCGGGGCTAGCGGTAGATTAGAAACAGAAGAAATAGAATCTCAAAAAAAGCAAGATTCGTCTGATTTTGCTCTGTGGAAAAGCGCTAAACCCGGAGAACCTGCTTGGGATTCATCTTGGGGAAAAGGCCGCCCCGGATGGCACATCGAATGTTCGGCGATGGTGCGCGATTGCTTGGGCGAAACTATTGACATTCACTGCGGCGGTTCCGATTTAACTTTCCCCCACCATGAGAATGAAATTGCTCAATCTGAAGCCGCGACGGGCAAGTCCCTGGCTAATTATTGGATGCACAATGCTTTTGTGACTGTCAACGGCAAAAAGATGTCAAAATCTTTGCACAATTTTATTACAATTCGCGATTTGTTGGAGGGGAATTGGTCGGGCGATTTGGAATCTAACCCCCCCGCAGCCCAGGGCGGGCACGGGGGCACCGCCCCTACGCAGGGGGGGAGTAAGAATGAAGGAAGCGAGAAGTCAAAAGCGGTGGAACCGATGGCGGTGAGGCTGTTTGTGTTGATGGCGCAGTATCGCAGTCAAATAGATTTTACCGAAGAGGCGATCGCTAGCGCTCGAAATGGCTGGCACACTCTTAAGGAAGGCTTACTTTTTGGCAGTCAACACGGCTCTAAACTGGGTTGGGATGTTGAGAAAATTGATAAATTGACTGGAGAAGATAACACATTAGTCCAGCAATTTCAAGCAGCTATGGATAATGATTTCAATACTCCCGGCGCTTTGACTGTTCTGTTTGAATTGGCTAAGGAATTGGGCAAGGAAGGCAATGTTTTAGTGCATCAAGGCAAAACAGAAACTTCACCGGAATTGTTGCAGAAAAAATGGGTGACTTTGGTGAGTTTGGCTGGGGTTTTGGGTTTAGAAGTTCAGCCGGAAAGTGATAGCAATGATGCGGTTGACGGTTTGAGTGATGGGGAGATTGAAGAGATGATCCAGCAGCGGAAAGATGCCCGAAAAGCAAGGAATTTTGCTGAGGGCGATCGCATTCGCAACGAACTTAAGGATCGGGGCATTACTTTGATCGATCAAAAAGATGGTACAACCATCTGGCACCGGAGTTGAAATTTAGAGTTTTTTAACCGCAGATGAACGCGGATGAACGCCGATGAAATTCCATCCGCGTTCATCTGTGTTCATCTGCTGATATCTGCGGTTAAAAACTCCCATTGACAAACTCCGCAACAGCCGCGACAAATTCTGCGGTGGATTCATAAGGTAAAACATTGCGCCCCGGCATTAATAAACCTTCCGCATTGGGAAAATGGGCTAAATATTGGGCTAATCTTTCATCCGGTTTCTCTTCCTTACCCGCTTGACTGATGCTGGAGGCTTTTTCTCCCATCACAATGAGTGCGGGTCGATCGAACTTTTGAATCGTACCGCTATAATCCTGGCGCCAAAACCCCGCTAAAAACGAGAAAACCGCGTGTCGGCTGTCAGGATTCGCCGCCCCAGCCTGCAAAGCATCCAACCATTCGCTGTCAACTTTTGCCGCATCGCCAAACAGTTGTTTCACAGAAAAAGAACGCAAAAATTCAGCGCGTCTGGCGTAGCGGTAAAAAGCGTTTCCCAAGGGAGAATCTAACAAATTCCAGACAATTCTTTGCTGTCTTTCTGTCGAATGTTTGTTCATGACAGCCCAAGCGGGAGGCCCGGCGAGGACTAAGCCGCGAATTAAATTTGAGCCGCTTTCCTGCTGCCTTTTTGCTAAAGCCAAGGCTACACATAGTAAAGCACCTTGTACGAGGACGATCGCAGGTTTTTTGACTACAGTTTCCAAGAAATACTGCAACTGTGCCGCCCAATCGTCTGGATAGCAAGCCACAGCCGGCATTTCGCAATCGCCGCAGCCCAAAAGGTCGGGATTGTAAATCGGATTAGTGTTCCCTGCTTTGTACCAACTCTCACAAAATCTATGCCAAAAGATTCTTGACAAACCAACTCCTATCGGATGAATTAATAACAAAGGGATGCTATCTTCTGTCGCAGTAGTTGGGTTATAAACTTCATAAGCACAACGGTAATTTTGCCATTCGTAAAAGAGCGTTGGTGATTTTATAGACGAAAGGGTGGAGAAATCTTGGGTTGAATATTGCGGTTGCATATTATTTTTTTTTGAACCGATGTTACTTTTTATTATAATATGAGTAGGTGCGGGTTTTACCCGACATATATTTGGTAAATGAGAATATAAATAAACCCGCCCTGCGGGATGACATAAGCGCCAATACAAACCTTGATTACTTAATTATGTCAGAACAGCGGATTACCATTTCTTTACCTAACTTGCTGCTAATTGTAGCATCGTCCTTGCTGCTAGTGCTGCTGTGGCAATTGCGGAGCCTGCTAGTAATTCTGATGATATCAGTCGTGCTGGCTGCTTCGATCGTCCCGATCGTTAATTGGGCCCAAACGATGCGGGTTCCGCGCTGGCTGGCGGTGATTATGGTTTATTTAACTCTCATCGGCGGATTTAGCGGGACGGTAGTGTTAATCGGGCCCACGGTAATCGAACAAATAGAGTTACTGCTGCGGCAGTTACCAGTTTATGTCGAAAGTTTGCGAACGGTGGCAAGTAATGTATTGAGTCGCTTGAGCGACGATGCCCCAACCTTGGTGGGTCTGGTGGACACTCAATCGCTGACTAATTGGCTGATTCGATCGAGTCAACAACTGGTTTTGCGATCGTACAGTTTAACCAGAGGCATTCTAGGCGGTGTATTCAGTCTAGTTTTAGCATTATTTATTTCAGGTTACATGGTTGCGGACAGCGACACATTAATTAAAAGTTTGGTGCAGTTTTTCCCGAAACCTTGGGATGCAAAATTAGCCGCACAAGCCGCGCCAATCGGTCAAAGAATGGGGAGTTATATTCGCGGGCGAGTGTTAGTTTCGGGCATTTTAGGGATATTTATTACCACAGGTTTGAGCATTTTGGGAATGCCGGAATTTTCTTTAGGCTTGGGTGCGATCGCAGGTGTTACCAACTTGATTCCCTTCATCGGCCCCGTGTTGGGAGCAGTACCAGCATTAATCGTAGCATTAGCTAAAGGTGGCTGGGTACTTTTGTGGGTATTACTGTTATTTGTAATTATCCAGAATTTAGAAACTTACGTACTCGATCCTTTGCTGGTTGGTTCATCGGTTGGTGTGCATCCTTTATATCAATTGCTGTCTGTATTGGGCGGCGTTCAAGTGTTAGGAATTATTGGAGCGGTAATTGTGCCGCCTTGGTTTGCGGGAGTGGCAGCTTTGATTGAAAACTTGTATTTAAAACCAAAACTTAGGAGCGAACATCGAGAGGCAATAGATCGGGCTAAAAATAATTCTGACTTGCCACCTCTTACACCTTCGGCGTGATGGGGAAGATGGAGAGATGGGGCAATAGGGAGAGGGGAATTGAAATATTTAACTTATATGGTTTCTGTTGGCATCGGAATAATATGCTTGAAAGTGCAGTGCGAGCTTCAGAACTCACGAAAAAAACCCTCGCCCGAGCTTAACTAATGCGAATGGGAAGTCCCGCGCTCTACCGAAGGTGAGCGTCGGGATGAAAACTCGCGGTGAAAATAAATTGAGCGACAGCGAATCAATATCGTTTTTGCGTGCTACTATAATCTTATCGGTATTCTGCAATCTTGATAAATGTATAAAGCATACAATTACAGAATCTATCCCACAAGTGAGCAAGAAGCTTTGCTGGCGAAGTCTTTTGGTTGTGCGAGATGGTTCTGGAACTATGCTTTAAATCTATGTCAAGAAACTTACAAAAATACTTGTAAAGGACTATCTAGGGCATACATACAAGGCTTGCTCCCTGCACTCAAAAAAGAATACGAATGGCTGAAAGAACCCTATTCTCAATGCTTGCAAGTGGTCGCATTGAATCTATCTACTGCCTACAAAAACTTCTTTGACAAGAGGGCAATGCTTCCCAGATTCAAGTCAAAGCACAGCAGGCAGTCGATTAGCTACCCTCAAAACGTCAAATTCGACGGTGACTACATCAAATTACCTAAGATTGGTTTAGTTTTCTGTCGGCGACATCGTGATTTTGAGGGCGACATTAAGACCGTTACCGTGTCTGGCAACCCAGATGGCAAACTTTTTGTTTCTGTTTTGATTGATGATGGAAAAGAAAAACCTGAGTTAGTTCCAGTAGATAAAACTATTGGTATTGATGTAGGGTTAACTCATTTTGCGATTACCAGTGATGGTTCTAAGTTTGACAACCCCAAGCATTTTGTCAAGCGTCACAGCAACCTAAAACGTAAGCAGCAAAAGCTTTCTCGCAAAAAGAAAGGTAGTCAAAACCGAAAAAAAGCCAGACTGGCGGTGGCAAAGGTTCACTCCAAAATTGCTAGATGCCGTGAAGATTTTCTACAGAAGCTATCCCGCAAGATAGTTGACGAAAACCAAGTTATTGCAGTAGAAAATCTCAACATCAAAGGCATGGTTAAGAATCATAATTTAGCCAAAGCAATTAGTGATGTTGGTTGGGGTATGTTCTGCACAATGCTCAAGTACAAGTCCGAGAGTGAAGGAAAACAATATGTCGAAATCGATCGATGGTTTCCTAGCTCTAAGACTTGCAATGTATGCCTAAATCGAGTTGATAATCTCACTCTTGATGTTAGAGCATGGAGTTGTCAGCGTTGCGGTATTCTCCACGACCGCGATGTCAACGCCGCAATCAATATTAGAAATGAAGCCTTGCGGATTTTGGCGTTAGGAACTAGCGCTTCTGCCTGCGGAGGGGATGTAAGTCGATCTGGTAAAACTTCGGTTTTATTGGACGCCCCGCCCCGTTGAATCAGGAAGCCAGCGCTGTACCACTTAAGTGGTCAGCGTCTGGTAGTTCACTCTCGCACTATTAACTAAAGACTAGACTTGAATTGTATGCCTTCGCAAACTATCTTGAAATGCCTCTGCGTTGCATCTGCGGTTCCCCTCTAAATCAAAGATTTATGCAATAAGTCTAATGACTGGTGACTGATTACTGATCGCTAAAAACTAAGGATTAATTGCCACTTCAATGCGGCGGTTGCGCTGCCGATTAGTATCGGAACTATTATCCACGGAAGGGCGACTTTCCCCATAGCCGATCGCCACCCAATGATACTTCTGACCTACCACACCAGACAAATACTGCACCACAGCCTGAGCCCGCGCAAACGACACATTGCGATTGTCCGCCGCTTCCCCCGCGTCGTCAGTGTGGCCCGCAACGCGCACAGTTGCCCCCTCGTGATTGCCCAACTCCGCCACCAAATTGTCCAAAATCGCATTAGTTCCCGCGCGCAAAGA
>JACJNV010000390.1 GCA_014695175.1 Microcoleus sp. FACHB-DQ6 | reverse complement strand
AGGGATGAGGTACAGCTTTCCACTCACCAATTACCCAGTACCCATTGCGTTGCGAGCGGGCCACTGAAAACTGCTGTATTTAGCTTATACATGATTTAACTTTACTTTGATAGCTTGTCTACTTATTGAAATATATTTTTACAAATATGACTTTTATGACTTTAAGTTATGACTTTTATGAATTGACATTATCAGGAGAGTGGGTTATTATCTCGCTTACAACTTTTAACTAGGGAATACATTGCCAAATTAGCAGAGCGCTGATTTGACTGTACCCAATTTAAGCAAAATATTTAGAGGTGTATCATGCCAAACTCAATGACTCAAACAATTACAAAGTCGATCGCATTTATCGACAGTGCCGTACCCGAATCCCAAACCTTAGCCAACGGCATCAACCCAGAAACCGAAGTCATTCAACTAGATGCCCGTCGCAATGGCATCACACAAATTACCGAAGCCTTGCAAAATCGCAGTGTCTCCGCAATTCACATAATTTCCCACGGAGCACCGGGCTGCTTGCAATTGGGCAGCAGCAATTTGAATGCAGACAGCATCGAGTGCGATCGCACTTCTTTACAGCACTGGTTCTCGACACAAATGGGCGCGATCGCAAATTCGCAGCCTTCAAGCCCTGGGGAAGAACAGATTCAACCAGAAATTCTGCTTTATGGCTGCCAAGTAGCAGCAGGCGACACAGGTATGGCCTTTATCAAAAGGCTGAGCGAACTAACCGGAGCCAGCGTTGCCGCCTCCCAGAATTTCACAGGAAGTGCGGCCAAGGGTGGCGATTGGGAACTCGAAATCAAAACAGGAAAAATCAAAACACCTTTAGCCTTGAGACCAGAGGTATTGGCTGCTTACAGCCACGTTCTCTCACTCTTTAAAATTAATGACTACGATCCAGAAATCTACGTCACCAATATCACCGCCGGAGACTTTAACGGTGACGGTAAGCCTGACGTAGCCACTATGGATCTTTCGTCAAACAACATTGGCATTCTCTTTGGAAATGGCAATGGCACATTTAACTTTGGCCCCAAAATTAATTTAGGAGTAGCTCCTTACGACTTTGCTGCCGGAGACTTTAATGGTGACGGCAAGCTTGATTTAGGCCTTACTAATTTGAGTTCTAAAAGCTTTTCTGTCTTATTAGGAGACGGCAAAGGCAGCTTTAGTCCGGCCACCAACTTTGATGTGGGTTCGTCCTACACCTTCGTCTATTTAGGAGACTTTAACGGCGATGATAAGCTTGACCTAGTTACTGTTAACTCCGACTCTAACAACATTTCCGTACTGTTGGCAGATGGCAAGGGCAGCTTTGGCAAACCCACTAACTTTAGTGTGGGAACATCTCCCGCCAACGGCATCGTTGTGGGAGACTTTAACGGCGATAAAAAGGTCGATTTAGCAACTGTAAACCCGAATTCTAATAATGTTTCCGTACTTTTAGGAGATGGCAAAGGTAGTTTCGGCAAAGCCACGAACTTTGATGTAGGAAAATCCCCCACTTCTATAGCTGCAGGAGACGTGAACAACGACGGCAACCTTGACCTACTAACTGCAAATAGCGGCTCAAACAGCGTTTCTATTTTATTTGGAGATGGCAAGGGCAGCTTTGGTTCTACCACCAGTGCTTATGGAGGAGTGAACCCCTCTTCAGTTACCCTGGCAGACTTTAATGCCGATAGCAAACTTGATTTAGTAGTTTCTGATGTCATTTCGACCTTCATTTTGTGGGGAGACGGTACGGGCGGCTTCAACACTTACGACGAGGTTCCCTACACTGGTCTCAACCCTGCAATAGTAGACCTTAACGCAGATAAACAGGCCGATATAGTTGGCAACACCCTTGGAGATATCAGGGTTTTGCTCAACGATTTAGACGCTAATCAGGCCGTTTCTTACGCTATTACTATCAATGCTGCTAGCGATACTGAAGGCAACACCGGTGTAAAAAATCCCATTTTCACCGTGACTCGCAGTGGCAATCTTGAATTTAGCAGCAGTGTTGGTTATGACATTACTGGCAATGCTACTAACGGCAGCGATTACAACAATATTGGCGGGACTTCTGAGGCAACTGGTATCAAAGGCACGATCGATTTTGCTCCGGGTGAAACATCCAAAACCCTGATTATGGATGTCTTGGGCGATACATTACCAGAAAGCAATGAAGACATTATTGTTACTTTGTCAAATCCGATCGCACCAGGCCCCAAACCTACCATTACTACTGCTACCGTTAAGGGTACGATTATAGACGATGACACTCTTGGCAACACGCCAACTACACCAACACCAACTCCAACACCACCAACTCCAACTCCAACACCACCAACTCCAACACCACCAACTCCAACTCCAACACCACCAACTCCAACACCACCAACTCCAACTCCAACACCACCAACTCCAACTCCAACACCAACACCAACTCCAACTCCAACTACGTCCGCTACTCCAACACCAACACCAACACCAACTACGTCCACTACTCCAACACCAACACCAACTCCAACTCCAACTACGTCCGCTACTCCAACACCAACTCCAACTCCAACTACGTCCACTCCTCCAACACCAACACCAACTCCAACACCAACAGAAACTACGTTAACTAATCCAACTCCAACACCAACACCAATTCAGCCAATACCACCTACAATTAACCGCCCGCCACAGCTAAACCCAAGCCCGGAGACAACTCCGTGGAACTTCAGCAATGTGAGAGTCAGCAAATCGTCTAAAATTGAGTATACGGTTCCAGAAAAGGCATTTACCGACCCAGATTCTGGCGACAAATTAACTTATTCAGCCACTTTAGAAAACGGTCAACCTTTACCGGCTTGGCTGACTTTCAATCCCGATACCCGTACTTTCAGCGGCGACAATACTCAAGCGAAATCTCTCAATATTAAGTTAACTGTCACCGACAAGGCTGGTGCAACTGCTAGTGATGTCATCCTGTTAAGAACTCGTCAAGCTGGTGTGGTTGTTGACGGTTATATTGAGGGTGCGACTATCTTTTTTGACGCCAACAAAAACGGCGTAAAAGATGCTAGCGAACCGTCCGCAACGACTGATGCTAATGGCGAATACGAACTCGACATTCCGGACAGTTTTGATACGAACAAAAATGGAATCTTTGACGCAGAAGAAGGGAATTTAGTTGCTTTTGGCGGGACGGATACTGCCACAGGTTTGCCTCTGGAAACGCCTGTTTCTGCACCTGCGGATGCCACGGTTGTCACTCTGTTAACCAGTTTGGTAACTGATTTGATGGCTGGGGGAATGACGCAGAGTGAAGCGGAGTCAAAAGTTAAATCTACTCTGTCTATTCCTGCGGGAGTTGACTTATTAGACTTAGATCCGATCGCCTCTACAGCCAAAAATGAAGCGGGTGGCGTTGAAACTCTAGTCGCCATGACAAAAGTCCAAAACGTCATTACCCAAACCAGCAGCCTCATAGACGGTGCATCTACGGCTGATAATGCTGCGATCGTCAAAGCTGTTGTCGGGGCAATTAACAGTAAAATTCAATCCGGTGGTTCCCTGGATTTGAGCGATGCGGCACAGGTAGAAAGCATTATCCAGCAATCTGTTGCCAAGGTCAAAGAAATTGACACCAATCTCAACACTGAAAAACTTTCCCAAATTGCCCCGGAAGCGGCGAAGGTAATGGCTGAGGCAAATCAAAGCACGGATAAAGTTAAATCTAACTTTTTGCCTGAGTTTATTCCCTCGGAAATTGCCAAAGTCCAAAAGGTGACATTAGGTGAAAGTTCGATCGCCCTCGAAGAAGCGGCCGCTGGCACAAAACCAATCGCACAGGTAGTTTCCGAAAATACTGGCGAATTTTTAACGGCCAAAATTCAAGGAAATCCAGCACCGGCTCAACCCGCTGTTCCAGTTGTGCAAGGTGATGTGGAACTTGTCAATACTTCTCCTGAAATTCTCGGCGCTGAGGGCAAAAATCTTGTCGGTACTGATGATAGCGATACTTTAATCGGCGACAGCGGTAACGATTTTATCAGTGCCCGAAAAGCTAGCGATTCCCTCGATGGTGGCGGCGGCAATGACACGATTTACGGTGGGCGGGGACTCGATACGCTGACAGGTGGCAGTGGCGATGACATCCTATTTGGAGGCCGCGGTGCTGACAGTTTGGACGGCGGTGAAGGCAATGACAGTTTGTACGGTGGCAAGGGAGATGATACTTTGCTTGGCGGTTTGGGAGATGATTTTCTCAGCGGCGAAAATGGCAACGATTTTTTGATTGGAGGTAGCGGGATCGATCGCTTTTTGTTAACTCCAAGTATCGGCTCGGATACGGTGGTTGATTTTGAGGTGGGTATCGATAAATTTGCCCTCGATAACAGTTTGACTTTCCAGCAGTTAGAAATTAGTCAAACTGCGGGAGGAACAGTGCTGAAAGTTGCCTCAACTAATCAAGTTTTGGCAACTGTGACTGGGTTGAATAGTTCGATTACTGAATCGGATTTTGTGTTGATTTAGATTTAACTCCAGCGTAGGGGCAATCCTGTGGTTGCCCTTCTAAATCAGGTAGGCACTAAAAACGAATCATTTGTTAAATCACTTTTACCTGGAGGGGCATCATGTTTAAATTTGGAAAAGTGATCCTAGTATTCATCACCGCATCTGTTGCTGTTTTGCAGCCAGATTTTCGGGCTCGCGCACAAGAAACCAGCAGCGAATTCAGGCAACTACAAACCTTATTAGAAGCTAAGAAATGGGACGACGCCGATCGCGAAACCGTCTCTCTACTCCGCAACAACCCCACGTCTTGTCCTAACCTCCGCGCGATCGACCAATTGTGGATGCAACACAGCAATAACAAATACGGCTTGACCCCGCAGTTAGAGATTTGGCAGAAGGCGGGCAAGGGTTTAAATTGTCAAAGTTGCGAAGGTGAAATTAAAGAATTTAGCGAAAAGGTAGGATGGAAACTAGGCCAGCAAGTAACTCCTATGCTAGGGGATTTTCCAGCTCAGTACCCAACTGTTGTTGCATTAGGTTGGCAAAGCTACGTGGATGGAGATGCAACTATGCAGATTCTTTTTGGCACCCGGAATACATGGCAAGCGTGGAAAGTTCAAGGTTATAACTTGTTCTCTACTTTTGCTAATTGCGGCAAGTAAGTAGACCAACATAAAAAAACAATACCCAGATACCCGACTTATTTAAGAAGTCGGGTATCTAAAGCGCGAGCTCGTTTTACGTTCTTTTGCTTTCATACTTCTGCTTCCTTTAAAAAGCTATTTTTGTTGAAAAAGCAGGCAATTTATAGGTGCTGAGAAATATATGAGCCAAGCCGATTATCAACAGGCTTTAAAACAGATAGAAACTGGAGATTTAGCAGGCTCTCTGCAAAGCCTCGATCGCATTATCAAAAAAAATCCTAAGTTCCCACAAGCTTATCGGCCCCGAGCACAAGTGCGCGCAAAACTCCAGGATTTGAAAAGTGCGATCGCCGATTACAAGGAAGCGATGCGCTTGCAGCCGACGGCGATGTAATTTGGGGAACGGGTCTCAATTCAGTCGCAGATCGTTGACCTCGAAAATGCGATCGCAGACACGCGCTTGCTAAATTCGGCAAAACACCTGTCGTCCCCGCTTTTCTTCGAGGAAGCTCGCGAAGCGGTCGATCGGGGCGAATATTCAGAAGCTTTGTCCGACCTTAGCAGGCATGACGCTAATTACCCGCAGGATGGCTGATGCGCTGACAATCGTGCCGTCTGGGCGCTGCCAGGAGGCAGTTGCTGACGGTAGGGTTGTGGAAATTGATTTAGGTTCGGTGCAATCTTTAGCAGTGCAAACCGCTGTTGTGTACCACATCCAAGTGGCGATCGGCGATCGAGCAGCCGAAGGACTTTTAGGGCAAAATTTCCTTGCTCGTTTTGACGTGCGGATTCTCGAAAACCAAGTAGAATTTCACCGTCGATAATTTATGGAAACCGGCAAGATTCCTGTTCCACAAATATTAGCAACAGGCTTTCGGGCCTGTTCCACAAATATTAGCAACAGGCTTTCGGGCCTGTTCCACAAATATTCAGCAACAGGCTTTCGGGCCTGTTCCACAAATATCAAATTTTCTTGTGGGGAGTAGGGGTTGGGTTCTTATAGCCCGCCCTCAAAGGCTTATTTACAAATGAATCACCTTAATTTTTAATCTTATTCACGTAGCCCCACAAACTGTAATCTCGACTCAGCCAACCCCGGAAAAAAGCCATTTGAGTCGGATCTTCTTGCACCCTTTTGTAGCGGTAAATTATTCGTTCATTAATCATTTGCAGCGCGGTATTTCTGTTATTGGCCCCTTTCAGCGCTTCCTTGGTGCGGGCATCAAAAACTCCCGTTTGCGGCAATCCTAAGGCTTGCTGAAGAAAGGTAATTGAGTTATTAATACCGAAATTAACGGCGGTGTCAAACATGACGATCGCTAAAGCCGGCTGCATCGTACCCGAGAGGCTCGAATCCCAGTAATACCAATTTCCTAAAATTCTGCTACAGATATGGCCTCTAAAATGAATTGCCATCCCGTCAAAGAAGCAATGATTTCATTCGTCAAGTTTTTTAATTCTTTTTGCACCGCAGCTCTCAACTCTTCTATGTTATCAAATCTCAACCATTTCAATTGTTCTTTGAGATACCCCCACAGTCTTTCTATTGGGTTAACCTCCGGACTGTAGGCGGGCTGAAACAGTAAAATTACATTTTCTGGTAGGCTGAGATTTAAAGAGCTATGAAACCCGCCATTGTCTACTTGAATTATATGTAAATCCCCAGGGTATTTACTGGCGAATAGTTCCAAAAACTTCTCAAAGCATACTGTATCTAAATGGGTAAACTCGTAAAAAAAACCCTCTCCTGTTAGTGGCTCTACTGCCCCGTACAGCCACAAATAAGTAAAATCCCATTGCACTTTTCCTTGCGGTTTGATTCCGCTCCTCGTTAACTTTCTTCTCCTAATTGTATGCAATCCCATCCGGCTTTCATCTTCACTCCAGTATCGCACTTTTTTCCACTGTTTTAAAAAGCTTTCGCTCTGACTTAGGCTGCCTTTGATTAAGAATGGCAGTTTTTTTTAAATTCTTCCGGTGCTCCTGATTTTTGCTTTTCACTCACTGGGCGCGGCACTTTTAATTTGCTTTTGAGCCGAGATCTTGCCCACTGATGTACTGTCCGATATGCCACTTTTACTTCACAGCAGCTTGTCAACCATTGATGTACTTCTTTATAGCTACTGAATCCTTCTGGTTGTTGCAATTCCTGTGATAATTTTTCTACGGTTCCTGGAGTCATTATTCTGGGCCGACCCGGACGAGGTTTCTGGCATAATAATTCTTCTATTCCCCCAGTTCGGTAGCTAGACAACCATCTTTGTATTGTGGTACGATGCTTACCTAACCGCACCGCAGCAGACAATACACTATCCACTGTTTTGGTTTTGAGCCAATACAGAAGAAGCAGTTATTCGTGGCGCACAGCATCTTTCTCTAGACCCAGCAAAGTTTTTAGTTCTGCTGCGGTTTCTCGAATTACAATTTTGACAACCCCTGACATTGTTTTGACCTCTATTTGGCTACTAAATTGCCAAATCCACTTCTACTAATTGTAGCACTATTTTATGAAATTGGTATAATATTTATAAATTTCTAGGAGCTCTGCTTCCGACATTTGCGTCACGTCGAGGGGCGGAAGCCCACGACTGTATATGCACTAAATCGCTTAGGTTTTTAATCCTAAAAAATCTTGCTACAATCCTCAATTTTATACCAATTATTAAAACTCCTAGAGCCCGGTAAGGACACGGCATTGCCTTTTCCCTACCGATGCTCGCATACAATAGTGTTGGGTTTCCTTCTTCAACTAATGACAACAGTCAACTGACAACAGTCAACATTCCACAGTCAACTGACTGCTAACTCCCAAGTTTTGAAGTGCTTCCAAAGCTTCGGTTGCTGACGGGTAACGCTGGGGGAAAGCGTACAGCACCATCTGGTCTAAAACGCGAGCCAACTCCGGGGTGACAGTTGCATTTTTCTGCCAGATGAGATTGCCTAAATTATCAACTCTCAGTTGTTTCGGGCGCATTCCTGTCAA
>JACJNV010000039.1 GCA_014695175.1 Microcoleus sp. FACHB-DQ6 | reverse complement strand
CTTGTGGCACTGCCATTGAAGTACCCGCAACATATCGATAGGGAATCCCCGGTTGAGAAAGTGGCACAGTTGAATAAATGTCACCAGAATCCGCCGTGCCGCCGTCGCCGCCCGGACCAACAAAATAATTAATTGCCTCCGAACCCGCCCGGTTAGAATAATCCGCAAACAAGCCATTTCGGGTAGCACCACCGACAGCAATTCCTACCTCATTGGCAAACCGAGCTGGATAATCTGCTTGTGCGCGAGCATCATTTCCCGCCGCCGAAATAACGATCGCGCCTTGAGCTTCAGCCGCCCGAATCGCATTCAATTCTTGATCGTTCAACTGTAGGCCGCCCAAACTCACATTTATTATCTTTGCTCCATTTGCCACCGCATAATTAATCGCATTAATTTCATCCCGAATTTTACCCACCCCTGCGCCATCAAGTATTTTCAAAGGCATAATCTTCGCAGTCGGAGCCGTGCCAGTAATCCCAACTCCATCTTTTTTCGCAGCAACTAAACCCGATATATGAGTGCCGTGATTGTTATCATCCATCGGGTCATTATCGTTATTGACAAAATCCCATCCCCGGAAATCGTCAACAAAGCCATTGTTGTCATCATCAACCCCGTTGCTAGCTTTATTGCGACCGATCGCATCAACGCCGGTTTCCCCCGCATTACTCCAAATATTCCCCGTCAAATCCGGGTGATTGTAGTCAACTCCGCTGTCGATAACTGCCACCACAATTCCGTCTCCAGTCAAGCCCTGGGCCCAAACCTCCGGAGCTTTAATTAAATCTCTGCCCCACTCGTCACCGCCCAAGTCGGGAATGTCAGGAAAAGGTGCAGTACCTCGAGCTTTAGCAACTGCCGCCGCTGCATTCACCAAACCGAACCCAAAACGAGAGTCAAAACCCTGCAAGTTGCTCGCATTGTTAGTAAAAACAGTTGCAGGAGTTGCAGACAGATTTAGGGTGAAATCTGTACTGCCTTGGTATTGATAAACTCGGACAAAGTAAGTTCCTGCGGCTAAACCGTCGATGTCGATCGACTCCGGCGATAAATCCGGTTCTTGAGAAGAAGCAATAATATCGGTAAAGTCAATAGAATTGTCGCCGTTAATATCTTTAATTAATGCCACGTCAACATCAGCCGTCAAACCGCTGACAGTTAATTTAAAGTCGCTAGTTGCAGGCAAAGTAAAGCGGTAAAGGCTGTCTGGCCGGGCGTTGCTAACCGAGTCTGCGATCGTTTGAGTGCCGCCCAAAACGCCTAAATCGCGAGCTTGATCTAGTTGGTTGCCCAATACGGTAGTTGCAGAGATGAATGTATCGGCGAGGTCTTGTGGAGATGCGTTGGCTACCAAGCCTAAAATAGCATTGGATTGGCGAATTTTAATTAATGTATTGGAAATACCGGGGGCGATCGAGATTTCTTCGAGAATCAAGTCAGCTTCGGTAAGGTTGTCAGTCAGTCCGATCGAATCCACAAAACTGTTAAAGTCAGTAATAACGTCTGCAGTAGCCGGATCGGTGACTGCGGAGTCGCTGCGGAGGACAAAGGTATCTGGGCCCAAACCCCCTGTCAGCGTATCTTTACCCCCATCGCCCACTAAAACGTCGCTGCCGGAGTCACCGTTGAGGGCGTCCTCTCCCTTACCTCCCTGCAAGGTATCGCTGCCAGCATCGCCAAACAGGATGTCGCTGCTGACACCGCCGTTAAGTACATCGTTGTCCGCACCCCCTAACAGCGTATCGGAATTGCTGCCGCCGAGAATGCGATCGTTACCATTATCGCCACTGATGCGATCGGCATCCGACGAACCGACAATAAAATCGTTGCCGCCGAGGGCAAAAAATCCGTTAGGATAAGGAGTCAAAAAGCCCGGAGTCAAGGCGAAACTATTGGGGCTATCATCTAAAAGATAGGAAAGACCGTCAGGGCTCGGGCCGGGCATAGAAATGTACTCCTAGCGAGGTATATCGATCTAAATTTTAGATTTTAAATTTAAGTTTGTGGTTAAAAACGCCCTAAATAGTCTGTAAGGCGGGCATTACGCACAGTCTGTAGAGGCCTGCATAGGTTAGGTTAAACAGATTTATTTCGTCATATCATGCCGTGTAAATCAACCACAATTCCGCCTTAGCCCATCTAAAATATAAAATCTAAAACAGTATAACTTAATCCCAAATTCAAAATCGGGATCAGAAAATGGGAAAACCACAGTTGCATCGAATTCAGAATTTTTTGAAGATCGCGAAGTCGCATTTAAAGCCTTATTTGCGCTATTTGATTTTGGGCGGGACGTTTTTATTTATTGCCAAAGCTTTTTTAACTCACTGGCGAGAAGTCGCGAATATCCAAATTCGAGCCGAAAGTTTTCCCTTGCTGGCGATCGCCCTCGGCGTCACTTTACTTTCTCTAATTTTTGTCGGCTGGGTGTGGATGTTGATTTTGCGGGAATTCCGCCAACCTGTAAATGCCGCGTGGGCGATTCAAGTTTTTCTCAAAACTAATATTGCCAAGTATTTGCCGGGGAATATTTGGCATTTTTGGGGTCGAATATTGGAGGCAAAAAATGCCGGCATTTTCCCGAAAGCTGCTACTCTCAGCGTGTTGCTGGAACCGCTGCTGATGGCTTCTGCAGGCGTTTTGATTGGGTTGATTTGTTTTGACAAATTCAATTGGTTTTTGCGGATTGTCGGTTGTGCTGCTATTTTAACGGCGATTCATCCCCGCATTTTAAATCCGATCGTTCTCTTTGTAGAGCGGTTGAAGTTATCAAAGAATAATGGGGAAAATTCAAATACTGGGGAGGCTGCGGGCGAGGAACTGAATTTTCGTGTAGAGTCTACCTCAAATATAGCTAAAAAAACATCGAATGTCAAGTCCGGTCGCCAAATTAATTTGCCAATTAAACGCTATCCTTTAGTGCCGTTAATCGGACAAATGTGTTTTATCGGATTGCGGGGCTGCGGATTTTTGCTAACTGTAACGGCTTTAACTCCGGTGAACTTGAGCAATATTCCCAACTTGTTCGGTGCTTTTTGTTTTGCGTTTGTTGTCGGTTTAATCGTACCGGGTGCACCGGGGGGAATGGGAGTATTTGAAGCAACGGCGATCGCCCTGCTGTCCGATCGCTTTTCTACGGGTATAATTCTGAGTGCCGTTGCTTTGTATCGGATAATTAGCATTCTGGCGGATGTTTCGGGTGCTGTTTTGGCAAAGCTCGATCGGCAGCGAAATCAGCGCAGTAAAAAAAGGCGAATTTGAAATCAAATATTTGAGGAATATAATTTGCTGCGTGCGAGGAATCCCTGAATCGCGCAATGTAG
>JACJNV010000389.1 GCA_014695175.1 Microcoleus sp. FACHB-DQ6 | reverse complement strand
TTGCCATTTGCTCAGACGACACCTGGCTGATGGCATTAAATGATATCAAATCCGTTAGCATCGGAATAGTAAATTCGAGTTCACTGTTCACTGTCAACCGTCAACAGTCAACAGTCAACATCATTCCGGTGTAACCGGAAATGATATGATGTCCCCGCCTCAAATTATTCCCTTAAAATGTTTCTTCTCCTGTTGGTTCTTGGTGGACAAGACCTCGCTTTTGAAGGCGATAATTCGCTACAACGGGGTAAACAACACCGCGTATCCGATTGATCGCACCTACTGGACGATGAACTGCTAAGCCGTTCCAGGGAGAATATCTCAGGTTTTCGTTGAAATCAGATTGTTTTTCATAATCAATAATCTGATGCTTGACAGTGAGACGACCTACTCTCAAGAAGGGTGAATCCTTTTCCTTCCAGACATTGATGCCATCGTCGATCGGCATTTTTAGGCTGGTTTGGAACTGAATGCCAAAATCCCAACAGTATTGAGCGTCAGGTTTCGCCAGGGCTTGAATTAGATCCTCCCGGTAATAATTATCTGGTTGATTGGGATCTAAACCCAAGGCTTTAGCGCGATCGACAAAAGGAATTTTAGGAATTCCCGGTCGAGATTGTTCTGGAATTATCTCGTGGGGTGGTTTGCATGAAACCGGAGTAAACCCATACTTAATTACAGCAGGATATTCGACAGGAACTAGACCAGGCTGGGAGGGATCGAAATCGGGATAGAGACCCAAAGCAGAGGGTGAACCGCTCCAATATTTGGCTGTTAGCAAACTCTTCGGAGTCCGGCTACCAGTAAGCGTCGAGACCGCTAGAAAGTGTCTGGGATGTCGTATTAGCCACTTTTTCAATGCCTCTGGTGATTCAACCAGAGCCGAAAAAAAGCCGTAGTAGTCTTTGATGGTTTGGCTCACAAATAGCTCTGAATTGTGAACAATGATGTCCTGGGTTTTTGACTCGTGGCTTTGCGCCAGTCGTTCCCCTTCCACCCCCATCACTTTCACTGATATTGAGCGCGAATCTTTTTGGTAATCAGGGTATACTTTGGTAGCCCCGTTAGCAAATCGCAACCAAACAGGATATTCTTTGGGTTTTGCTAGCAAACCTTGCTTAAGGGAAATAGCATTGAGTCGCGAAGAACTTAACGAAGCGCGTTTGCCCAATTCCCGCTTAATCGCTTCCTCATCAAAGTCAAAAATTTCCAGAGTGCCTTTAACGCACGCATGAGCTTTGGCGTGAGTATCTCGCAGAGCCCGCTCCTTATCCCCGTAAAGATTATCCATCCGAAGCTTGGCCTGCTCAACAAGAAGATCGTAGTATTTGAGTTCGTCCTGTTCCGGATATTCGGTAAATAACTTTTTGTTCATAACATAACCTTCGGTTAATCGCTAAAAAAGGCTCTACACAAACCGTTGCATCTGTTAAACAGTATAACTGCTGGTGCAATTGCTCCCGAATTGCCGTAGCCCATCGCTTGCGAAAAGATTGCCTTTTTCTTCCTCATTTTTGAGGGCGCAGGTGTCTTTGCGCCCCCCACTACCTTGAGTCTTAGTTGTCAGCTACAACTTAAAGATCGAAGGAGACTTTGTATTTGTGATCGCTTGGAGGAACATTACGATTCACTAAATCAGAGACTGTTTTGGTAGTTTGAATAATTTCCCAACCAACCTCAGAAAAAGTTTCCTTATTGAAGACTTTAGGCGATAGCAAAGGATTAGTTAAAGCTTGGGAGAAAGCATCAATGCCAATTATCCGTGCTACTAAAGGCGGAATTGCTGAATTTTCCCGGACATCTTCAGCGTACAATCCGACAAATAATTCAATCTTATCAACATGACCGTACAACTCTTTTAATTTCTGTTGAGCGTATTCGTCACCCGTAATTTGATTGAAATCAGTCACCCTGGGATAACCACACATTTCGCGGTAATCGTTATAACTGGCTAACTGCGCCTGCCGTCCGAGTTTAACAGATGCTAGTTCGGTAGCATCAATAAATGTATAGGGTGTTCCTGCGATCTTAAAATCAGGTGTGTTAAACAAACCAATTCTAGTGCCTGGTTGGGAACAACTTTCTTCCATCAATGCACCCAACCCTTTATCGATTAACATCTGATTATTCCAGAGGGAATCGTACATGGATGTTTCTTCGCCGTCATAGGTAAAGGTTTCCGGAAGCGCACTATGCCAGCGATAGACAAAACTAAACTCAATCGCCATCCAATTTTCTCGATACCAACTTTCCTTGGTAAAAGCTTCAGGATCGGCAAAGAACCTAAAATTATAGGGCGTAATGTGGAAAATGTACTCTTCCATAATGATATTGAGAACAATCACCATGAGAATATTTCTCGCGGTTTGGAAGAGCCTCTCATCGTCCCATTCCGGATAGCTTTTGGACAAAACATCACAAATTCGATTATGCTCCCTGATACATAAAGTGTTGAGCATGACATAGCCAATTTGGACGTTTGCCCGTTCAACTCCCATTGCAAATAGCTTGCCTTTCTTTTCGGGGGGTTGTCTTTTCTCATCATTAAGGGGTGCATGAAGACCTTCAAATTGAGGATCGATAATACCCTGCTCAGGATCTGCATAATAAAAGAGTGGATACTCTTCTTCTACGCCATCTTTTCGCTTGAGTTTTTGGGTTTTAAATTTACCGTCTTTGAAAGCTCTGAGCATATTTGTTTGTTTGCGGGTCAACCCGTAAACATTACACATATCAATCTGATGGTTGGAGGTATTTTTGAAGCGGTTTTGGTGATCTATCCGGAGAAAACTATCTGTAAACCACTGCACCCAATAGGGAAAGAGCAGAGTCGATTTTTCCGAATAAATTGTTTTTCCGTCTCTTTTTTGGAATAAGGTCTTTACTTTGTCCAGTGGTGGTAAATTTCCTTCTTTGTTAAATTCCGGATCGGGAGGTAAATGTCGCCCAGTATAAGTCTTGTCTGTAAGTGAATCCCAAGAGATATAGGTATCAGTTTTCTTGGGAATATCTGTTCCTGGAATTTTGGGATCTAAGCCCATTAAGCTATAGGGAAGCGGGCGAGTCGGAAGTTTGTAAATGATGCTATTGAGAAAAAATTTGTTTAGTTTACGTTTCAGAGGCTCGTAACTTTGAACTAAGTCCCAAATTGGTTTGAAATGAGTCAACGTATATGCTAAAGCTTTGTTGCTCAATCCATCTCTAGATGTATCTCTTGTCATGATTCCTTTTCCTTTCGATTGTTGTAGATTAGGTAGATTACAAAATTTTCTGATGTTCGGTTATGAGAGTTTGATAAATTTTTATCATTTTTCTCGATTTTCAATTACTTTGGAGAGAATCTTTTGCAGATTCTTAGGCCGATAGTCTTGGCTTTTTTCCAATCGCTCGATCACGCTTTCATGAAGATCCTCAATGGTATCCCCCACCTCGCGCCACTTGATTCCTGCCCATTTGAAGAACCCAGGATCGTTTTTAAATGGAGCCTTATAATCAGGCTTGATATCCTCAATGGCTTCTGGCTCGAATTCAAGCTTCAATTCAAAGTCAGTGATTTGATCCAACATCCACTTCAAGACAGCATCTGATAACCCGCGGGATTCTGGCGTACCACCGCCGATGCAGCCATGCTCGCCTGGAAACCAAACTTGACGAAGCTTCTGGTTCGGGGCATCAGGATTTTTCTTCATCGGGGTAACATCAAAGACTTCGCGAATTTCGTCGATTGCAACGGCGTGCAACGCATTCTCAATATCCTTATTTAAAGTGATGTCGTGGAATTTGTACCTTGTTTTGAGCTGTCCCTCAAACTTCTTCAAGGCGGGTACAAGAGGAATACCAAGGGCTCCAACGGTGTCGAAACAACCAAGCAAGGTAATTGGGACGCGCTCGCCCCGATCTTTGCCGTTTTCTTTGCGGAACCTCTTTGCTTCCTCATCATTTGGTTTAATGCTTCGGTTACGGTAAAGCTCGTAAGCTTCTGATGCCTTGGTAACATAACGGCGGGATAGGAGACCGGAGCAATAGATCATCCCCGCTAGACTCCTGACTGTGTAAGCACCGCGACTGAACCCGAATAGATAGATTTCGTCACCGCGATCGTAGTTGAAAGAAAGAAAACGATAGGCATCTTGTATATTTTTATCGATTCCCAGCCCAGTGACTCCGCCCACAATCTTGTTACTGTCCACTCCAATTCCCTCGTCATAAAACACGATCTGCGGAACCCCCTCACTGGCTGTCCGTTTCACGGCCTGGGCAAGCTTAACCACATTAGTTGGGCACTGAGTATCTAGTTTGTTCCAAGTTCCATCACAGCAAACTATCAGACGTTTCCCTGGTTTCGTCATTTTTATATTCTCTCTTTGAATCTGAAATTTGATAGCGACCTGTCATTGGTAATCGGTTACAAGAGAATTGCCACTTCCCATTTTTCTGTCACCTCACGCGATCCCTCATAATTTCTTGCTAGACCAAATTGTTATCTGGCTGGGCAATCTTGAGTTATTTCGATTCTCAGGATATTAGTCCTTAAACACCATCTAGTCTAGTTTGCTGTAGTAAAATGTTAATTTTATTTATATTTCTTAAATAAAAAACAAAGCGTGAAATAGTAGCTTTGGTTCTGGGAAAAGGCTCGATTCTGTTAAAACGTAAAAAATTAGAGCGTGAAATAGTAGTTTTGGTTCTGGGAAAAAGCTCGATTCTCCTAACAGGAGTAACGATCGGATGCCATAGCTAACAAAAATTTAAACAGATTTACGCTCGGCCTGGTCAGTTTTTAGAACAGCTAGATCCAATCGATTTGTCAGTTAGCTGCAAGATAATGGTGACGTATTGGCCGAACACATAGCAGATTTGGACTATGTTTTGGATTAAAATTTGTTTCAAGCACTCTCAGGTTTTGTGTGATGTGCTTGAAGTTTTTAACAATCTGTGAGCTTTTCTGGTTTCTCGATCGGTAAATTTGTACGAAAATTTCCTAGCCCCGGTTAAATTTGAAACTTCCAAAAGTGGGGACGATCGACCGCAATGACAAGCTGCGAGGTTCTCGCACTAAAATCAAAGGCAGAAGGGCAATCAGGCGCACAGCAGCCGAGAGGGCAAACACTGCTCCCAAACTCATGCCGGGAAGTTCGGCAAGAAAGCCGCCGGCGGTAGTTCCCAAAGCCCCTGCTACTCCTGAAACCGCTGCGGCGATCGCAAAATAAGTCGAGGGTTGCTCGATCGGCGCTATCTCCATTTGAATATTGTTAGTACAAAGCCCGATCGCCCCTAAAGTCGTTCCCCCCAGCAAGTGCAGCAGCGGCAGCCACACCCATAGAGCAAAAGGGTAATTGCCCGTACCCAACCACAACAAAGGCGTTACCGCTACCACCAGCCCAACCGCAATTAGCAGGGGGCGATTTCCCCAGCGATCGGCCAACTTGCCCCAAAACATCAGCAGCAGTAGATTTGCGCCGGAACTTAAGCTGGTGTAAATCGTTACCAAACTCACATCCAAGCTTAAATCTTTCAGCAGGTAGATATTAAAAAAAGGCGCGCTGAGATTGACAGCAAATGTCCACACACTGAAGTAAAGAATAAACATTAAAAAATTAGAATCTTTCAACACAGAAGGCACAAAATCTGTTATTTGCTTTTCTTTTTTCTCTGTAAGTCGATCGCTCTCTGCATCTTTTTTGTATACCTGGGGATTCACATCACCCATGAAGGATTGACACCCCAAACTAATCATTCCCGCCAAAACACCCACAAATAAAACAATACCGTAGCCAAAAATGGGACCGCCGTCCCAAGTTGACACTCCCAATCCCATCAACGGCACTCCCAGCAAACTGATGAAGCTCACAGCACTGTTGCGAAAGCCAAAATAGCGTCCCCGCAAGCGCTGAGGAACCACAGCAGCCATCCAACTGAACCAGCTAGAATTGGCAAAAGCTGCCAGGACACTAGCTGCTACGACTGTTAACAGCGTCCATTGCAGCAGTTGGTGGAGGTCTGCGTGCTGGGAACCCCAAACAATCGCCACCGCGAGCACCAGCCACAGCAGCCGCGACGCCCCGAATACAAATAGGTTGTACCAGCGGCGGCTGGTTGTGCGGTCTGCGACGTAGGCTCCTAGCGGTTGCAGGAGATTTACCACCATCGGAATAGCAGAAAATATACCTATTTCCACGCTGCTGGCGCCGAGTTGCAACAAGAAGTTGCTCAGCAGCACGCCGGTGGTCGCCGACTCGAAGATAGTGGCAAAAACGCCGTCTAGAGTTGAGGCTTTCAGGGTCGATCGAACGTCTTTTTTAGAAAATTTGAGAGCTGTTTTTGCAGAGAGAACGAGCTGAAATATTTTCGGGTCTACTATTTCTGGACTCTGAAGAGATAGAGGTTCATTTAACTCTGCAACTGGTTCAACCATAGTCAATCGATTTTAGATTGTTGATTTTAGATTAAAAACTGTCCAACCCAGGTTTGGTAATGGTTTGAGGCTGGCTGGCCATTAAATTATTTTTCACGCGCCGGTGTCAATAAAATTTAATCTTTCTGCTAAAAATTGCTGACCTAGCCTGTTAAGATAAAACCAGCCCCGCCTTCAAGATGTGAGCTTGAAAGCTAGACTGGCACTTCCGGGTAATGGTTATTAATATAGATGGCAAGCGATTACTGGAACATCAACCGCTTGGGAGATATAAATTTGCTAATAGTCCAAAAGTAGCTTTTAGCGCTTAACAAGGAAGCGATCGCAGCATTTCGCCTGCCAAAAATTGCTCGAATTCCGCCTCAAACAAGTCGCCCCAAGGGCCAAAGCAAATTTCGCGCCCGATCCTCCCTTCCGCTCTCAAACCTTTACGGCTAGCTAAATCTATAGAAGGAAGTACGATCGACTTGCCGACTATAGCTGCTAACGATTTGTACCTAATTCCTGGAATCGGTTTGTTCAGTCCCAGCGCTCACGATCGAGATTCCCGGTTGTTTATGGAAATCCCCCGCACCTGCCCGTAAGGCTTCGGAGTGGGTTTTTGGCGATCCTCTACGAGGGCTCCGCTAACGCACCTCAAAAAAATTGTGGCTGAGATCGGCAACTGGTAGGACAAAATTATTACTTGACAAAAATTACCTTAACTGCTGATAACAGCAAACCCTAAAATTAAGCTTAAATGTTTGAGGGGTATTATTGCTACAGCGTGATGTCGAGCCTCGGCAAATTTACGGATTTTTGCATTAGATCGTGACAAAAACTCAACCTTTATCCGGGTATACACTGCCAGTATTTGCCTGTGCGGCCGCACTTGCAGCTTTGAGGTGCTTGCGTGATGGTATCCAGTCTGTTGATAGCGTATCAGTAAATTTACTGGAACCGCAAATAACGGCACAAATTCCGATCGAACAGGCGTCTGTACTCAAAACTCGTACCGCTTTAGGAGTGACTCGCTCCGATCCGGGGGACAATCTCGATCTGACTCGCAATACCCCCGTTTGGGCAATGGTGGAATTACGGAATTGGGAAGAGGGACAGAGGGAGAGAGAGGGAGAGAATCGCGGAGAGGGAGAGCAGATTGTGATTCTCGGCGGTGAAGGTATAGGGCGTCACACAGTCGGTGGAGGGGCGGCGATCTATGATTACGCAATGCGGCTGCTGCGATCGAATCTGAGCCTAGAACTCTCACGGGGAGAAAAAATTACTGTCACCCTGATTCTGCCGTCTGGGCGGCAACTAGCCACCCGCACTTCTAACGAAGCTTTCGGCGTGGTAGAAGGACTTTCGCTGCTGGGTACAACTGGCATTTCTCAACCGCTGAGTGCCCCTGGACAGTTGGAAGTTTACCGCGAACAACTGCAACAAAAAGCCGAACTGTTTGACTGTTTGGTTTTCTGCATCGGCGAAAACGGTTTGGATTTGGCGCGACAACTGGGGATTAATCCCGAGAGGCTAGTCAAAACCGCTAACTGGCTCGGCCCGCTGCTGGTAGAAGCCGGATATCAGGGCGTGCAGTCCATTTTGCTGTTTGGCTATCACGGGAAACTGATGAAATTGGCGGCGGGAATTTTTCACACTCACCACCACCTCGCTGACGGGCGCAGGGAAATTCTCACAGCTTACTCTGCTAAGGCTGGAATGCCTGCCGATGCTTGTTCCGCAATTTTTGCCGCAGCGACAGCCGAAGAGGCTCTCGGGCAACTGCGGGCTTTAGATGCGGAGTTTGGGAGCAAT
This sequence comes from Microcoleus sp. FACHB-DQ6, assembly GCA_014695175.1. Classification (GTDB taxonomy): domain Bacteria; phylum Cyanobacteriota; class Cyanobacteriia; order Cyanobacteriales; family Microcoleaceae; genus Microcoleus. The sequence continues at coordinate 1,906 of JACJNV010000389.1, read as the reverse complement.
TGGGTCGATCGAATTTACGGCGACATCGCCAGACAAATAGACTTGCGGTCATCGGATTGCATTTTTACTCACACTAACTTGCATATCCCCGTGGGATCGGTGATGTTTGGGCGCGATCGCAAAATTATTGTTAAAAGTGATATAGGAGATACATTTTTGACCCAAATTTGTTAATGTAGTGTGAATATCCCTGAATTCTGTTTAAAACATCGCTCAGGGATAATATTTAACAAGTAATAATTCTTTGTCCCTAGACCTTAATTATACTAGGTTGCTTGGGGACGCAGTTTTTGACGCAAGAGTTCAATTAATTAGGGTAAGGATTGAAGTAAATCTATGCTTGCCCTCGACCCTATTAATCGACTACGATCGCTGACTGCAATCTAGTATAAATAAGATTTATTCCTAGCGACTAATGCTTGCTCGCCTTCCTCAGTCTTGTACTGAAGCAGCGACAAATACCTCCCCTACTTTCTGCCCAATTAGCAATTAGCAATTACGCAATAACCGTGACTACTCAAATAAAAACTGAATCAGACATCCTCACAAACTCTTCTCTGGGGCAGAGCGATCGCCAGACAATCGTGATTCTCGACTTCGGTTCGCAATATTCCGAACTGATTGCTCGTCGAATTCGCGAAACTCAAGTATATTCAGAAGTTATTTCTTACCGAACTACGGCAGAACAGTTAAAAGCTATCAATCCTAAAGGAATTATTCTTTCAGGAGGCCCGAGTTCTGTATACGATGAAAAAGCACCCCACTGCGACCCAGAAATTTGGAATTTGGGAATACCGGTGTTGGGAGTGTGTTACGGGATGCAGTTGATGGTAAAGCAGCTCGGAGGCACGGTTGAGCGATCTAAATTAGCGGAATACGGGAAGGCATCGCTATTTATTGACGATCCTACGGACTTGCTGACAAATGTCGAAGAGGGCAGTACGATGTGGATGAGCCACGGAGACTCGTGTACTGAGCTGCCGGCGGGTTTTGAGATCCTCGCTCACACCGACAATACTCCGTCTGCTGCTGTTGCTAACCACGAGAAAAATTTGTACGGGGTTCAGTTTCACCCAGAAGTAGTTCACTCGATCGGGGGAATAGCTTTAATTCGCAATTTTGTTTACCACATTTGCGAGTGCGAACCGACTTGGACGACAGCTACTTTTGTGGAGGAATCGATTCGCGAAATTCGCGCGCAAGTGGGAGATAAACGAGTTTTGCTCGCTTTATCCGGTGGGGTAGATTCTTCTACTTTGGCTTTCTTGCTGCATAAGGCGATCGGCGACCAACTTACCTGTATGTTTATCGACCAAGGGTTTATGCGGAAGTATGAACCAGAACGGTTGGTAAAATTATTTAAAGAGCAATTCCACATTGACGTTGAGTATGTGAATGCTCGCGAACGCTTTTTAGCTCAACTTGAAGGGATTACCGATCCGGAAGTAAAACGCAAGCGGATTGGTCACGAATTTATCAACGTATTTGAAGAAGAATCGAAGCGTCTGGGCCCCTTTGACTACCTCGCACAAGGTACTCTTTATCCAGATGTGATTGAGTCGGCTGACACTAATGTAGACCCGAAAAGTGGCGAGCGAGTTGCTGTTAAAATTAAAAGTCACCACAACGTGGGGGGTTTGCCGAAAGATTTGCGATTTAAGCTGATCGAACCGCTGCGAAAACTGTTTAAGGATGAAGTGCGAAAAGTCGGCCGGTCGATCGGGCTTCCCGAAGAAATCGTGAACCGGCAACCTTTCCCCGGCCCGGGATTGGCGATTCGGATTATAGGAGAAGTTACCGCAGAGAGACTAAATATTTTGCGGGATGCTGACTTCATTGTTCGCCAAGAAATTAACCGGCACGGATTGTACGGTGAACTTTGGCAAGCTTTTGCAGTTTTGCTGCC
>JACJNV010000388.1 GCA_014695175.1 Microcoleus sp. FACHB-DQ6 | reverse complement strand
CGGCTAATGTGTATGTCAACTAGACAGAAATGACCCAGCATTAAAATCAAACCCAAAAACAAGGCAGCGTAACCAATCAATTTGAGAAGGGCTAATAAACAATTAGCAAAAAAAAGAAAACTGTCATCTTGAATTCTTACCCAAAAACACCAAAAATTTCTTTGGAGTCGTGATAAAAAGAGCGAAATATAATCACGAATTCTTTTTAGCCGCCGATTGCTCATAGCCCGTCTCCTTGCAAGCTTGTTGTAATAGCTTAGCCGAAAACAAAAAACGTGAGACGGTCAAGGGAAACTCCCAGACCTCGTTGAGTTTGCCAACTATTGCGCTGGTTGTGGGAAGTAGGAGTGGTGAGAGGTGGTGGGAACAGCATAAAGGTGCAGAGATTAGGTAAAACCAACCCAACTCTGCACCTTTGAAAGCACAGGCGATCGTGCTTTTGAGCTCGGCGGACAGTATAAGTGGGCGGCTCTGTTTTTGTTAGCAACAATAAAATAGGTCGATCGCTCTTTTTATTCGAGGGCGCTCTTTTTCTTGGAGGGCACTCTTTTTCTTGGAGGGCGATCGCCCTTCATTGTCCCCATCCATCTCCAGTTCGCGATCGCGAAAACAATTAGACCGCGACGCTCTTTGGTTTAGGTGAAAAGAATATTTTACTGTTAGTTCTTCTTAAAACCTTTACCGCGACTGGTTGAAGGCATACAAAGACAGTTTTCGAGTTGCGATCGCAAAGTCTCGGTATCCAAACCCTGACCGATGAGAACAAGCTGGTTTTTCCGCTCGCCTTTCCACTCGTCATCGTCCATCGTAAATCGCTTGCCGCTCAAGTGAAAAATATGCCGTTTGGGGCTTTCTTCAAACCACATAATCCCTTTCGCGCGAAACACGTTTGTTGGCAGTTGGTTGTCTAAGAAATATTGAAATTTCCTCAGAGAAAAGGGCTTCTCGCTCTGGAAAGAAATTGAGGTAAATCCGTCATTTTCTAAATGGTGGGAGTGGTCGTGATGGCTGTGGTCGTGATGGCTGTGGTCGTGATGGCCGTGGTCGTGATGGTCGTGGTGGTCGTGGTGGTCGTGATGGTCGTGATGGTCGTGATGGTCGTGATGGTCGTGATGGTCGTGGTCGTGACTGCTAGGAGTTTTTTCAGATTGGAAATATTTGTCAGATTCAAACAATCCGACGCTGAGGACTAGCGGTAGGGGAACTTCCGATTTTACGGTTCGCAGAATTCTAGCACCTTCTTTGACATCCCGAATCTTAACTTCCAACAAATCTAAATCTGCTTCTTCAACCAAATCAGTTTTGTTGAGGATAATTATATCGCCGTAAGCTATTTGACTGTAAGCTGCTTGAGAGTTGAACAAATCTAAGCTGTAGTTGGCTGCGTCTACTACGGTCACTATCGAATCGAGACGAGTCAGGTCGCGCAGTTCTGTGCCTAAAAAAGTCATCGCTACTGGCAGCGGGTCGGCCAGTCCGGTTGTTTCGACTACTAGATAATCGAGATTTTCTTGACGTTCCAAAACTTTGTAAACTGCATTAACCAAATCTTCATTAATTGTGCAGCAGATGCAGCCGTTGTTCAGCTCGACCATGTTGTCGTCGGTGGTGACAATCAGTTCGTTGTCGATGCCGATTTCGCCAAATTCATTTACCAAAACTGCTGTTTTCAAACCCTGCTGGTTGGTCAGGATGTGGTTGAGCAGGGTTGTTTTACCGCTGCCGAGAAATCCTGTAATGATTGTAACGGGCAATCCGTGTTTGGGAGCGTCCATCGCCAGTTCTGTCTCGGACTGAGTTGTAGATTGCATAGCTTGAATGTCAAATAAGGTCTAAAGCTTAAACTTGTGGTTCTTATTGTATCTTAATTAGGACAAGGCCTCGTAAACCCAGTTTCTCGGAGAAATGTTGGGTTTGGTGGCCAGGTATCTACGCATCAATCGGCAATCAGCGCGAGAGTGCAAAATAAATGCGCCGCTAATTATGGGCAATTGCTAACGCGGTCGATCGCACTTTTTTATTTTTTTGATAATTTTTTTGTTCAGAGTACCTGTCGCTGTTTCGCTGCAACGAGTTTTCCCGGTAAATCCAGCAGCGACAAATTTGGGCGCAAGTCAAGCTGAGTGCGATCGGTCAATTCCCGCTGCTCTATAATAGTTTTAATTATTGAGCTGCCTAAAATATTTCACCCTCAACGAAAACAGGGCGGCGGCTAACTATAGCCACCGCCCTCAAGATAGTATTGCGCTATCTAAGTCTGTGCTTACGCAGGAAGCAAGACTGAATCAATAATGTGGATGACGCCATTATCAGCAGCAACATCGGCTGTGGTAACGGTAGAATCATTGATTTTGACGCCATTGGAAGCATCAATTTTAACTTCTGAACCTTCAACTGTCTTGGCAGATTTCAAATTGACCACATCAGCAGCCATAACTTTGCCAGAAACGACATGATAAGTCAAGATTTTTGTGAGCTTAGGAATGTCCTTAAGCAGTGCTTCTACAGTACCTTCGGGAAGCTTAGCAAAAGCTTCGTCAGTAGGCGCAAAAACTGTGAAGGGGCCAGCGCCTTTGAGAGTATCTACTAAACCAGCAGCTTTAACAGCAGCAACTAGGGTGGTAAAAGATCCAGCCGAAACGGCGGTATCAACGATGTCAGCCAAGTGAGTCACCTAGTTTTTGTAATCTATAGGTGACTATAACGCTAAAAAGTTAATTTAGCTACATTAATTTTTTCTCTAGTTCTGTGGGGTTTTCTGAATATTTAACATAGCACCGTGTAATTTAACTGGTTTCAGAAAGTACCTATCTAAAGGTAGATCTTTTTTTTTTTATTTTACTGTATTTTAATTCATTAATGTAATCCTAAATATATTAATAAGATAATCGCCCCTGCCCGGTGTTTAAACTAAACGCAGGGGCGATGGCTCGGAACCCCGGAAGCTAAGACATTTTGATTGACTTGCCAAAACATTCAACATTAAGCACAGCGCTAAGGCCTCGTACAACCAGCCACCCCGACTGATGGCAACAGTTTGGGAAATCCCGATCTAAACTGTTAACAAACATTAACTAGCGCAAGGGTGACATGAGATACAAACTACTAGGTCACAGCGGACTTCGCGTTTCCGAAATCTGCCTCGGCACCATGACTTTTGGCGAAGAGTGGGGTTGGGGAAGTTCCTACGACGAAAGCCGGAAAATGTTCGACGCCTTTGCAGAAGCGGGCGGCAATTTCATTGATACCGCGAATCTCTACACCAACGGTACTAGCGAAAAATATGTCGGTGAGTTCATCGCAGCCGATCGCGAAAAATGGGTAGTTGCCACTAAGTATAGCCTCAACATGAAGAATGGCGAAATCAATGGTTTCGGCAACCACCGCAAAAATATGGTGCAAGCAGTAGAGGCCAGTTTGAAGCGATTGCAAGTTGAATACATAGATTTGCTGTGGCTGCACGCTTGGGATTTTACCACACCCGTTGAAGAAGTGATGCGCGCTTTTGACGATTTGGTGCGCGCCGGTAAAGTTCTTTATATCGGCATTTCCGATACGCCGGCTTGGATTATTTCTCAAGCAAATACGATCGCCAACCTGCGCGGTTGGACACCATTTATTGGCTTGCAAATCGAGTATTCTTTAAAAGAGCGAACTCCTGAACGGGACTTGATCCCTATGGCAAAAGCCTTTGATATTGGCGTCACAGCTTGGAGTCCCCTAGCAGCCGGTTTGTTGACAGGAAAATACAACACTTCAGAAACAGCCAGCGAAGCTAAACGGCTGAATTCACCTGAATCGGGAAAAATTAACGAACGAGACCTCCAAATTGCTGGCGAAGTTAGCAAAATAGCAGCCGAAATTGGCCAACCTGCTTCTCAAATAGCCCTAAATTGGCTGCGACAACAGCCAGTCCAAGTTATTCCGATTGTGGGTTCCCGCAAACTCTCGCAACTTCAGGAAAATCTCGCTTGTTTGGAGTTTGAATTAACGCCGGAGCAAATGCAGCAGTTAGACAACGTAAGTGCCATTGAATTGGGTTTTCCCCACGATTTCTTAAAGAGTTCGACGGTGCAAAATTTTGCCTTCGGAGGGGGACTGGCAAAAATTGACCGCCGACTTTAAAAGTGCTGCTATCTTCTAGTCTGGGCGGGTTTAGGTGGATATTTGGCGTTCGATAGCAGATATCGGCGAAGCCGGCTTTAGAGGGATGATTGACATTTGTGCTGGGGGCGCGAGGTTAAACTGACGCCCACAGCGCAAATGTCATCACCTTGGTTTCTTGCCGCAGACTCGCGCAAAATCTTAGGTTTATCGTTGCGGTTGCGTGGTTTCTTTGATATTGTTGAGACAGGTGCTCTTCGGTGAGTTTAACCTCAGTCTATAAAACTGTCAATTGTTAATCTATCGGAAGTCAGAAATGTCGGCCGACTTTTTGTATATTAGGATACAAAATTTCCCAATTAGCGCTCGGATGACTTAAAAAAAAGCCAGGTTTGTCAAATCAAAAAGCAACATAAACTTGATGACAAATTTTCTTTCATCTCCAAATAAAGCAATAAAACTCGCTCTTTTTTCACGCCGTCCCTGCCAGTTAAGAGTCATTTTACAAGGTCTATCGGCCTTTTAACGGCTTTTGAACCCCGCATGCAAGCTAAGCGCGTCCTGAGATAGAAGTCATCCTTCAGATAGAAGTTAGGGCAGAAAAACTGGGTTACATTTAACAGCAATAGCAAGTCTAACAATATTAACTTATCTCCAAGTTTCAATTCTGAAAAAAGCAGATAAGCGTGTTTCTCCGCAGCTAAACAGTTTCTTTGTTTGGCGCACTGAATGCGGCGCTTGCTAGTCAATAAAAGTTCTCAGATTTATGCTTGCGAGTTTCAGTAAGAGAATGCTGAGAAATATATCCTATTGACAAATTTTAACGGACAAATTTTCATGGACAAATTCCAGAGGCTAATATGTCGCCCCCAGAAAACTCAGTAAACAATAGTTATAGCAATAAAGAGCGAGCATGGGAGATCCGATTTACCTCTATAGATCCAGCCAAATCGCCCTCTCAATTTGCTTCCTCGCCCGCATTGCGCGCCAACTTATCAAAAACTGAGGCTTTAGATGCACCAGATTTAGTTTGCCTGTCTCATTTGCGGTGGAATTTTGTCTATCAGCGTCCGCAACATCTCTTAAGTCGTTGTGCGAAAAGTCGTCGCGTATTCTTTGTAGAAGAACCGATGTATAGCGCGGCTACAGATTGGTGGCTTGATGTCAGCATCCACGAAAGCGGAGTCTGGGTAATAGTACCGCACCTGACCAAAGGAACCAGCGAAGCAACAGCACAAACTGCTCAGCAAGCCATGCTAGATGATTTGTTTCGAGCGGCCGAAATCAGCCAGTACATCCTCTGGTATTACACACCAATGGCTGTGAGTTTCACAAACCACTTAAAGCCGCTAGCTGTAGTCTACGATTGCATGGATGAATTGTCGGCATTCAAAGGCGCACACCCCGATTTAAAAGCCAATGAAAACCAACTATTAAAGCGCGCCAGCGTAGTATTTACAGGCGGACACAACCTTTACGAAGCCAAGCAGCACCAGCACCCAAACATTCACGCCTTCCCCAGCAGCATCGAAAAAGAACACTTTGCGACCGCCAGGAATCTTTCACAAGAACCGGCCGATCAACAAGACATTCCTCACCCGCGTTTGGGATTTTATGGCGTTATAGACGAACGCATGGATATCAAACTGCTGGGGGACATAGCCCAAGCAAGGCCGGACTGGCATTTAGTCATTATTGGCCCGGTGGCGAAAATCGCTCCGACAACTCTGCCAACCCACCCAAATATCCACTATCTCGGGGGGAAATCTTATCAAGAACTGCCAGCGTATCTTGGCGGGTGGGATATCGCAATGCTGCCTTTTGCGATCAACGAATCGACTAAGTTTATTAGTCCGACGAAAACTCCAGAATACCTCGCTGCCGGCAAACCTGTGATTTCTACTCCTATCCGCGACGTGGTGCGGCCCTACGGAGAAAAGGGCTTGGTTCGGATTGCTAGCAATTCTGAAGAATTCGTTGCTTGTGCCCAAGAAATCCTCAGCGAAAGTTCGGACGTTCGCACCAAGTGGCTGAGTGAAGTAGACGCCTTTTTAGCAGACAATTCTTGGGACAATACCTGGGGCGAAATGCTGGGGTTGATCGAAAGTGCGATAGACCAGAAACGGCAGAAAGCCGAAGACCGGATCAAAGTTTTAAGTTAGGAATGTTGAGGTTGAATTTAAAGAGTTACACTTTACGGCTTCAAAAATTAACACTCAACACTCCTCGCTTTATCTCCAATTACCAATTATTCCTTACCCTTACCCACAATTAGAGGTGTTTCAATGTTTGACTATTTAATCGTCGGAGCCGGATTTGCAGGTAGCGTCATTGCCGAAAGACTAGCAAATGAAGCTGGAAAAACTGTCCTGATAATTGATACCCGCAACCACATCGGCGGCAACGCATACGATCACTACGACGACCACGGCATCCTCGTACACAAATACGGCCCCCACATTTTTCACACCAATTCGCGCCAAGTTTTCGAGTATCTTTCGCGCTTCACCGAGTGGCGGCCCTACGAACACCGCGTCCTAGCCAGCGTTGACGGTCAACTGCTGCCAATTCCGATCAATCTCAACACCGTAAACGAACTTTACGGACTGAATCTCACCTCATTTGAAGTAGAAGATTTCTTCGCGAAAGTAGCAGAACCAAAGGATTACATTCGCACTTCCGAAGATGTAGTTGTCAGCAAAGTCGGCCGCGAACTTTACGAGAAATTCTTCCGCAACTACACCCGCAAACAGTGGGGAATGGACCCGTCGGAACTAGACAACTCAGTGATTGCGCGCGTACCCACTCGCACTAACCGGGACGATCGCTATTTCACCGATACCTATCAAGCAATGCCGCTGCACGGCTACACTCGGATGTTTGAAAAGATGCTTTCTCACCCAAACATCAAGGTGATGCTGAATACCGACTACCGCGAGATTGAGGGTTTTATCCCTTACGGAGAAATGATTTACACCGGGCCGGTCGATACCTATTTCAATTATTGCTACGGCAAACTTCCTTACCGTTCCTTGGAATTCAAGCACGAAACACTGAACGTACCCGTACACCAAAAAGCACCAGTCGTAAATTACCCCAACGAGCATTTATATACTCGCTGCACGGAGTTTAAATACCTCACCGGACAAGAGCATCAAAAAACTAGCATTGTCTACGAATATCCCCAAGCTGAGGGAGACCCTTACTACCCGGTTCCGCGTCCAGAGAATGCCGAAATTTACAAGAAATATAAGGCTTTGGCTGATGCAACTCCGGGAGTTTCTTTCGTGGGAAGGCTGGCGACTTACAAGTATTACAACATGGATCAAGTTGTCGCTCAAGCTCTGACAACTTACAAACAAATTACTACCAAGCCGGTAATTGAATTGGTAGAAAATGTTAACGGTTCGGCCTCTAATGTAAGCTCCTCCAATGCAGTTACCCCCCCTCGCCCAGCCGCAGCTTCTCTAGAAGTCGCTGCTGTCAACAACGGCAACGGCAACGGCAACGGTAACGGCAACTCTGCTAGCAAGTAGCTGGAAGCTGCGAGTTACGGGTAAAAAGGTAAGGTGCCCACCGAGCACCTTACTCGGTTTTCATCAAAAGTTATTTAATAATTCAAACAAGCACTGAGGTAAAAATGAACGTTCTAGTTAAAATTGTTTTGTCTCATGAGGTTTTGGAAAATTCTCAATTTGCTCAGTTTCAGAAAGAAATACAGCGCCTCATTGAAAGCGGTGGGAAAATTCTTATGCTGGATTTCTCAAAAATAAATTTCCTAAAAAATTCCGAGTTAATGGCTGTAGTGGCGATCGTGAAATTAGTTAGGGACAGCGAATGTATACTTTTGATCTCTGCCATGAGCGAACAAGTTAGAATTCTCTTTGAACTCACGGGACTACAGCAAATATTTCAGTGTTTGCCGTTTGCAGAAGACTTTTCTCTCAAAAGTGAGCTAACTGAACCGTTAGGAGGTTTGCACAGTCTTGCTAGCTAGAGGGAGAGGGGGAGAGGGGGAGAGGGGGGAATAGGAAAAATCTTCCTGGTTTATTCTTCTTTCTTCTGACTAATGACTTCAGCACAAGAGAGCCTTCAGATGAGCCTGTATTAAGGTGCAGAACTTTTGCAAATTAATCAGCAAAAAACTTGTCAAAGTGGTGGTAATTGTGGCTAACCTATATATATAACTTCAGGTAGATGTGCCGATGAGTTGGTTAGGAAGAGAATTAGAAAATTGCGAGATAGAAGAGTCTGCAACTCTTGATAGTAAGGTCACAGTTCAAGGACGGAAAACAGGTTATCCCCGCCCTCAACTGCGCCGGAGCAACTGGATTTGTCTCAATGGTCAGTGGAGATTTGCTTATGATGACGCGGGACGCTGCGTGCAGCCGATCGATATTTCTGAGTGGACTCACACTATAGAAGTGCCGTTTGCTCCCGAATCGGCAAAAAGTGGGATCGGGGACACGAATTTTCACCCCAACTGCTGGTACGAGCGCGAATTTGACATACCCCATACAGAAGGAAGAACTCTCCTCCACTTTGGGGCCGTAGACTACCGCGCCCGCGTATGGGTGAACGGTCAGTTTGTCATGGAACACGAAGGCGGACACACTCCTTTCAGCGCAGACATTACAGCACTTGTGAACCCCAACGGGCCGCAGCGGGTGACAGTCTGGGCCCAGGACGACCCGCAAGATTTGGAGCAACCGCGCGGCAAGCAAGACTGGCAAATAGAGCCACACAATATTTGGTATCCGCGCACGACCGGCATTTGGCAGACAGTCTGGGTAGAATTGGTGCCTCACACTTATATCCAGCGCATCCGCTGGACTCCCCAGTTTGAACGCTGGGAAATCGGTTTTGAAGCGTTTGTCGCGGGCGATCGCCAGTCGGGAATCCAGGTTAAAGTTAAACTGTCGATCGGCTGTATGCTGCTGGTCAACGACACCTACGAAGTCATCAACGGCGAAATCCACCGCCGCATCGCGCTCTCCGACCCTGGTATCGACGACTACCGCAACGAATTGCTGTGGAGTCCCGAAAAACCGACGCTAATTAATGCTCAAGTGCAGTTGTGGGCCGACGGCAAACTGCTCGACGAGGTTAAATCTTATACCGCCATGAGGACGGTCAGCATCCAGCGCGATCGCTTCATGCTAAACGGCCGCCCCTACTATTTGCGACTGGTGCTCGACCAAGGTTACTGGCCCGACACCATGATGACCGCCCCCTCCGACGAAGCTTTGCGCCACGATGTCGAATTAGTCAAAGCAATGGGTTTCAACGGCGTCCGCAAGCACCAAAAAATTGAAGACCCCCGCTTTTTGTACTGGGCTGACGTGCTGGGGCTCTTAGTTTGGGAAGAAATGCCCAGCGCCTACCGCTTCACTCCCAAAGCCGTTCAACGGCTGACGCGGGAGTGGACGGAAGTCATCGACCGCGACTCCAGCCACCCCTGTATCGTAGTCTGGGTGCCCTTTAACGAATCTTGGGGAGTTCCGAATTTAGTCGAAGCAGCAGCCCACCGCAACTACGTGCAAGCGCTGTATTTCTTGACCAAAACCCTCGATCCGACTCGCCCCGTCATCGGTAACGACGGTTGGGAAAGCATCGATACCGACATCCTGGCTATTCACGACTACGACAACAATCCGCACACCCTAGCCAAGCGCTACGGGCCCGAAGTCCAGCTAGCGGATTTGTTCGATCGCGGGCGTCCGGGAGGGCGCATCCTCACCCTCGACGGCCACCCGCACCAAGGACAGCCGATGATGCTGACAGAATTCGGTGGCATCGCCTGCGCTGGCCGCGAAAACCCCGATTTTTACAGGGTTTGGGGCTACGTACGCGCGTCGGACACCCAGGAACTGCAAAGGCGCTACACTGCGCTGCTGAAGGTGGTAAACCAAGTGGAAATGTTCAGTGGATTTTGTTACACGCAGTTGACCGATACTTACCAAGAAGCTAACGGTTTGCTGTATGCCGATCGCACTCCCAAGTTTCCCCTAGAGGTGATCGCGGCGGCAACTCTCGGCGCGGATATTTCCGAAGACAGTTCACAGCCGCAAGCTATTACTCAATGCTAATTGGTGATTTGTCAAGGAAAAAGTGAAAATCTCAGATTTTTTCTGATTTCATTTTGAGTTTTTGCCGATCGATATACTTCTTACAAAAATACCGTTTGTAGTAAGGACTTGAGTTTTTTATGATTGAAATCTAAGGAATTTAGTCCTGACTACAAACCTGAATGCCCCATTACCCATCCGATTGATGTTTCAAAGTTTTTTCATGGGCGGATTTGAATGTTCCACCCAGAGATTGCGATCGGGAAAACGCCTCGATGTCACAGCCGCCACGGGTCACGATAAATTTGCAGCAGCCGACTAACAACGCTTGCAGGATCAAGGCATTTACACAGTCCGCATTATTGGGGTGAATTATTACGATCGCCATCAGTGGATTCACAATGAAGAGCCGATGAAATACACCGCTCCGCTGTACCGCCCGTTTGGTGAAATGCTGCAAGAAGTTTTTGAGCGCTACCGTCGCCCCTTATTCATAGCAGAAACAGGCACTGAAGACGATTTTAGACCTGTCTGGTTTAATTATGTGTGCACTGAGGTAATGGTGGCGATGAAAGCAGGAGTTCCGATAGAGGGAATCTGCTTGTATCCGATTGTCAATCATCCGGGTTGGGACGACGACAGGCACTGTTACAATGGTTTGTGGGATTATTGCAATGAATCGGGCGATAGAAAAATTTATCAGCCTTTGGCGGATGAATAGCAGTTTCAAAGGCTGCAGATTGAACCGTTGCTGAAGTCGCGCGATTGATAATTGCTTCTGTAGGGTGCGCCGAAGCGCACCTTATACTAAATCTGCGTTAACAATACTAAATTTGATTTCCTTTGTATTCGCTCAACCCAGCATAAAACAGTCAAGCTCATCTACATTGTGAATAATCTTGGAATCAGGAACGCCATAGGCTTCAGCTAATTCGATACTAGCTTGCAATCTCAAGTCAAGGTTTAAGTTACGATCGAAAGCTGCTTCTGCTAAATTGCCCAGTCGTTCGTAGGTAGAAACAAGATTAGCAACAACTCCCTTGTAAGCTCGGTCAATTTGAGCGAGGGACTGCTGATAATATTGTTCTACTTGTCGAGCAAGATGAGTGTCTTCCCCCAATAACTGCTTGCAAAAACCAGTCACGATTCGACCCGCGACCGCACCAATGACAGCGCCAACAACAGGAATCGGAATCAAAGCTTGTCCGATAGTAGCTCCAGCAGCAACAATGGCTGAATCAGCACAAGCAAATAAACTTAATTCAACGAATTGATCGCCAGTAATTTCCCCTCGATTCAAACTACCGACTAAACTAGCAACTTCCAAGCCTGCACTAACAAAAGCACCAGCTAAAGGTGCAGAGATTTGGGTAAAATTGGTTAACCCATAAATAGCTGTTGCCGATATACCACTAAGTGCAGCTCCTTTTGCGGTATCAATTCCAATTTCTTGCCAGTCTTCGGGGGTTAACTCACCCTTAAAAACGTTTTTACCTTGCTTATACTTAGCGTAAAGCTTAGTAGCAAATCGAATACTACCACCAATAACTGCGCCTTTAACAGCAACGTTAGCAAAATCAGCCAGAGTAGGTTGAGCCTCGTAGCGTATCCCATCCTTAATTTGTTTGTGTTCTTGCTTTAATTCATGCTCTTTGCGGTCTAGCGTATCGTCAACTTTGCCTATTTGCACATCTTCATAGTTAGACGATCCAGCTTGAACAGTCTGACTGAAAGGACGACCAGACATCTGCTCTATTTCTTGAGCTTTTTCTTGTATTTTTTGAGCAGTACGACTTGTTATTCCCTCGACTTGTTGCCCTTTCAATATTTTATCAATAATTTCATATTGGTTTTTAGGGATATGGTAATATGACCCATCTCTGCCAAAGTTTTCGTATTTCTTCATGTGGTCGAGAACGTGGTCTAAATTATTGCCAACCCCATTCACAAATTTAGACTGTACTTTAATACCATCAATTAAATAATCTTCCGGTGCTGTTCTACCCACTCCCTCAAAAGTAGCGCGAGTTTCAGAGGAGTTCAAAATAGATTTTGCATTGCGAATACCAACTTCCACTTGCTCAGCTATTTCACCGTGTTTTGTGCTTGTGTTTCCCAGAATTTTTTCGGGGCTACCTACAAAATCACGAACTTTATCAATCTCTCCGATCGCTACAAAAAAAGCTCGGTCTTGTTTACTGAGTTCCGTGGCAAGCTGTTCTGCATGGCGCAGATTTTCCTCTGCTACTATTGCCGCAACGAATTGAGTTGTTAGATGTCTATCTTCTCTGTTTTCCATGCTTAAAAAATTGCAGCATTACTCCCTAATTGCTAGAGGATAATGCTGCACTCCAAATTATAATTACATTTTCAGGTCTACGGTCTTTTTAAGTGACTCGCTCAGCGAATTAATGGAATTGATTAAGTTCGCCAGCATTTTTTTGAGAGATGGGCTAAAATCCAGGTAATTCAAAGGTGCATTCTGCTTAAAATCTTGCAGTCCACTGTGAATCAAGTTAGCTAGTTTGACAGTTTCCCCCTCCAGAAGATTGACTTCTTTCTTGGTTATGTTGACTTTAGCTGTGTCACCTTCAATTTCAATAGCGCGATTAGTAGCTTCTCTCCCAATTTTCTCATTCTCGCTACTTGTCCAAAAAGCACTACCAGCCAAAGCTACACCACCAATCCCCCAGCCAATCGGCCCTGCTAGTGCCAGCAGTGCATTTCCAGCCACCATACCGCCACCACCCACAGTAAGAGCGCCACCTCCTAACCAGGCTAAAGCAGCATTAACGGCGGCTGCACCGGAAAGAGAAGCAATCGCAGTACCTGTTGAGGCTGTTCCAAAAGTTGTGGCAATTGCCATTGCTGCTGCTGGCCCAAAACAGGCAACTCCTGCTCCTGCCATGACTCCTGCACCACCTGCTGCTGCTACATTGCTGTTATGAGCCGAATAAATTAGATCCCAATCTTTGCCAGTAATTTCCTTGAGCTGAAACTTCAGTTTTGTAACGACTTTGCTAAACTCTTTTGGCGAGTTGGCCAACGTGTTAATGTACTTTTCGCAGAGTTGGATAATCTCAACCCCACGATTAACTCGCGTTTGATAAAGACTTCCAGCGGCATTTTGTAAATACTCACAATCTCTTTGGTAGTTTTCTACTGCACGGCGCAGTTTCTCTTGTGCCTCTTTTTTGTATTCGTGGTTAAACATTTACGGGTAAATACCTAATTATGAGGAGTTTGTGTTGATAACTCTGTCCAGCAGACAACTCTACCGCGCAAGCAGTGAGCCTTCCCCGATTCCAGGTGTAAAATTAATCACGATCCTGCTTTCCCTGATCCTAATCTAACTACCTTTAACAAAGAAACTAATAAGCATTAGGAATCGTGTTAGACTTTGGTTATAAAAAATCCCGAAACCTATCCCCTGTAATGGCATCCTCTAACGATCGCTTCTCCGAAGCTGCCCGCGACTGGGACTTAGAAACTCTTTACACAGACCTAGCATCCGCCAAGGGAAAGCGACTCACGCCCACAGAGAAACAACATCTACGGGGTCTACTCTGCGGCTACAGTCCCGCCGAAATTGCCGAAAGGCTCAGTAAAAACCCCAAGGGAATTGCGGTATATTTCTGTAATACTTTATACCAATATGTAAAAAATCTTGTAGGTAAAGCTGATGAAAAGGTAGAAAACTGGAGGAAGATTTGTGAATGGCTGGAGGACGCAGGATATAAAACTCAGCCATCTCCCGAACCTGAAGCGGGCGATTGTTTACCAATAAAATTCTTAATAAAAAAAGCAAATGTAGTTGTTGATAAAAATCAAATCATAGTTGATATAAACCTGCGAATAGTCGCCTCCTCACCTTCAGAAATTCCCATTATAGAAAACTTCGATATCAATGGCAATGGTGCAAACTAACGAAAAGGCGATCGCACGCATCAGCTTAATGTTAAACCGAATAGCAATAAGGGCGGGCAAAATGCCCACCCCACATACTAGATATCACTTTGATATCAGACTTAAATTTTCAATACCCCCAGGGGAATTCGAATCCCCGTCGCATCCGTGAAAGGGATGTGTCCTAGGCCTCTAGACGATGGGGGCGCGTCGTTGCGTTTGCTTGTGTTCCGCACCTTTATTACCTTAACTAATCTTTCCCAATCTGTCAACTACTTTGCGAAACTTTTTTTTCTACTCGTCCGAAAGCTCGTCACAGTAGGCTTTGAGGATGGCGGCGCAATTGCCGATCGCCCCGAGATGAGCAATTTCAAAGCCGTGGGTGTTCTGGGTGGGGAAAGCCAAACAAGCGGCGCGGGCTACGTGGCCGAACTTCATGGCGATCGAAGCATCGCTCCCAAAACCGCTAATTACCGCCAACTGCACCTCTACATCAGATGCTGCCGCTGCTGCGCGCAATTGGGCGTTCAATCCTTCATCGTAGACTCCGTAGCCGTCCTGAACCAGCAAAACCGGGTTTTCGCCGTCACGAATCGGGTATTCCGGTGCCAGAGGGCAAATTTCCAAAGCGATCAGCGCGTCCAACGGCTGGCGCTGCGTGAAATACAAAGCTCCGATCGCCCCAACCTCCTCCTTCGCCGACGCTACCAAATAAACATTCACCGCAGGCTCTTTCAAACATTCCGCCAGAGCCAGCAAAATCGCCACTGAAGCCTTGTTGTCCAGAGTGTAGCTGGCGATCCAGTCCTTCAACCGCAGCGGGCGCTTGCGGTGCTTTCCCACCACCATCCGCGTGCCGGGTCGAATTCCGGCCTCGGCTAATTCCTCGGCGGTACACTTAGTTTCGATCCAGGCATTTTCCCACTTTAAAGAAACATCTTCCTGCTGAGCTTTCTGAGGAGATTCGTGAGAAACATGGCGGGAACCGAAGCTGAGAATGCCGCTAATTGTTTGCTTGTCTCCGAGCAAATCCACCACGCCTTCGCCGTAAACCCAAGGAAATGCGCCGCCCAATCTGCGGACTTCCACGCGGCCCCTCTCGCCTATTGTTTTAACTAGGGCGCCAATTTCGTCTTTGTGGGCGGTAATGGCGATCGACTTTTCGGGATTGCGGCCCTTAATTAGGGCGATCGCATTATCCGCGCGATCGAGCCAAGCATTCACTCCCAGGGCGGCGAATTTTTCCATCAACCGCTGGTTAATTTCCGACTCCGCACCGCTGGGTGAGTGCAGCATTACTAATTCTTCGATTGTTTGGAACAGGCGATCATACTCTAACATTTTTGATTTTCGTTTTTAGGAGCGAATTTTGACATATTAAAGCACATTTACCCACTATTTTCCGGCGGTACACTTAGTTTTAATTCAGGCATTTTCCCACTTGAAAGAAACATCTTTCTGCTGAGCTTTTTGAGGAGCGTAGGAATGAAGCAATTGGAGGCAGCAAAGGGCGATTGAGTAACAAGATTCATGCGATCGCGTGGATGCGTTGGGCAATCCGTTGGGGTTTCACCTCGCCCCCGGACAAGCTGGTGACGCGAGCAAGAGCCGACCACCTGCAGCCATTACTGCTGGCGGATACACTGCTCGCTAACAAGGGCTATGATCCTGATCGGCGTGTGATTGACCCCCTCAATGCCGAGGGGAAGACCACCGTGATTTCACCTCGCCGCAATTGCAAGACCCTGGAAACTTACGATGCCCAATTGTACAGAGCCCCTCTTTTGATTGAGAACTTTTTCCCCAAGCTCAAGCACTATCAGGCTATCGCGACACGCTATTACCGTAGGGCGGTGAACTTTCCGGGGTGCGATGTTTCTGGCTGCTGCGGTCATCTGGTTGAATTGATGACACCCCCTAAATTAACTTGACAGTGCCGTAAACTAATATGCCTGACCTCTTGAGCACCTTCTTTTCTAATAATTTCATTCCTCACGGGCATTGTTACCTCTGGAAACCGGGGTTAGTCTGGCTGCACTTAACGTCAGATGCCTTGACTACCCTCGCTTATTTCTCGGTGGCGGTTGCCATTGTTTACTTTACGAATGAGCGTAAGGATCTGCCTGCCCACACGGTGATACTGCTGGTGGGTTTCTTTTTTATCTTTGCCTTATGTGGCACGACGCACCTGATGGAAATAGTGACACTTTGGCACCCCATTTATTGGGTTTCAGGACTGATCAAAGCTGTCACTGGTGCTTGGTCTTTGTATACCTTCACCTTTTTACTGATTCCCTTAATTCCAGTGGCACTCGATACGCCCAGTCCAGCTCAACTTGCCCTTACAAACCAGGAACTAGAAAATAGTCGCCGCCGTATCCAGGCGATTAATGTGGAGCTAGAGCAACGGGTGCAGGAACGCACTTCCCAACTCGAAGCGTCTAATCGCACCAAAGACGAATTATTGAGGCGTGAACAAATAATTCGGGCAGAGGCAGAGGCAGCTAACCGCGCCAAGGATGAGTTTCTCTCGATTCTTTCTCATGAACTCAGAACTCCTCTCAACGCGATCTTAGGGTGGTCAACGATGTTACGGCAAAAAAACCTGAGTGAGGATAAGGTGGCGCGCGCTTTGGAGACGATCGAGCGAAACGCGAAGTCTCAAGCCCAGCTCATCGAAGACATCCTCGATGTTTCTCGCATCATCACAGGTAAACTGCGTCTCCGAGTTGGTCCTGTCAACCTCGTGCCGGTGATTGAATCGGCGATTGAGTCTGTACAATTGGCGGCTGAGGCAAAGTCAATTCGCCTGCAAAGCGTACTCGATTCTGAAGCGGGTCCGCTCTTGGGTGATGCCGATAGGTTGCAGCAAGTTGTGTGGAATCTACTTTCTAACGCCGTCAAATTTACGCCTAAAGACGGGCGAGTCCACATTCTTTTGCAGCGGGTTAATTCCCATGTTGAAATTACTGTCAGCGACACTGGAGCAGGCATCAGCTCGGACTTTCTACCGTTTGTCTTCGATCGCTTCAGCCAGCACGACAGCACGACCACTCGCAGTTATGGGGGGTTGGGTTTAGGGTTAGCCATTGTGCGTCAATTAGTTGAATTACATGGCGGAACCGTAACGGTAGTGAGTCCAGGGATAGGACAGGGGACGACCTTTACAGTCAAACTGCCCGTGATGATTATCCATCTACCACCCAGCGCTCCAGAGCCATTAAACCCGCTCGTCGAGCCGAATGGGAGGTTTCAGACCTCGCCGACCCTTGAAGGCTTACAAATCTTAGTGGTAGAGGACGAGGCTGACGCGCTAGAGTTGCTGAGCACGATTCTCGAAAAGTATGGTGCTGATGTCATGGCTGTGGCTTCGGTCAAGGAGGCCTTGACCATTATCGAAACCGCAACCGATCGCAGCCCCGATGTTTTAGTGAGCGATATTGGGATGCCGGATGAGGATGGCTACTCCCTGATCCGCAAGTTGCGTCAAGTTGAAGCGCAGCGGGGCGGTAGGCTACCCGCGATCGCGCTGACGGCTTATGCCCGGAATGACGATCGTCAGCAGTCACTATTAGCAGGTTTTCAGATGCATTTGACCAAACCCGTAGATGCTGCTGAGTTAGTGGCGGTGGTGGCCAGCCTCACCGGACGTACAAGTATGTGCTAAAACCCAGGTGTTCAAGAACAAATGTTGCGTTTGAGAATAATGGGCTTCTTGTCAGCTTGGGGTGAAGGCTAGGGGTTGTGGCAAATCAAGCTTGTGAGTGTCGTCAGCAGGACAAACGTCTGTTAACTTGACTCAGGTAACAGGTCTACTGTATCCAGGATAGGTGGTTATCAGGAAATTGGGTTTAAAACCCCGTCCTTCTAGGGCGGCTTTAATTTCTTAAATCCATTCCTAAAAATCAGGAATTGCTGGTATTGGTAGTATACTAAAATCGTCAAGGTTAAACTCCTTTACCATCGTGAAACAGTTAAGACACACTTTTAGGTATAAACCGGGGGACGCAGAGGGGCGAAAACTCTTAA
>JACJNV010000387.1 GCA_014695175.1 Microcoleus sp. FACHB-DQ6 | reverse complement strand
CAGCAGTGGACGAATCGGGCGATTTTTGACAGTACGGGCTGTTGGATTGAGTGTCAAGGAGTGGGGCGCGACATTAGCGATCGCAAACAAGCTGAAATCGCCCTGCAAGCTTCTGAAGCGGAACTTCGAGCTTTGTTCGCTGCCATGAACGACGTAATTTTCGAGGTCGATCTTGAGGGACGATGCCTGAAAATTGCCCCGACAAATCCCCAATTATTGTACAAGCCATCGGCGGAATTGGCAGATAAAAAAATCAGCGATTTATTCCATCCAGAAATGGCAGAATTTTTTCTGGAGCAAATTCGCACCGCCCTCGCTACAAATCAAACCTGTACTTTTGAATATCACCTGGAAATTGCCAGCGTACAAAAGTGGTTTGCCGCTACCATTTCGCCAATGAAAGAAAACACGGTTCTGTGGGTGGCCCGCGACATTACGGAGCGCAAGCAAGCTGAAAGTTGGTTGACCGGTCAAAAACAAATTTTAGAAATGATTGCTAAGGGCGCTCCTCTTGGCAATACTTTAAATACCTTAGTTGAAATTATCGAACAGCAATCTAGAGATGTCATCGGTTCGATATTGCTTCTAGCTCCAGATGGCAAACATTTACTGCACGGAGCCGCGCCCAGTTTACCCGACAGTTACAATGCTGCTATTCATGGCAGAGCCATCGGCCCGGATGTCGGTTCCTGCGGCACTGCTGCCTTTACCCGCCAACAGGTGATCGTTACAGATATTGCCAGCGATCCTTTGTGGGAAAATTATCGAGATTTAGCCTTGAGTTTTGGACTGAGATCTTGCTTGTCTACTCCTATTTTCTCATCTCAGGGTCAAGTTTTGGGAACTTTTGGAATGTATTATTCCCAACCGTGCCACCCCCCAATTGTTGCTCGGCAATTAATAGAAGCAACCATGAATTTAGCCGGAATTGCAATCGAACGCAACCAGGCAGAAGAAAGTCTCAAACAGCTCAATCAAGAACTAGAAAATAGAGTCAAACAGAGAACTGCTCAATTGATGCAAACTGAAGAACGCTGGCAGTTAGCACTCAAAGGCAACAACGACGGCATTTGGGACTGGAACTTGCAAACAGGGGAACTATTCCTGTCCGATAGATTTAAGGAAATCACCGGATACGACGAACACAGCCCGATTCTCGATTACTTTGACGAATTGAACAGGGACACGCATCCCGACGATTTAGCCTTAGTAATGCAAGCTCTCCAAGACCATTTAAACAAGAAAACGCCGCATTACATCATCGAATACCGCTGCTGGTGCTACAATAGCTCCTACAAATGGATATTGAGTCGGGGACAAGCTTTGTGGGACGCATCTGGAAAAGCAGTCCGCATGGTTGGTTCAATTACTGACATCACGGAGCGCAAACAAGCAGAGGAAGCACTGCGGGAAAGCGAGGCAAAATTCCAAAAGCTGTCTGCTAATGTGCCGGGAATAATTTATCAATTTTTGTTGCGTGCAGATGGCTCTTCCAGTTTTCCTTACATAAGTCCTGCTTGCCGAGAAGTTTTTGAGTTAGAACCCGAAGATGTTATGCAAAATGCGGCTTTGATAGGAAATTTGATTCATCCCGACGACCGCCAAAGTCATGACGAATCAGTTGCTATTTCTGCCCAGACTTTGCAACCTTGGCAGTGGGAAGGACGGATGGTGCTACCTTCAGGCAAGATTCGCTGGTTGCAGATAATGTCGCGTCCTGAAGCTAGAGAAAACGGCGCTTGTTTTTGGGACGGCATCGCCGTTGATGTTACGGATCGCAAACAAGCTGAATTAGCTTTGCAAGAAAGCCAGCAGTTTATTCAAAAAGTAGCATCAGCTACTCCCGGTATTTTGTATCTCTACGACTTGGAAGAACAGCGAAATATCTACACTAATACTTCAATGCTCGCGCTTTTGGGCTATACCAGCGACGAAATTACAGCGATGGATTCGTCACTCATGCCTCAGTTAATACACCCCGAAGATTTGCCTAAAATTGTGAAACATCACGCAAGCTTTGCAGGAATTGAAGATGGCGAAACTAAGGAAATTGAGTACCGGGTACGGGGAGCAGACGGTCAATTGTTGTGGCTGCAAAGTCGGGATACTATTTTTAGTAGGAATGCGGACGGTCAGGCTAAGGTAATAATAGGAGTTTCCCAGGATATTACGATTCGCAAGCAAGCAGAGGAAGCACTGCGGCAAAGCGAGGGGCGAGAAAGAGAAAAAGCTAGAGACTTAGAGTCAGCGCTGCTGGAATTGCGATCTACTCAAACTCAGCTCATTCAAACTGAAAAAATGTCTTCTTTGGGGGAATTAGTGGCAGGCATCGCTCACGAAATTAATAATCCCGTTAACTTCATTCACGCTAACATTGATTATCTCAACCAGTATACAAAAGAGTTGCTCGATCTGGTGACTCTTTACGAACAGGAGTATCCCGAACCAAATTCAAAAATTGTCGATCGCATTCAAGAGATAGATTTGGATTTCATGGCTGAGGATTTAAGAAAACTTGTGGGTTCGATGCAGGTAGGAACCGAGCGCATCCGGCAAATTGTGTTGTCCCTTAGAAATT
Source organism: Microcoleus sp. FACHB-DQ6 (assembly GCA_014695175.1). Lineage (GTDB taxonomy): Bacteria > Cyanobacteriota > Cyanobacteriia > Cyanobacteriales > Microcoleaceae > Microcoleus. The sequence goes on along the minus strand of JACJNV010000387.1, from coordinate 8,235 downwards.
TCTCCCGGCTGGATGAATCCGCAATGAAGCCGGTCGATATTCACGTGGGAATTGAAAGCACTTTGTTAATTTTGCAGCACCGCTTGAAGAGTCGGGACAGCCGCCCGGAAATTGAAGTAATTAAGGAGTTTGGAAAACTGCCACTGGTGGAGTGCTATGCGAGCCAACTCAATCAGGTGTTTATGAATATTATTGCTAATGGAATTGATGCTATTGAAGAACGATATCACCACTTATCGCTTCCACAATCAGAGACAAAGAGTGGACGGATTGCTATTTCTACGGGTGTAACCCCCCAGAACACTGTTAGGGTAGAAATTTCGGACAACGGTACGGGCATTCCCGAGGGGATAGTCGATCGAATTTTTAACCCGTTTTTTACTACCAAAGCTGTGGGGAAAGGTACGGGGTTGGGAATGTCTATCGCGCACTCGATTGTGGTGGAAAAGCACAAGGGTAAGATTGAGTGCATTTCTTCCATAGGATGCGGAACGACTTTTAAGATTGAGATTCCGATCGACAAAGTGTATAAACAGTAGGGTGCACCAGTCGATTTGAGATTTGAGATTTGAGATTGACTCCACAGTGGTAGGATGCGTCAGTCGATTTGAGATTTGAGAGTGACTCCACAGTGCTAGTATGCGTCAGCAGTTGTTGATTTTCAGGCGCGCAGCGATAAGCTGACTCACCCTACAACTTAAAGACTAAAATAGACGGAAGCTGCGAATGAAGCGGTCCTGCATCAAACCTTTAATTGTATAAAAATTGACATGATGGGATTAATCCTGGAAGCGCTGCAAGCAATGGGACACAATGTCCGCTGGATGTCTTGGAATTTGTTTTTGAGTTTAGTACCGTTGGGCCTGAGTTTTTGGCTGTTTCGCAAACCTCGATCGCGCTGGCTGCTGTGGGGTACGGCCTTTCTCCTGGGCGCTACTTTTTTGCCCAGTACGCGCTCTGTTTTGGGCTATCTGAAGCACATTGTGCAAGATGTGGGCAAAACTTACGTTTTGGGGGCGATCGCGATTACGCTGGCACTGATGGCTTTAGACATCTGGGTACTGCGGCAGCGCGGAGTTCGCTCTCTCCGGTGGTGGGGCGGTTTTTTCTGGTTTATCGCATTTTTGCCCAATGCGCCCTACGTTTTAACGGATATAATTCACCTGATCGAGCAGATTAAACAGGGGAACTCGGTGTGGACTGTGACTCTGGCTTTAATCCCGCAGTATCTGGCGTTTATGCTGGTTGGGTTTGGGGCTTACGTGCTGTCGGTGATGAATTTGGGTTACTATTTGAAGCAACAGGGTTGGAGTAGATTTATCCTGGCAACGGAGATAACTATACACGCACTTTCGGCGATCGGCATTTATTTAGGGCGATTTATCCGCTTCAACACTTGGGACATTGTTACTAACCCCGATGCGCTAGTTAACACAGTAATGAATGATTTGATAGGCAAGCGTCCGGTTTTAGTAATGGTTGTAACTTTTGTAGTAATTACTGTTTTGTATTGGGTAATGAAACAAGTAATTTTAGGAATTAGCCAGCGATTTTACAGCAGCAAATTGCAGTCGGAGTTGTCCGGCGAAAGCGCCACTGCTTCTGATCCCATCGATTTGAGATTTTAGATTTGAGATTAAAGGATTGACTCCACAGATGAATCTAAGAGCTTGAACTAAGCTCCCAATTTTTTCTCTCCACCAGTTAACTCGGAAAACAAGTTTCCGTCTCTGGCTGAGACAAATTTTTTCGCTAAACTCCAAAATAAATTACTGCTGCAGTTTGTCACAAGACTTGATATGTTAGAACAGTCAAAGTAGTTTTGTAAACAGCAAAGATGAATCGATTTGACCGTCAGTTGTGGCAGAGATTTATTGCGATCGCTCAACCTTACTTTTATCCTTTAGAGCCTGGGGGTGGCAGAATCTTTTTAGGATTAGTAGCGCTGTTGTTGATATTTCTCTTCGCTGCGATGTTTGTGATCGTCAGCGCTGTATGTTTGGGTACTCAAGTCTTATTTCCAGAATTTGTCAATAGTATTGCGGCAGGCTTAGTTACTTTGTTGAAAGAAATTATTAATTCCCCCGCAATTGCGATCGTGGCTTTAATGTTAATTCTTCCTTTCAGCGCTTTTGTCTTTTTCAAAGGCAGATTAATCCCGCAGTGGCAATCGTGGGCCTTATTGGCTTTATTGCTGTTATTGTCCCTATCCGTCAGCGGTCTGAATGTCATAATTAGCTACGTCAGTAACTTTTTTGATACAGCACTGGCAAAGAAAGACCAGCTCAATTATTGGAAGTATCTTTTTGTCTATGCGAGCGTTTTTGTCGTAGGCACTCCCATTGTGGTAATTTACCGCTATACCCAAGATAAATTGGGTCTCTACTGGCGGGAGTGGATGACTAATAAGTTCCTCGATAAGTATTTTCAGAATCGGGCTTATTACGAAATAAATTCACACAAGGAAATCGACAATCCAGACCAGCGAATTTCCGAAGATGTCCGCTCTTTTACCCGGACAAGTTTGTCATTTATGCTGATCATCCTGGGTTCAATAGTTGATATTATATCTTTTACTGGTATCCTGTGGTCTATTTCAAAAGAACTTTCGATTTTTCTGATTATCTATGCTATTGTGGGCACGACCGCTACTCTAGTTTTTGGTCAAAGATTAGTACCTTTGAATTTTGAGCAACTTAAAAAAGAAGCAAATTTTCGCTACGGACTGGTTCACATTCGCGACAACGCCGAATCTATTGCTTTTTATGGAGGGGAGGAGCAAGAATCATTTCAAATAAAGCAGCGATTTGTGGAAGTATTCCGCAATTTTAATTTGCTAATTGGTTGGCAGCGGAACTTGGATTATTTCACAACTGGATACGGATATGCTGTTGTGATTATTCCGGCTTTGTTTCTGGCTCCAACTTATTTTGCCGATCGAAGTGGTACAATCGAGTTTGGAGATATCAGTCAAGCTGGTTTTGCTTTCAGTCAAGTTTTGCGGGCTTTTTCTGTGATCGTAACTCAGATTGAGCCGCTGAGTTCTTTTGCCGCTAGTATCAATCGTTTGACTGTATTTACAGATACTCTCGAAGCGGAAAAAGCGGTATCTCGTGCCGGAGGAACTGCTATAGATGTAGTAGTAGATTCTCAGTTAACACTGGAACACGTTACTTTAGATACTCCGAAACATCAAAAGACTTTGATTAGGGATTTGTCGCTAGCAGTGCAGCCCGGTGAAGGACTGTTAATTGTCGGGCAAAGCGGTGCTGGGAAGAGTTCTTTGCTGCGGGCAATTGCGGGTTTGTGGGACTCGGGAACGGGCCGTTTGGCGCGGCCGGAATTGGGGGAAATGCTGTTTTTGCCGCAGCGTCCTTATATGATTTTGGGTAGTTTGCGATCGCAACTTTTGTATCCCAATACCAGCAGCGAGGTGGATGAGGAAAAATTGCGCCGCGTTTTGGCATCAGTAAATTTAGCAGATTTGCCAGACAGATTGGGCGGTTTTGATGCGGATTTAGATTGGGGTGAGATTTTGTCGCTGGGAGAACAGCAACGTTTAGCTTTTGCTAGATTGTTATTGACGGAACCTAGATACGCTATTTTGGATGAGGCGACAAGTGCTTTGGATTTGAAGAACGAGCAACATTTATACGAGCAGTTGCAAGCCACTAAAACTACGTTTGTGAGTGTCGGCCACCGAGTGAGTTTAGTGAAATATCACCAGCAGGTTTTGGAACTTGTGGGTGATGGGAGTTGGCGGCTGCTTTCGACCCAAGAATACCGCGCTAGTGCGACAATTTTTGGCTGATACAGCGCTGCTTTCAAAAATTGTAAATTTACCCGGTTTTTGGTTCGCGGTGGGTTGTGGTGCGGTTGGAGATTTATGGTTGGGTGCTATAAATTAAGCGCCGCGCCTCCACTCTACAATAGGTTTTATGGGTGGGAAATAGCAACTCCCCGTTCCTCATACCATCTTAGATTAAAGAATTGAAGAATAGAAGAATTAAAAAATTGAAGAATTGGGAATGACTAATTGCGTATTGGTTTGGAGCTTGCCTACAGTTGCATTTTTTTTAACTGGTCTCACAATTGATAATTGGGTATAAATATCTAAAACTGCCCAAACAACAAAAAGCAAGCTGAACGTTGGTAGATTCGATTCAATTGCTCGCCCGCGAGAACTCACACAATATAATAGAAGATAGATTTTTTTAGTATAGGCGAGATTCCTACTTTGACTACTCCGATTCCTCAAAACTTTGTGCAAACGATCGCCAAACAGCGCGGCGTCACAGATGCCGAGTTAGAAACTGTGTTGATGGCTCTCGACGGTCAATCTACGGCGACGATCGCCACAAAGCTTGGCATTAGCGACATCGCCGTTCGCAAAAGACTCGGCGAAGTTTACAAAAAGTTTCAGATCGGGGGGAACGGCCCTGGAAAGCTTTCGGAATTGAGGCATCAGTTGCTGTTTTCATACCACACCGATCAGGGAACGAGCGATTTTAGTCGAGGTAAAGGCTCTCTATTGAAGATGGCGATCCTCTCCGAGGGCAACGCTTACGGACACCGACAGGAAGATTGGGGCCAAGCACCGGATGTTTCGGTTTTTTACGGACGGACTGAAGAATTAACTACTTTAAAGCAGTGGATTGTATCAGATAATTGTCGCCTGGTAGCACTGCTGGGTTTGGCTGGTAGCGGCAAAACAACTCTGTCGGTGCAGTTGGCAAAACAGGTACAAAATGAGTTTGATTTTGTGATTTGGCGATCGCTGCGATCGGCACCAGCACCATCCGACTTCCTAGGGAGCTTAATTCAACTTTTTTCTAACCAACCAAAACCCGATGTACCCATCGACCTCAACAGCAAAATTTCGCGCTTGGTCGAGTATCTGCGGAAACACCGCTGTCTGGTAATTTTAGACGATTTTGAAGCGGTTCTCAGACCCGAAGAATTAGCGGGACACTACCGGGAAGGCTACGAAGGATATCGAGATTTAATTGTCCGGCTGTGTGAGGTCAATCACAATAGTTGTTTACTGCTAGTTAGTTCGGAAGAACCTACGGAACTGGCTTTGCTGGCGGGAGAAAAAGTGCGGTCTTTAAAACCTGCTATTTCCGAGGAAATAGCGCGGAAAATTTTCCAAGAAAAAGGTTTGTCGGCTCAAGATCGAGAGTTGGAAATCTTGTTGTCCCGGTACGGAGGCAATCTGTTAGCATTAAAGATTGTAGCGACAACAATTAACGAGTTTTTCGAGGGAAATGTTTTAAAGCTTTTGGAAGCAACGGGGTTATTTATTGAAGAACATATCAGCAATTTGCTGGCGCAGCAGTTCGATCGAATGTCGAGTTCCGAACAAGATATTGCCTACTGGATTGCTATTGCTCAAAGCCAGATTTCCCTGGCAACTTTACGAGAGCAGATGTTTGCCAATTCATCGCTTTCCGATTTGCTAAAAAATCTCGATTCTCTGGGTCGTCGCTCGCTGATTGAAAAAATTAGTGAGGGCGGGGAAACGGTTTTTATGCTTCAGCCTTTGATCGTGCAATATGTGACCGAAAGATTAGTCGAGCAGATTCGAGCGGAGGTTTTGGAGACGGTTAAGACCCAAGGAATAGAAAGAATGCGGCTGTTGAAAACTCACAAATTGAGCATCAACATTGCTAAACGGAAAGGGGATAAAGGCGAACCAAGTAGCTCTATTTTAGCACTATTAAAAAATCGGTTGCAACTGTTGTTTTTGAAGACGACAGGCTCTGAAGAACCGCTAAATATCTTGAATAAAGTTGCCTCTGAACTGGAGGATCAATCGATTCTTGAGGTGGGATATGCTAGGGAGAATCTGGCGCAAATTATTTCAGAAATTCAGCGATAAGAAAAAAGCGATCGCCCTTTGACAAAAGCGATCGCCCAATTTTCAACACCAACAGAATTGGATAAAATTATTTGACAATGCCAAAAACCGATGCAGATTCAGACCCGGTAATTTTGCCCAAAGTCGGCACTTTTGGAGCTTGGGCAATTTTGGGAAGCAAAAATCCCTTCGCATAAATCTCAGGATTGTCTTGAGCGATTTGGATGTAAGATTGGCGGACTTCTGCGTTCACCGCCACAGTCTTCGCGTCGTAGACTTGCATCGCCATGTTGGGATAAAAACCAATGCCGACAATCGGTATCAAAAAGCAAAATGCGATGGCCACTTCCCGAGGTTTAGCATCAATAAACGGTGCATCACCAGGCAAAACGCAACTATTACCAAAACAAACCGCTTCATCCAGATTGTTTCTCTGATTCTGCAAATTTAGATCCTCAAGGTCGCAAGCCGCTAGTCTCCCACAGTTGTAAAATAACTGTCGCAGCATCGAGAGCAAATAAATCGGCGTTAAAATCAGTCCCACAGCAGCCAGGAACACTGTCACCGCGCGGAAAGAACTGCTGTACATATCGCTAGTTGCGACGCCCACAAACACGGACAATTCGCTAGCAAAACCGCTCATGCCGGGGAGTGCCAAAGATGCCATCGCGCCTGCGGTAAACAAGGCAAACACTTTCGGCATGACTTTCCCAATCTCGCCCATCTCGTCCATGATCATTGTATGGGTGCGGTCGTAAGTAACGCCAGCCAGGAAAAACAATACTGAGGCGATTAAACCGTGGGAAATCATTTGCAACAGCGCCCCGTTGATTCCCAAATCCGTGAAGGAAGCAATACCCAACAACACGAATCCCATGTGAGAAATCGACGAATTCGCTAGGCGACGCTTCATGTTCGATTGGCCGAAGGAATTCAGCGCGCCGTAGATAATGTTGACCACGCCGAGCACCGCCATAATCGGTGCAAAGTAAACGTGTGCTTGGGGAAGAAGTTCCAAATTCAGGCGAATCAGTCCGTATCCGCCCATTTTCAGCAATACGCCGGCCAGAATCATCGACACGGGAGAAGATGCTTCACCGTGGGCATCAGGTAGCCAAGTGTGGAAGGGGAAAATCGCCAGTTTCACACCGAAGGCAATTAACAATCCCGCATAAAGCAGTAATTCTAAACCCAGTGGGTAGTCCTTCAAGCCTAGTTCTACCATGTCGAAGGTGGGGGTGCCTCCGCCGTAGAATGCCATTGCTAAGGCAGCTATCAAAATAAAGATGGAAGCGCCTGCGGTGTAAATCAAGAATTTGGTAGCTGCGTAGCGGCGGTTTTGTCCGCCCCAAATCGAGATTAGCAGGTACACCGGAATTAATTCTAGTTCCCAGACAATGAACAGCAACATGATGTCTTGGGCGACGAAAACTCCTATTTGTGCGGAGTACATCACCAGCATCAGGAAATAAAAGAGTCGTGGCTTGCGATCGACTTCCCAAGCTGCAAAGATTGATAGCGTCGTCACCAATCCCGCCAACAGTACCAACGGGACAGAGAGCCCGTCAACGGAAACAGACCAGTTGAGGCCTAAAGAAGGTATCCAGGGATATTGTTCTACGATTTGGAAAGTAGAGATGCTCGGATCGTAATGAGTCCAAAACACCCAGCACATTAATACAAAATCTGCAATACCTACGCCTAGGGCATACCAGCGCACGGTTTTGCCGTCTGTATCGGGCAGAAAAGGGATGGCGAGGGAAGCTAGGAGGGGTAGGATGACAATTGCGGTCAGCCAAGGAAATTGATCCGCTATCATAGTGAGAATAAATACTTAGTTGGAAGTTACCAAAATTATAATACTAAACTTAATAAAACTTTAAGATTTATTGATAAATCTTTTTTATATCGGGTGAACGCAGGTTAAAATATCACAAATTGCTGCAAAAGTCAAGACGGTGCGGTGTGCGATCGCGATTAAGTCAACAGTCGATCGCCAAAAGCTGCAATTAAAGTGCGATCGGCTAATTGTGATCGCCATTTTCATTAATTCTCAGAAAGTTTCATAATCAGCCATTAAGCCAAACACTTTTGACTTTAAATCGGTTTGTATTCTCCTGTTTGCTTGTGACGGAAATATTCGCGGATCGCGTCAATACCTTGTTCTGCAATTTCAATTGGGGGATCTTCGAGGGGGTTGTGAGTTAAATCAAGTACATCAAATAAATTAAGTGTGGATAAATTGGTGAGACGGGTGATAGATTCTGGTAGGCTCGTCAGTTGGTTGCTACTTAAATCAAGTTCGGATAAATTGGTGAGACGGGAGATAGATTCTGGTAGGCTCGTCAGTTGGTTCCTACCTAAATGAAGTGTGG
>JACJNV010000386.1 GCA_014695175.1 Microcoleus sp. FACHB-DQ6 | reverse complement strand
TTCGCGACACCTACTAACCTCACGGTAGGGCCAAACAGCAGCGCCCCGGTGCCTGGATTGGGAGGAACTGACCCGGAAGGGTCGATCGCCTCTTATACCATCAACACCCTGCCTCCAGCGGCCCAAGGAATCCTGTTTTTAGGAGATCCAGCCAACGGCGGAGTAGCCGTGACACCAGGTCAAGTTTTGACACCGGAACAAATAGGACAACTGTTTTTCCAATCCACAGGTAGCTTTACCGGTGCCAATTTTACCTACAGCGCCACAGATAACAGCGGCGCAGTTAGCCCCCCAGCTAACGCAAATCTCGGTTTAACAGGAACGACACCCCCGCCGACTCCAGCACCAGTACCAACGCCCACTCCCACACCATTACCAATACCGATTCCAGCACCAACACCAACTCCAACACCAACTCCCACACCGACTCCCAACGAACCGCCAGCAGCCAACAATACTAACCTCACCCTAGAGCCCAACAGCACCGCGCAAATTCCGGGATTGGGAAAAAGTGACCCCGATGGGTCGATCGCCTCTTACACCATCAACACCCTGCCGCCAGCGGCCCAAGGAGTCCTGTTTTTAGGAGATCCAGCCAACGGTGGTGTACCAGTCACACCAGGTCAAGTCCTGACACCGGAACAGCTAGGACAACTATTTTTCCAATCCACAGGTAGCTTTACCGGAGCAACTTTCAGCTACAGCGCCACAGATAGCAACGGCGCTACCAGTTCCCTGGCTACCGCTACTCTCGGTTCCACAGGAGCAACTCCCACACCAAATCCCCTAAACTTACCGCCAGTAACCAACAATGCTAATTTCACGGTAGACCCCAACAGCAGCGCGCGGGTGCCGGGATTGGGAGGAAGTGACCCCGATGGGTCGATCGTCTCTTACACCATCAACACCCTGCCCCCAGCAGACCAAGCCGTCCTGTTTTTAGGAGAGCCAGCCAACGGCGGCGTACCAGTCACACCAGGCAAAGTCCTGACTCCAGAACAGTTACAGCAACTATTTTTCCAAGCCACAGGCAAGTTTACAGGAGCCAATTTCACCTACAGCGCCACAGACAACAGCGGCGCCACCAGTCCCGCTGTCGCTACTGTTGCGGCCATACTTCCAACTGACAACCAACCACCAGTTGCCAACAATGCGAACTCCAGCCTAGGGCCCAACAGCAGCCAGTTAGTCACCGGATTGGGAGGCAGCGACCCCGACGGGTCGATCGTCTCTTACACGATCAACACCCCCCCCTCACCAGACCAAGCAGTCCTGTTTTTAGGAGATCCAGCCAACGGTGGTTTACCAGTGACACCAGCCCAAGTCCTGACTCCTCAACAGTTGCAGCAACTATTTTTCTTCACGACAGGTAACTTTACAGGAGCCAATTTCACCTACAGCGCCACAGACAACAGCGGCGCCACCAGTCCCGCACCCGCTACTGTTGTCGCTATCTTGCGGCCGGTTGCGCCAACTCCCACACCAACGCCGGCATCACCGATCATCTCAAATCCGATCGGAGAACCAGATACCGACTGTTTGTGTCAGCCCATTACTGAAAAACCGGGAATTAACTTTGCGCCCCCGCAGCAACCACCCGCAGTTGGATTTGTCGGGCCTATTTCACAATTTTCAGAGGGACAAACCACCAAAGGAACCGGCGGCGATGACTTCATCGTAGACACCAAAGGCAACCAAAAAATTGTCGGTTTTGAAGGCAACGACCTGCTTTTAGGTGAAGACGGCGCGGACGAAATTTACGGCAACGAAGACAATGACACGATTTTTGCGGGCATTGACACCGATATTGTTTACGGAGACGAGGGCAACGATATCGTATTTGCAGGCAAACAGAACGACTGGATTGCCGGCGACTTAAGCTCTGACACCCTGTTTGGAGATCGAGGTGCGGATACGATTCTCGGAGACACCGGCCAGAACAACTCCCAGAGTCCTGACGATGCTCGCGATTTGATTTTCGGAGGCGAGAGTGCAGACCTCATTAACGGCAACGAGGGCGATGATACCATCCATACCGGCAAAGGTGACGATATTGCCCTTGGAGGTAAAGAAAATGACCTCATTTGGGGCGAACTCGGCTCCGATACGTTGTTTGGTGGCATCGGCTCCGACAGCTTGTTTGGGGGCATCCGCGATCGAAGGGCCAGCGACTCCCAGGGACGCGACTTGCTGTACGGAGGCTTCGGTAACGACTTCCTCAACGGCCAACAAGCCAACGATACGCTGGTTGCAGGCAAAGATAACGATCGCGCTTACGGAGGTAAAGGCAATGACATCATCTACGGTCAATTAGGCTCTGATACCCTCTACGGCGGCGAAGGAGCTGATACTCTGCTCGGCGACAGTGGCAGTTCCCAGTCCATCGGGGATCTCGGCGAACAAGACTTAATCTTTGCCGACGGCGGCAACGACATCATCGGCGGCGGCCACGGTAATGATACCGTGCAAGCAGGTAAAGGCAATGATTGTGTTTGGGGTGGCAAAGATAATGACCTGATTTGGGGCGAACTCGGCTCTGATACCCTTGTTGGCGACAGCGGCGACGACACCATGTACGGTGGCGCTCGAAGTCGAGCTAATGATGTTGCCGGTCAGGACTTGCTCTTTGGCGGCATCGGTGCTGATGTGCTGTTCGGCGATGAGGGTGACGATACTATCAGTGGCGGTCAAGACAACGACTTGATTTACGGCGGTAAAGCTAACGACCTCATAAACGGAGATCTGGGCGACGACTTGATTTACGGCGGTGACGGCAGCGATGAACTCTGCGGTGGCGAGGGCAACGATACCATCTATGGCGATCGGGCTGATAACCGGGCTTTCTCGGTGGGCGCAAACGACCAGCAAGACTGCATCAACGGCGGTGACGGCGATGACTTGCTTTACGGCAACGAAGGCCAAGATACTATGAACGGAGATGCCGGCAGCGATACCCTGACTGGCGGTAAAGATAACGACCTGCTCAATGGGGGCGCTGGAGACGATTGGTTGTTTGGCGACTTGGGCGACGATACTTTAATTGGAGGTATTGGGAGCGATCAATTTGTGTTGAATGGTGAGGGCGGCACTGATACTGTGATTAACTTCGAGGTAGGCGTCGATAAGTTTGTTTTGAGCGGTGGGGTGAGTTTCCAGCAGTTGCAATTTAGCGCCACTCCGAACGGTACGTTGCTGCGAGTAGCAGGAACCGATCGGGTTTTAGCGAATCTGGTTGGGATTAACGGGGCGATCGGCTCCTCGGATTTCTTACCAAATCTCTCTGAGTTCTAGAATTGGCGGCGAAAGTCTCCTGTTCTGGCGAACAACACGCCGCAGCAGATCCGAACTTCTGTGGCGTTCCTCACAACACTCAATCCGGGTTAGAAACTTTGTAGCAATCGGCTCTTGACATCGCTCTTACAGTTACCTTTTGCTCCTCTCTAAAAGGCTAAAAAATCAACGTATCTTCAACCCGGATTTGGTATAATATCAAATCTATTAGCCTCGGGGTTATTCATAAATCTATTATCTTTATCTGCGTGAATCAGGGTCAATTCCTTGTTATTTACGGTGAAAAATTTATCTTTTTTCACCGCAGATACAGGGAGATAAACACAGATTAACGCAGATTAGTTATATCAATTTGTGTTGCACCATCCGTGATTCTTGACTGGTTTTTACGCCCGACGAGGCTACCGGAGTTGAGATAACTGTGTATGGGGTTTTTCAGGTGTTCCCAGGTACACAAGGGTTGGTAGCTCAAGTGTTTACTACCAACTAATTTTAATGTGTTGTGCGATCGGGCTTAAGAGCAAACTAAAATTCATCACTAATTCCCCATTCCCATTCCATTGATTCACAATTCGGAAGTTAAAGATACACGGATAGCTATTTTTTCCTTTTTCCTGCTTAGTCCCAATTCCCCACGATCAATTCCAATACTTAGTTTAAGATAGCGAAATCTGCTTGCGTAAAAACAGGCGGCGCGGCTGGCCGAACAGCCTACCCGTCCAATTCCAATCCACCTGTTGCAAGCGATAGCCGGCCTGATAGTACAACTGTCGCGCCGCGTGATTATTTTCCAGAACGTGGAGGTAAATCTCAGAAAATCCCCATTCTCTGGCTGTCTCCTCGCAGTTGCTAAGCAATTGTTGAGCAACTCCCTGCCGCCGATACTCCGGGTGAACGGCTAAATTCGACAAATAAGGATAGTCAGAAGTCGGGATTTGCCAAGGGAAGCGAGAACGTAGAGCCATTTCTACTGTTCCTGTTATGCGCTGATCTCGGTGCGATCTATAATTCTGCGTTCCCTCCTCGCGCGAGACTAGCTCAGCAACCAGACAAATGTAATGTTCTGCCTTAGAACGCAGCCGATTTTTTAAATCTTCGTAAATGCCCAAACGCAACACTGGATACACCCATTCTACAAACCCCTCGCGGGAGTGAAAGCTCATGGCTAAAATATCAGCTAGCTGCGTTAAGTCGTTGGGCGCAGCCACCCGGATCGAAAAACCAGAAAGTCCGGGAGTTTGTTGTTGGTGAGATGGTGAGGAAAAAAATGAAGGATTCACAATGCCAGGCCACTATATTAATTTTTTTACGCGGGTTTCTAAGCTACCCTCTTAGAAAAATCACTGATGTTATACTGATCTTATAACGTAACTTATAGGCCTAGTTTATTAGCCAGATTAAATTACATTTTTTTGTGCTTGACTTTAAGTAGTATTCGAGGTAAATGAAAAAGTTTTAGCAGTTAATACTCTAGTTATGAAAAAATAAAACTCATCCCCTAATACTAGATTTGTGGATAAGCTATTTTGCCTTTAAATTGAAGCTTGATCCCTGGCTTTCGGCCGGCATCACAAGAGTTTAAGTAAACAGTAGCTTACAAATTAAATGCGCGACAGCTTAGCGGGCAAGGTATTAAAAACAATCACAAAGGTTTTAACGTCAGGTTCCCGGAATCCTACCGCTCTCTGCTTAGGGAAATACCCGATCGAATATAATTTATCCGTCAAGCGGTAGTGGAAAAACTCAACGACTGACCAGACTAACACCGGGCGCGCTGGCGCGTCGGAGGTTCCCCGCCGCCCCCCGACCTGGCACCCCAGCTTTCAGCAGTTCAGGGCAATCCATCGCCCGTCCCCGATCGAATTGGTCTTACCTGTTGAGCTAGGGGGTACTTTTCCAACCTCCAATTTAAATTTGGATGCCTGGAAACAGTCTGCAGGGGTTTTCCCCGTCGGTTCGATACTCTGCTGCGCGCGAGCGAGACCTTCAAAACCTCGATCGAGCTGATTGACCCTGCCCAAAAACCGATATCCGCCACCGACACTCGTCGGGGACAGATCAAAATTTTAGACCCTAGTTCAAGCTCCGCGATTCATCTGTGGAGTAAATCTAAAATCTAAAATCTAAAATCTAAAATCGACTGACCGGTTTCCACAGAGTACATCCCTAGCTAAGATTAACAGATGGATGCTCGAGCTTGCGGTGTTTCGCCGCAGTAATTGGCTTGTCGAAGGTCTGCAGGAGGCACAAAAAATGCCGAGATCGGGGAAAAAAGTGCAAGTCTAACTAAAATGGTACAGCAATTGCGTCACTCCCACAGACACCTCTGTGGTCTGTCAGCCACCCCCGAATATCAGTCAGGGGCTCGGGGCCGGATTGTGGTCGGTATCCTTGGCTGACTGTTAAAGTTGCTGTTACTTGTGGGAAAAAACACAGGCGAAGATGTTGGTTGTCTATTGTATCTTGCTGCGGGCAGCTTTCACATACCAAATAAAACAGTCCCAGGAGCCAGGACCAAACATAAATTTGGCAAGTCACCTCACAATCAGGACGGTTCTTCCTATGTATTCTGAGATATGCAGACGGCAGTTAAAATGGCTAGATTAGTGTTTGCTCTCCTGCTGCATAAAGGTAAGGGGTGAAATAAAATTATCGGGAGACGAGTTTATGTGAATATCATTAAATAATAAAATTGGGGTGCACGACAGATAACTGTGGCTCAGAAGAATTCCGCATTGAAAACCCAGACATCAAAAATCAAGGTTGATGCTTGCCTCGCACACTCACAACAACTTCATATCCACGAATTATTGTGATACCATTTTCCCAAAATAATGGCACTCTAGGCAAAATCCCAACCCTTATGTCCTCAGTCATTCGCAATCGAAAATCGAAAATCGAAAATGGTATGACTTCAGCAATTTAAATCGGTGAATTCTTCCTTTGATCAGACTTGTTAAATCGAACAGCCCCGGGGCACAGGAGAACGGTGCATGAATTCCCAAGAAAATCCTAAGCTAAAGATTCTAATCGTCGATGACGAACCGGATAACCTCGACTTGCTTTACCGCACCTTCCATCGAGACTACAAAGTGCTCAGAGCCGAATCGGGCCCGGCTGCTCTCGAAATTTTGGCAAAAGAGGGAGAAGTGGCGGTGATTATCTCGGATCAGCGAATGCCAAAAATGAGCGGTACGGAGTTTCTCAGCCTGACGGCGGCTCAGTACCCCGACGTGATCCGAATTATTTTAACTGGCTATACGGATGTTGAAGATTTAGTTGAAGCTATTAACGCTGGCAAAGTATTCAAATACGTTACCAAGCCTTGGGATGCTCAAGAGCTGATAAATCTTGTCAGTCAAGCTGTTGAGACTCACAATCTTCTGAAAACGCGCACCAATGAACTGCGCCGTGCTTTGAGCCAAGAATCGCTGCTTTATGCCGTTACCAATACTATCCGATCGGCTCCCAATTACCAGCAAATGCTGCAAAGAATTGTGGAAAGTGTCGGGCAGATGTTTGAGGTGAGTTGCTGTCTGCTGCGGCCGTTCCAAGACGGCCGAGTGGCCGATGAGTGGTTCGTTTACCAGAAGGCAGAAACTAAAGGGTTGCGGGGCGATGAGGAAGCGATGCCCGGAGATGCTTCTGCTGCGGAACTCTCCCCAGATTTGCTGCCGGATTTGGTTTGGGAAACTCTGGATGTGGAGGTGATTCAAGATGCCCAAACTGACGATCGAGTTTTAAACTGGGATAATCAGCAACGACAGCAGGCTTACGAAGCTGCGAATATTCGATCGAGCTTGATCGTACCGCTGTTTTACAAAATGGAACTGATGGCAGTCTTGGCGCTGCACCAGTTTGATCGACCGCGCCAGTGGCAAGACCACGAGGTACAGTTGGTAATTACGGTGGCAGACCAAGCGGCTTTGGCGCTTTCTCAAGCCCGGGCTTACGAACAGGTGCGGGCGCTGGCCAAGCGCGAGGCTTTAGTCAATACTATTACTACGGCAATTCGATCGAGTCTCGATCCCCAAAATATTTTTGCAGCCATTACTCAACAACTCGGCCAAGCTTTGCAAGTTGACGGCTGCGCCCTATCTCTGTGGACAGAAGATGATGAATACGTCCAATGCGTGGGGCTATACGACACAAATAGGGATACCGTGGCTGTAGAGGGTTTTATTGACAATCCAGAGCTAGTTGCGAACCCTCTGGGCTACGACACGGCTTCTGGCGATGCTGCTGCTAACACTCGCGCCTGGGTTTTTGCCCATCCTTCTTTGCCACAGTCTTTGGTGCCGATTCGGGGCAATCCGGTGTTGCTGGAAGTTATGGTATCAAAAGAGCCGGTGGCGATCGAAGATCTCGACGAACACCCCGAGTTAAATGTTACAGAACTGCAAGTTCGATCGCCAGCCCGCGCCCTGTTAGTCGTTCCCTTACTCTCAGAAGGCAAAATCATCGGCAGCATTTCCCTGCGCCAAAATCACAGCATCCGCCGCTGGAACATCTCAGACATTGACCTGGCTCAAATAGTCGCAACTCAAGCTGCTCTGGCCGTGCAGCAGTCGCGCCTCTACCAGACTACCAGACAGCAGGCAGAACGACTTCTGGAAGCCGATCGGCTCAAAACCGAATTTTTCCAAAATATCTCCCACGAGTTCCGCACCCCTCTAACTCTAACTATCGGCCCTCTGGAATCAGCTTGCAGGCGCCAAGAAGACTTGCCCTACGAACAAGCCGTAATCGCTTTGCGTAATTCCCGCCGCCTCCTGCGCTTGGTAAATCAACTGCTGGACTTGCAGCGACTCGATGCCGGACGGATGCAGCCGAGTTTTCGCCCCTGCGATTTGGTCGGTTTCTGTTACTCTACCGCAGAGTCATTCCGCACCTACTGCGAGAAAAAAGGACTGCAGTTAATTACCCAACTGCAAGAATGTCCTTTACTTTATTTGGATCTCGAAAGATTTGACAAAGTTATTTACAACCTGCTATCAAATGCTGTTAAATTCACCCCAGAAGGCGGAACTATCACCCTGAAAGTTGAATCGGCCGGCGCTCACTGCTTGTTGCAAGTAAAAGACACGGGGATCGGCATTCGCACTGAACAAATTCCCTATTTATTCGAGCGGTTTCACCAAGCCGAAGGTTCTGCTAGCCGTTCCTACGAAGGCAGCGGTTTAGGTTTGGCACTTGTCAAAGAATTGGTCGAACTCCACGGCGGTCAAATTTCAGTTGAGTCAGTTTACGGCGAAGGTACTACTTTTACCGTTTGGCTGCACTTCGGTTCGACTCACTTACCCCCGGAACAGGTACTAGAAATACCAGCAGAGTTTCACTCCTCCAAAGCTGCGGTGGAACTGGCAGATGTGGAGGCGGATTTGTCGGAAGATGAGGCCGAAGATCATAACTTTGAGGCGCTCGAACCGGTCAGATCGGAAACGGCAGTGGGAACGGTTTTGGTGGTTGACGACAATCCCGATTTGCGCTTTTATGTGTCGGCAATTCTGCGAGAGTCCGGCTTTGCAGTTTTGCTCGCCCGCAACGGAGAAGAAGGATTTGCCGTGGCTAAAAAACGTCGCCCTAATTTAATTATAACGGATTTGATGATGCCTTTGATTTCCGGCTTGGATTTGATTCGGATGATTCGAGAGGATGAGGAATTGCAGGGAACTCCAGCAATTTTGCTGACTGCTAAAGCCGACGAAGATACTCGAATTGAAGGAGTAGAACGGGGTGCGGATGCTTATTTGTCGAAGCCTTTTAACGATCGAGAATTGTTGGCGGAAGTGCGGAATTTGATCGCCCTCAAACAAAACGAGCGCCGAGTGCAGCAGTTGAACAGTTATTTAACTGAGTCGGTGCTGCGCCGATTTTTACCGCCGGCGATGGTGAAGGCGGCAGCGGCTGGAGATTTGGCCCTGGATTTGCGCCCGGAACCGCGATTGATTACTATTTTGTTTAGCGATATTGTCGGTTTTACTCAAATGGCAAATACGCTGCGCTCGCGCCGGGTAGCTGAGCTGTTGAATGAATATTTGGCGGCAATGACTAAGGCTATTTTTGACAGTGGCGGTACGGTGGACAAGTTTGTTGGAGATGCGGTAATGGCTTTCTTTGGCGCGCCGGAGGAACTAACGCCTAACGAGCAAGTACGTCGCGCTGTGGCTGCTGCGGGGCAAATGCTGCGAGCTCTCAAGGAGCTTAACAAGGGCTGGTTGGAGCAGGGAATTGTTGGGGAAAATGGCGTGCCTCCGGTGCGGTTTCGCTGCGGAATTCACCAGGGTACTGCGGTGGTGGGGATGTTTGGTGGCCCTGATCGAGCAGATTATACTGCGATCGGGCCGAGCGTGAATATTGCCGCTCGCTTGCAAGAGGTGACGGAACCAAACACGGTGCTAATTTCGGCGGCGGTGGCAGATTATGTTGAGGAAAATCGCATTGTTAAATATAAGCCTTTGAAACTAAAGGGAATTGATGAAACGGTATTGACTTTTTTACTAAATTGTGATTAGTCATTAGAAGTATTATATGTTGATATCCCACGCACAATTTCGGGAACAACCTATTCCTAAATAAGTAGATGAGCGGCAAAATATCTATGTAGTCCAAAGCGATAGTCACTCCGTGAAACGCTCTTTAGAAGCGATATTTTATGCAAACAATCGCCCGATTGATGATAGCTTGATAGTCGGTGACATACTAAAGTTTATGTGTACCTACTTACTGGCCGTAAACAATGTGTTAAATTTAACTTGAATCACGCTAGTTAATGTTTCTTTACATAAACATAATTTTTTCCGCCTACCTACTTAATCACCCGGATCTGCGCTCCGGCTGTGGAGTCAATTGTTTAATCTTTAATCTTTAATCGACTCACCAAAGTTCAAGCTTCCAAATGGCGGCTGGGGAGTCAACTCTAAAATCTAAAATCTAAAATCTAAAATCTAAAATCTAAAAGTGACTGAAATTCCTTGCTTGAATCTATCAAAAGAGGGAACTTTTTTAACCGCTCGTCGGGGGATAACCTCTATCTAGAGAACGGTTACGCCGATCGCTCCGATCCAGTAAAAATAGAATGTCATATCTTCTTCTGTATTCTATGAAACTGAATTATTTTACGAAACGGCTTTCGACTTTAGGGCGCTTGATGGCTGCAACTGTGCTTTGCGTGTCAGCGATGGCCTTCGTTTGGTCTGGTGCCTTCTTCTCCAACACCGCAGCAATGGCCTCTCCTGCTGTAAACTCGATGGCAGCAGATGCAGATGCGGGGGATAAGGTTCAAGAAAAAGCCAGCAAAGATGCTGGACGAGCCAAGAACTTCATCCGAGATACAGAAGAGAAGGTTAAGGAAACTGCCAAGACAAATGCTTCTAAAGTCGATCGAGCATCGGAGGATGGTAGTGTAGTAGAGCGCAAAGCTAAGAAAGATGCGGCCACAATTGAGAAAAGAGCATCGGAAGATTCAGCTCGGACTCAGAAAGCAGTAGATAATACCAAGAATGCTGTCGAGAGCGCTGTTGACAGCATCAAGGGTGTTTTTGGCAAGTAGACAATAAATAAGTAGGTAAGCGCAAAAAAACAATAATATCTTGCAGGGGCTTGTAGGGGCGGCTTTAGGGCTTATCTACAGTAAGGGCGAGTCGATCGTTGCAGAACCCGCCCTCTCCCCAAGTAATGTTTATTTGTACTTACTTACTTGAAACTGAAAGATTGATGTACATTGACCAAGACCTCTATACGGCTCGTGTAACCGACCCCAAGCCCTTCGTTAAAATTGTCGCAAAAAGCGCAAATCGCTAGCATAAACCCGGCGAATGTCGTCGATTTCATAAAGTACCATTGCGAACCGCTCGACACCAAAACCGGCCGCAAACCCAGTATATTTTTCTGGGTCTAAACCGACTCCTTTAAGAACGTTAGGATCGACCGTTCCGCAGCCCAAAACTTCCAACCACTTGCCGTTCCACTGCAAATCAACTTCGGCAGAAGGTTCCGTAAACGGAAAGTAACTCGTGCGGAAACGAATCGGCAAATCTTGCCCGAACATTTGCCGCAAAAACTCTTTAATCGTGCCTTTCAAGTCAGTAAAAGTCAGACCTTCATCAATTGCTAAAAGTTCAATTTGGTGGAAGACTGCTGCGTGAGTAGCATCGACAGTATCGCGGCGGTAAACGCGGCCGGGAGAGACAATCCGAATCGGCGGTTTGTGCTGTTCCATGTAGCGAATTTGCACTGATGATGTCTGAGTCCGCAGCAAATCGCCGCCTGGTAGGTAAAATGTATCTTGCATATCCCGCGCTGGGTGGTCTGGGGGTGTGTTCAGCGCCTCGAAGTTGTAATAATCTGTTTCCATTTCCGGGCCGTTGGCGACAGTGTAGCCGAGACCGACAAAGATATCGAGAGCGCGGTCTATGACGGCGTTTAAGGGGTGAATGCGGCCTTGGGGGCGAAAAATCCCCGGCATCGTCACATCGATGGTTTCTGAGGCTAGTTTGGCTTGGATTTGGGCGGTTTGGAGGGCGGCGCGCTTGTCTTCTAAATCGGCTTGCAGGGCTTCTTTGACTGTATTGGCGATCGCACCTACTTTGGGTCGCTGGTCTGGCGACAGTTTGCCCATCATGCCTAAAATTTGAGAGAGTTGGCCTTTTTTGCCGAGGTAGCCGACGCGCAACTGTTCGAGTTGTTCGAGGGTATTGGCAGTGGCGATCGCACTTTTGGACTCTTGACCGAGGGTTTCTAGTTGAGTTTCAATGTCGCTTAGCTGGACAGTCATTTTGATTTTAGATTTTAGATTTTAGATTTTAGATTGATGGCAGTTTTGGGCCAAGTTGAGTTTACCGCAATTTTGGCTCGACAGTATTGTTGATTTTAGATTTTAGATTTTCGGTATTTACGGATAATTCGTAATAAGTAATCCGATGTGAGAGCGATCGCCCTAGTTGAATCTAGTTTAGTATTGTTATAAGGCCTATAAAATTTTCAATGAAACTTTTAATTAGCAACGACGACGGCATCTTTGCACAAGGCATCCGTAGCCTCGCCAACGCTCTCGCCACAGCAGGTCACGACGTGAGCGTAGTTTGTCCCGACAGAGAGCGCTCCGCTACCGGCCACGGCCTTACCCTGCACCAACCCATCCGCGCCGAAATTGTCGAATCTATTTTTGATCCCGCAGTCCAAGCTTGGGCTTGTTCGGGCACTCCCGCCGACTGCGTGAAACTCGCTTTGTGGGCTTTACTTGACAAACCGCCGGATTTTGTTCTTTCCGGTATCAACCACGGGCCCAATTTAGGCACGGATATCATCTGTTCGGGTACGGTTTCGGCAGCAATGGAAGGAATTATGGAAGGCATTCCCAGCATTGCTTTCAGCCTCGCCAGCTTTACGTCGCAGGAATTTGGGCCGGCGGTGGATTTCGCTGTCACCTTGCTGGCCCAGTTGGAAAAACAGCCAATGGCGAAACCGATGCTGTTGAACGTCAACATACCGGCAGTCACACAAGCAGAAATTACCGGAGTTGCGATCGCCCGTCAAGGCATTCGCCGCTATTTCGACATATTTCAAAAGCGCACCGATCCGCGCGGCAAAACTTATTATTGGCTGGCTGGGGAATTGTTAGAAGATGTAGAAGAAGTCGCCGATTCGGCGGTGCCGCATGATATTCCTACGGACGTACAAGCTATCCGCGACAACAGAATAACGGTAACTCCTTTGCAATATAATCTCACCTGTGTTCCAGACTTGCACTCGTTGCGGGATTGGCAAGTTGAAGGTTTTCCCAAGCAGTGAGCTCCGATCGACCCGATCGGAGCGGTAAACTAGGAATTAAGGAAAAGTGCCTCTAAAGGTCTATGCCTTAGGCGTTAACACAGGCTCCCCATTAGTTATTGGTTTTTTACTCAAGAAAAACAGTTATGAACGCTCCCACCTATAACACTCATTCTGTCACTTGCCCGATCTGCAACCGTTCCAGCGTCGTAGGCCCAGTCGGGATGGTCAGTGGACTATTCACTTGTCCCCACTGCCATTCTCATATGGTAATTAGCTGGAGCGGTCATTTTGTGCGCGATCCTTTTAGTCTCAAACAACTGACGGTGGGAAAGATGCTCAGGCGCGAGAGCAGACCGTTAGCTCGCCTTCAGCGGGACTTTGGGCTGGGTAAGCCTTTTCCGCTGATTGCAATTTTGGGCAGTGTGGTCTTTTTCGGGTGTGCGCTAGCCGCTACGGAACAATCGCTACCCCGAGAGAATTCACTTCAAGGACTTTTAGAGTGGGTGAGCGGAACTGGTAATTCCCAAGATGTCTCACGTTAACATTTCTTAAAAGAAATTGTGACAGATACTGCGTGCAAATATCTATTCCTTTAGGTAGAAATCACACTATTTTAGCAATTGCATCCATCTTGAGCTACGGGTAAGCACTTAAACGCCGTGTCCTTCATCCTGTGTCCAAAAACTTCAAAACCCGAGTCCGGCAGGGGTTAAAACCCCTGCCTCAAAGCTCGAGTCTGGTGGGCTTAAGTCTCACGAGGGTGTTTCGAGTTAAGTTGACACATATCACTTTGCTAAATTTAGAAACTCAGCAATTTTTCTAACTGCTGTTTCCAAAATTGCTGGCGACTCGACTAAGGCAAATCGCACGTAGCCTTCTCCCGATTTCCCGAAACCGGCACCGGGGGAAGCCGCGACTCCTGTACTCTGTACTAGCTGAGTGCAAAATTTCACGGAATCTTGGGCCCAAGGTTCCGGCAGTTTCGCCCAGACGTACATGGTGGCGGGGGGTACGGGTACTTGCCAGCCGATGCCCTGCAGCGCGTTTACAAAGGCATCCCGCCGTTTTCTGAAGGTTTCTACGCTGGTTCTGACGGTATCTTGAGGACCGGTTAATGCGGAGATCGCTCCGTTCAAAATCCCTCGGTATTGGTTGAAGTCCACTGCGGCTTTTACCTGTCGCAGCGCTGCAATTAGTTCGGAATTGCCGATCGCATATCCGACTCGAAAACCTCCCATACTGTAGGATTTGGATAGTGTAAAAAACTCGATCGCCACACTCTTGTCTCGATCCGCCTGAAATATGGACGGCGCCATCAATTTTCGATATTCTTCCTCGTTACCAGAGGGCGGGTACGGGGGCACAGCCCCTACGGAATCGTCAAACACCAAATCCACATAAGGGAAATCGTGAACTAAAACAAGTTGATGTTCCCGACACAAAGCCACAGCTTTCTCAAAAAAAGCCAGCGGGGCGATCGCAGTTGTAGGATTGTGAGGATAGCTCAAAACCATCATCTTCGACTGAGCCAGCACTGCTGTCGGAATATCTTCAAATATCGGCAAAAACGCATTTTCTGCTAATAGCGGCATCGGATAAATTTGACCGCCGGCCAAATGCACACCCCCCGCGTGGGAAGGATAGCCCGGATCGAGCAGCAAAGCAAAATCTCCCGGGTTGAGTACAGCTAAAGGCAGATGCGCCGTGCCTTCTTGGGAACCAATTAACGGCAGCACTTCTGTTTCTGGATCGACTGATATCCCAAATTTTTTCTCGTACCAAATTGCTGCTGTTTCCCGAAAAGATTTCGTCCCGTTAAACAGCAAATAGCCGTGAGTGCTGGTGTCGGCCAGAGAATGTGCGATCGCATCTGTAATATGAGCCGCCGTCTGCAAATCCGAAGAACCCAGAGACAAGTCAATCACATTCTGCCCCGCTGCTCTAGCTTGAGCTTTTGCCCGATCCATATCGGCAAATACATTAAATTGCAGTGGATCTAAACGTTTAGCAAATTGCATATTTCTGTATTTTTGGGGGATTTTAAGGAATATTTTTATATGAGCTAAATTATTATTTTTTATATTGCATTTTTATTGCGTTTGTAAATTATTTTTTTTTGACTAACCGCAGAGAGCGCAGAGGGCGCAGAGTCAGAGAGGAATATCGAGGAAAAAAGAGAGATGTTAAAAAAATATTTGCGATTGCTATAATTGTAAGTTGGGAGTTGGAAACTCCCGAATCATTTCCAAACTTTATAAGTGAGCGTCGAGCAAACCGACCAAAGTTTGTTTAGTAATAGCTCCCTCGTGAGAAAGGACTACTTCGGCATTTTTAAACAGCCTGAGAGCTGGGACTCCTTCTACTTTATACTGCTTGACAGTATTAGGATTGGGGTCAATTTCCATTTTAACCACCTTCAGCCGATCGCTGTAGTTGGCCGCCACCCAGTCTACCGAAGGCGCGATCAGTTTGCAAGGCCCGCACCAAGTAGCCCAAAAATAGGCAAGCACTGGTTGCTCAGCTTTCAGGACTTCTGTTTCAAATTTTTCGTCGTTAATGACAATTACACTGTTGCTCATGGTTTTGCGATTATTTTTTCTATTTATTTCTAAAGCACCGGCGGGCGTGAAACTTGCACCAACTGAGAAGACAGGCCCAAAAAACTGTTACTAATTTTAAAACATTCTGCGAATTATTGAGTAGAAACTCAGGACTGGGGACGGATGGCTAATTCTGTTTGGCGTTTAATTCCACTGCTGTCGGCGTCTGGTAGCGTGCAGATGGCGATCGACCAATGGCTGCTGGAACAGTATCTAGCGGGCAAACATCCGCCAACTCTGCGATTTTACACTTGGCAACCGGCGGCGATTTCCTTGGGCTACCACCAGCGCAGGTGGCCGGAGTTTTGGCAGCATTTGTCTTGGCAGGGAATGCCTGTGGAGTTAGTGAGGAGGCCCAGCGGCGGGCGCGCCGTGTTGCACCAAGGGGATTTAACTTATGCAGTTGTGGCGTCGGGATTTGGAAGCAGCCGTATGAAAGCTTATCAGACTATTTGCGAGTTTTTGATTGAGGGTTGGAGGGCGATGGGTTTGGATTTGCAATACGGGGAAGCTGGAAGGGGTTATATTCACAATCCAAATTGTTTTGGTACTGCGACGGGTGCCGATTTAGTTAAACTTGATGGCTGCAAGTTAATTGGTAGCGCGCAATTGCGACGGGGTGATGCTATTTTGCAGCACGGTTCGATGCGTTTGCAGCCGGATGTTTGTTTGTTTTCTCAAGTTTTTGGGGAGCAATTAATTCCTGTGCAATTACCTCTATCTGAAGGGGGAGATGATTTGATTTCAACTGTAATTGATGTTTTGAGTGCGGCGGCTTGTCGGTGTTTTGAGATTGATTTGGAGGTGCAGCCGCTTTCGGATCGGGAATGGCAGGATATTTTGGAATTAACAAGTAATAAGCTGTTTCACATTTAATCTGCATATTTGGCGGCGGGCTTTCCACGCGCCTTTTGGGAACAGCCAAGATGACCGTTCTACAAGAGATTTCTCGAATAATTATTGTGGGGGATGTCAAAAAGTCGGCTGTCTTTTGGTAACAGCCAAGATGGCCGTTCCACAACAAAAAATTTTTATTGTAGAACAGCCATCTTGGCTGTTACTGATACAAGTTAAAAACTTGTACACTTTTTATTAAAAGTCTTCTGACCCGTTGCTCTAACGCCACTAAAAAAGTTAAATTTATATGCAGTACAGCTTATGGCTGTGGCTTAGTTTGAACGATCGGCTCTTTGGCAATTTTGCCCAATGTCACAGAATCCAGCAAGCTTTCCCAATCAGCCTTGAGCGCTGTATCATTAGGCTGATCGCGGCGAGCGGCAGCTAGGGTGCTGAGGGCATCTAGCCAAATCCCATTTTCAGCATAAATAACGGTTTTCTGGCGCGGATCTGCCTGAGCTAATTGACGGCGGATATCTGCACTGAGTTCAACTCGCCGTACAGTACCGCTTTCGATCTGATCGCTCGATCGGTCTTGAGAGTCGCAAATCACTGTAAAATTCCAAGTGTAACTTTTGCCTACTTCCAAGGGCGGCACATTTTGGTTAGCGGGGATACTAACGCCGATCACCCCTGATACATTGCTAATTGTGAGATCCTGTTTATAAATCTGGTTGCCGCTTTGATCTTTTAAGATAAATTCGGCTGATTCCGCCTCTGTTGGAGGCAAGTAGAAAAAGAACGTTGGATAGTCGAAAACAGTCCGTCCGATCTTATTTGTAGGCACTAAGGCTGTGAGACCTAGCTGACTAATGCTCGCGCAGCCACCGCGCACAGGGCGTCCCGGTTGAGTGGGGGGGCGATCGTCGATATCTTCACGGGGCTGAATGAAGCGCGGCCCTCCCGGTCTAGTACGTGGCCCGCCCTGTATGTTTATATCTATATCCTGTCCCACAACTGGAAAGAGGGAAGCGTTAAGTGTGGCGATCAATACTATTGATCCAACTGATGTTAGATTCAGGATAAACTTAGTAATTTTTTTCATGGGCTTCATGGTTTTTTAGGGAGAAATTCTGTCTTTTTATTTCTGTTTTATTCCCAAAATGCGGTAGACATTAACTTTTTGTTCCCTGCCTCTTAACGGTAAAGCTCCCCAAGATTCTACTTCAAATTGGTCTGCCAGATGCAGTAAGGTTTCTTCTGCAATCAATATCCGGCAAGTGTCCTCTTGCCGATCCTTTTCGCAGCTTTCGAGTCGAGAGGCAATATTTACGCTGTCGCCGATCACTCCATATTCTAAACGGGTTGTGCCTCCCAGACTACCCACCATAACAGGCCCTGTAAAGATGCCTACTCGCATTTTTACGGCCGGTAAACCGCGTGTGAGCCAATTTTGATTCATTTGTGGCAAGCGCGAACTGATAGCTAGAGCGCAAGATACGGCGAGGCGAGCATCTTCGGCAATTTCTTCGGGAGTGGTGCGGGGAATAGGTACGCCAAATACTGCCAGCATTCCATCTCCGGTAAATTTATTAATCACGCCTTGATGTGCTTGGACTTCTTGAGCCATTGCTGATAAATACTCATTTAACCAACTCATTACTACTTCTGGCGGTAGTTTTTCGGAGATTGTACTAAAACCCTGCAAGTCGGTGAGGATGATGGTAGCAGTAACTTTTTGCCCTGGCAATAACCCTGATTCGAGCAGATGGACGCGCTCTTTCCACAGGGCATTTGCTATGGCGGGTGAAGTTTGTTGTCCTAATAATTTCATCACAATCCCTTGCTGTTGCCTCGACTGCTCGTATTTATAGGTGACTGCGACTCCTGCGGTGATTAAAAGTCCCAGGGCGGGAGCGATTAGAGGTATCCACCCCTGTTGTATGAATAGGAAAAAGGTGAATCCGAATAATGAGCCGCAAGCTGCGATCGCACTTCCCATCAAATTCAGCGATTTTTCTAGCCGCCAAGCTAAACAGCCACCCACTGCACTCCAAACAGCGATCCAGAGGATTTCTTGCCATTCATCCCAATACCAAAATAGCCCTTTGCCCTCTAAAACTGCGCTGAGAATTTGGCTGGTGGCCGTTGCGTGAATTAATACCCCAGGCATCGGCTGGTTTTCGCTTGCAGTAGCGCTGTAAGGGGTAAAAAATAAATCGTTGACACTTAGGGCTGTAACGCCTATTAGCACTATTTTACCCTTCACCAATTTAGGCTCAACTTTTCCCTCCAACACTTGAGTTAGTGTCACGCTCTTTGCTATATTTTCAGCAGAGCGATAATTGAGCAGGACTTGATAGCCTTCTGCATCTATGTTCTGATAACCTCCTGAGTCTAAACGCAACTTGGAAAATACTGTTTTATCTACCTGAAGTTCGTTTTTTTCTGTTTTTTGATGAGCTATTTTTTGGCTTTTAAAATAGGCAAAAGCTAGCCGCATCGAAAATGAATACACTGTCCTTTTGCCATCGCCCCTCAACATCAAATTTCGACGCACTATACCGTCTGCATCTACTACTACATCGTTAAATCCTACTCGCTTGTCTGGTATATTGGGAGGTGGCGGCACTCGCTCGGACTCAGAGCTGCCGATGAAGGTAATGGGGATTACTTTGGGATTTTTCCATTGAGTTACTAATTCTGCATTCCCCGGTTCGTAGGGAATGTTGCGAATCATATCTATGCCAATAGCTGTGGGTTCAAGACGCGCTATTTCGGCGATAGCTTTTGCTAAAGTGCGATCGGAAATTGGCCATTTTTCAATGGTATTAATGTCTTGTTCTGTGATTGTTACTACCAGCAACCTGGGGTCAGCACCTGGATCTGGCCGCAACTGCACCATGAGGTCGAAAGCATTTAATTCCAGTGGCTGCAACCCGCCTAACTGCCGCACTCCCAATAGAGTTCCCGTCACGACAATCCAGATAATAGCAAGAGGTTGCAAGTCAGGGAAGGGGAAGAAATGAGTTAAGTTTTTCCAACCTTTTTCCCCCAATTTATGATGAAATTTCTTAAAAAAATTGGGCATAATAATTTTTGTTTGAACCCTCAGTGACAAGCTCTACTACATCTTAACTGATCACTGATGCCCCCTACCTATGCCCCCTTTTTAATTTTCCTGGGCGGTTTTGGCGATCGCACTTAACTGCAATCCCTGCGGATAGCTGTTTTCTTCTTTGCTGCGCTTGATGTCGGCCATTGAAACCTGGGGTTTGAGGTATTTTGCCAAAACTTTAACCACGTCACCCCGATCGATCGTCCCCGCTACTGAACCAATCGGCGAGAGGACGATGATTCGGGAAAGTTGACGGGCTTCCATGCTGTTAATTACTTCTGCGATGGATGCTTTCTCGGAGACTGTGGGGGTTTTTGCCAGGGGTTTCAAAATGTTGTGCAATGTCTGAACTTGCCATTGACTGCGTTCTGTGAAGCGGATATCGTCGATCGACACTAAGCCCAAATCCCGGCCGTTGGTCGCAGCAATGTAAAATGGAAACGGATTGACTTCTAACAAATATCGATCGGCAAATTCTCGCAGAGTCAAATCTGCATCTACAACTCGAAACTCGCGGCTCATCGCATCGCCTGCTTTAATTTTAACCAAAGCTTCTTGCAGTGAAGTCAATCGGCTATAAGCAGTGGCATTGCGAATGCCAAACCCGCCGATCAGCGCAATCCACAAGCCGCCGTAGTCGCGCGCTAAAAAGCAGAAACTCAGACCCAAAGCAACACCCAGCCAACCTAAAACTTGTCCTGTTTTTGCCGCCCAGCGAACGCCGGTAAATCGAGAGCCAGTGATTTTCCAAATTGCTGCTTTTAAAACTTGTCCTCCATCCAAAGGCAGACCGGGAATTAAGTTAAATAATCCCAAAACGAGATTGATTAGTGCTACCCTTTCCGTGACAATTGCTAGCAAACTTTTCGGGGGAAGAACTTGAGAACCCAAACCGAGGATTAAAAACACCGCAAAGCTGACGAGAGGGCCGGCAATAGCTACTTGAAAAGCTTGACCCGGAGTTTTTGATTCCGAGTCGATCGAAGCTACCCCGCCAAATAAGAATAAGGTAATAGAATTAACTTTAATGCCTTGCGATATCGCCGCCAAGCTGTGTCCTAGTTCGTGCAAGAGTACGGAAGCAAACAGCAGCAGAGCTATTGCCAACCCCGCACTCCAGGAGAGCGCAGGCCCCCACAGGCGGTAACTGCTGGCGTATTCGCGGGTTGCTAAGGCTAAAATTATAAACCACGAATAATCTATAAGTAGGGGGATGCCAAATAAAGAGCCGATTCGCCAACCTGTCTGCATGAATTTTCCTGGGAAAGGAGAGCAAGAAAGAGTTTCTATTATATCTTTTCTACCCCTTGCCTTTGCCTTTCCCCTGATTTTTACAGAACTCCGGCGTTACCCAAGCCCAAGATTACTCCGGCTCCGAGCAAGTGGCCGAAGCTGGCTGTTGCCAGCAATTCTGGTACGCCGAAGCCTTTGAACATTCCAGGGAGTGCAACGGGTAAAGCTGGGCCCTTGCCTCGGTTTTGCTTGTTTATCCCGTAGTAGCCGATCGTGATCGCCAGCAAATTACATAAAATCATTGTCAGTCCTACCATTGGCGACCACTCGGGTGTTGAGGGAGCGGTAGATTGTACGGCTAACAGCAAAGATGAGTCGATCACGTTCTTATCTCCTGATTTCACAGATAAATTGATTTCCACGATTATAAAAAGCGGTTTGCATTAAACTAAGATTTGTTTTAATAGTTAACAATTCGTTGATATTTTGATACAACTGCGGAAGCGAGGAGGAAGAGTGCGGGTTAAAATTTGCGGAATCACTAAATTAGACCAAGGAATTGCGATCGCCCGCTTGGGAGCCCAAGCTTTGGGGTTTATCTGCGTGCCGGCTTCCCCGCGCTATGTCAGCCCAGAAACAATTCGCCTGATTGTCGAGCAGTTGCCGGAAAATGTCGATCGCATCGGCGTTTTTGCCAACACCACAATAGAAAATATCTGTCAAGTAGCGGCAGAGTCAAATTTAAGCGGGGTGCAGTTGCATGGAGATGAAACAGCGGAATATTGCGATCGACTGCGGGAGTTTTTGCCTGGAATTGAAATTATCAAAGCCCTGAGAGTTAAGACTCCTGAAACTTTAGCCACCGCTGCTGTTTATGCTGTTCGTGTCGATACTTTACTGCTGGATGCTTACCATCCAGAGCAATTGGGCGGTACGGGTAAAACGATCGACTGGAGGATGTTATCAGAGTTTAGACCGCAGTGTCCTTGGCTGCTGGCGGGCGGTTTAACACCCGATAATATTTTAAATGCAATTGATAGCGCGATCGGCAATAACTTCAACGGTGTTGACCTTTCTAGCGGCGTAGAAATAGCGCCGGGAGATAAAGATTTGACCAAAGTTGCTCAGTTGTTTGCTAATTTAAGTCAACTTGCTCATCATTGATAAATTGGCAATACCAAATTCGCGCTTTTTATCGGATTCATTCTTTAGTCTGCCTGAGCGAAGCCTGCCTTATACAAGGCAGACATCGTTTCTACAGTAGCAATTTCAACCGCAGATTATTCCCTTTATTGTTTTATCGGCGGATCTCAAAAGTGCGATCGCCCTCCGGGTCTTCGTATTCCAAAACCAACTCACTAACCGTAGCACCGGTGGGGCCGCGGCGGCACCAACTAATCATTTCTTCCACAGCTTTTTTAGATCCTTCAAAGACAGCCTCGACGCGCCCATCGGGGAGATTTCTTACCCAGCCGCCCAGGCCGAAATACTGTGCTCGATCCCTCGTTGAATATCGGTATCCTACTCCTTGAACTAATCCCGAAACAAAAACGCGGACTCTGACGGGCGGCAATGATTGGTTTTGCATAATAAACGGCTCAACTTACTGCTAACATCTGTTTGAAAATTTTAAGGATCAGTTTGATTATGTTAAATTTTAGTGCGATTCCCTTCGGGATAGCTCCGCTTCACGTGCTGCCGGGATTCCTGATACGTCGCGTCACCCTAGCTTTTTCAACTATTCCCGATTTCACTGATTGGCTGGTTGCAGCTATGCTGGCGCTGGTTTACACTTCGATCGCTCTTTCCGTGGGTTTTTGGTCGGGATTTCTAAAAGTAGACGTGCAAACCTCTCGGCGTACTATTGTGGGAGTGCTCATTGGCTGTTTGTTAAGTCCGGGCATCACCGAGGAATTATTGTTCCGCGTGTTAATGCTGCCACATCCGTTCGAGAATGCTTCTGGCTTAATGCTGTGGTTTTGGGGATGCGCGAGTTTGGCGGTTTTTGTAGTTTACCACCCGCTGAACGCGCTGACTT
Organism: Microcoleus sp. FACHB-DQ6; assembly: GCA_014695175.1. Lineage (GTDB taxonomy): Bacteria > Cyanobacteriota > Cyanobacteriia > Cyanobacteriales > Microcoleaceae > Microcoleus. The sequence continues at coordinate 37,748 of JACJNV010000386.1, read as the reverse complement.
TTTACCCGGTTGGTCGATCGACCTTTATGAATCCAGTGTTTTTGCTACTGGCTGCAATTTTGGGAGTTGCGTGCTCCATCGCATACCTGCAAAGCGGTTCTATCTGGCCTGCGGTGGCGGTTCACTGGCTAGCAGTGACAGGCTGGCTGTTGCTACTGGGCGGTTACAGGAGGCTGTATGGTTAAATGTAAAAAGTCCAGCATCACTATTTTGTCGGGAGGATCTCAGTTGTGGGTATCATAGGAGCGATCGTAGGTTTTTTGGCAGGGGTAGCAGTTGCTTACTGGTTAGTGGAAAAGCGCTTAAACAAGCAAAAACAAGAATACTTGCAGCAAACTAGCAGAATTAGTGAAGAAATAGAATTAGCTCAGATGTCTCGGGTGCGACAAGCTGTCGAATCTCAGCAACAAGAACGCGAAAATCAGCTTAGAAAAGCTACTATCGAACACGAAAATTTACTCAGACAAGTTACTACCCAATACGAAAACCAGCTCAAACAAGTTGCAGCTCAATATGAAAATCAGCTCCAACAAGTTCGGGCAGAACGTGACAGTCAGCTTCAACAAGTTTTGGTAGAACGCGACACTCAGATCCAACCAGTTGCCAGCGTAGACGAGTACGAGCTGCGGCGACAAATCAGCGAGGAATTAGAAGCCGCTAACAATGCTAGGATGCAGCAAAATATCCAATCTTTGCAAGCAGAACACGAACATCATTTACTCAGAGTTGCTGACGAATTGCATATAAATTATCAAGCTCAGATGGAGCAACATTTGCAAAACCTGCAAGATGAACACGAAATTCGACTGAGGCAAATTGCCGAGGAATATGAGAACCGAGAGGTTGAGATGCAGTTAAATATGGAGGCTTTGCAAGAGCAATACGAGAGTCAGTTGCAAGCCGCTCACGAGCAGTTGAGAGAGCACGAAGCTCAGATGCAAGCTACTATCAGGTCTTTGCAAGAGCAGTACGAGAGTAATGTACAACAAGAAGTCCCCGAGGAGCAGTTCAGTCAGTTAAATCCCACAGAATTTGGAGAATATTTACCACAAGAAGAAGTTTGGCAGGAACAGTCAAGTGAGTTAAATCAAACAGAAGTTCAAGAAGAGTTAAATTACACAGATTTTTCGGAACCACAACCAATTGATTTACATCAACCAGCAGTCGAACAGCAGGTTCCAATTACCAGACAAGCACCAAGCTATTCCCTACCGCAGTTGATGGGATGTGTTCAAAGTCAGGACAAAGAAACCCGCAAGTTTGCAGCGTCTGCTTTAGGTAAAATGGCTGCTGCTAATGCTCTGAGAGCCGAAGGTCAGCGAGCAATAGAAACCTTGGGAAAATTAGCTCAAGATATTCAGCCGGAGGTGCGCCAAGCTGCTGTGGAAGCACTGGCAATGATTAAGTCTGAAAAAGTGATTCCGCTGCTACAAAAAGCTTTGCGAGATACAGATAGCGGTGTGGCTAAATCGGCAAGTGCTGCGCTCAATAAGTTTAAGTTTTATCCGCGCACTCCGGCGGCTAAGCCGAAAACTGTTGATGTAAAGAAACCAAAGCGTTAAGCATTTACGAGCCTAAATAAATATAGCAATTGTCAATTGCCTACAACACAGTAGGGATACAACATTGTTGTGTCCTTACCGAGGTGCTGTATTTCACTCAATTTCGATTAGTACCACTTTGGAGGTTGGGTTGAGCAAAGAAATCCAACTCAATTATTCGATCGACAACTCGCCCAATCCTTAGCAGCAATCACCGACACCCCGCCAGCCGAGGCCGATAGGTTTGATGATGCCCTGGTAACGGCTTTGGCGGCAATTGAGTCGCGCAAAATCTGTTTAAGATTGTGGTTTAACTGATATCGTTTCCGGTTGCATCGGAATAATAAAATCGAGTCAACAGTTAACACTCAACCATTCAGTTTTTCGACCCGCCCGTCAACAGTCAACAGTCAACAGTCAACAGTCAACAGTCAACAGTCAACAATCACGGACCGTGCAACCGGAATTGATATGATCTGTTGCACTATTCTTAAAATCGCTGCTTTGTACCGAGTATAAATTTGATGTCGCCAGAGTCGCTAACACCCACATCTAAGCGAATTAATCCAAAGCGCGATCGCACCCTCACACCCACCCCAACACCCGCCCCAGTCCCCGGTTTGTCCCTGACTACCGCCGGTTTTCCGAGTACGCTATCTCCTGTGCCCAAATCCGACGCAAAATCAACAAATATCACGCCGCCGACATCCCTGCCGACCGGAAACCGATATTCGCCGGAAGCTAAAAAATAACTCCGACCACTGCCAATATCCCCGCTATCGTAACCCCGCACGGAATTGCGACCGCCGAGGCGAAAAGCTTCCGTTGGTGGCAAATCTCCGATTACCGTACCCGCTTGCAAGTTAAAAGCCAGCATTTCGGGCAAGGCTTCGGACTCGCTGATGCCCAACAAAGTTACTGGCACATACTGTATATAATTCGCTAACAGCCTGTTACTCACAATGTTACCTCGCCCCAGAGGTATCGACTGCTCGGTGCTGAGGCTGAGAATCGATCCTCTGGTTGGGTCGAAGGGATTGTCCCGCCGATCGAGCATCGCACCAAAGGAAACAGTGTATAACTCGTCAACGCCGCTGCCGCTGAAGGTGAGAGGATTGCCGAGTTCGTCGCGGCGGGCGATATTTAAGTTGCGATCGCGCGTGCTGATATTTGTATAATTTAATCCCAAAGTCCCTCGCCAATCGCCCAAAGGTCTGGTAAACCTGAGATTTCCCCCCACCCGAATTTCCCGTACCCGGTTCCCGTTGGGCAAATCAATATCTTTGTTGAAAATTTCCGATATTCTGCGATCGCCAAAAGCTCTCACACTGTATCCCAAACGGTCTTCGGCGGCAACGTAAGGGCTGACAAACTCGACATCGTACTGGATACCTCGGAGGCTGGGTTCAAGTTCCACCGCTAGCCGCTGCGGGTTTCGGCCGAAAGTTCGATCGGTATAGGAAAGAGGAACCGCAACGCCAACATCATCACTAAGACTGGCACTCACGCTAAAAGAGCGAGCCGATCGCTCTTGAACGTTGTAGATTACATTAACATCCGTGCCAACTTCTTCGATCGAAACCGTAACCTTGTCAAACAATCCCAATTGCTGCAACTGCTGCAAATCCGATCGTACAACTTCCCGGCTGTAGTTATCCCCCGCCTTGAGTTTGAGCTCGCCTCGGATAAAATCTTCCGAAATTCTGCCCTCAACCGGATTCCCTTTTTTATCAACAGCTTCGCCTCGGGAATTGACAAAGCGAATTTTTACCTCTGCAACGTAAACGCCTTCAGCATTGCCCGCTTGACTGATTTGTAGAGTACCGCCTAGCTGTCGGGCGTTGCTGTTTACTGCTTCGGGGATTTCGGCCTTTGTCGCGATCGTCGCCGGAGTTTTTAACAGAGATGTAAAATCTTTATGGTGGCTGGACTTGAGAGAGAGAGATTCCCTAGGGGATAGCTGCGCCGCGCGTACTTCTCCAGCAGAAGCTGCGAGCTCATCCGATGGCGGCAAATCCTGCACAGTTGGGTTCACCTGAGATGTTGCACCATTGTCAATCAGCTTTTTATCAACAGGCAAGATGCCTGTTCCACAAAACAATTCATCTCTTGTGGAACGGGCATCTTGCCCGTTCTTGAGAATGGTGCCAGATGTGAGACTCACCTCATCTTCCTGCCTCTGTGCCCTTGTGGGACAGGCGTCTCGCCTGTCAATTTCTGCGGTTCCCTCTCTAAACTCCGCCTCAGTCGGTGCGGCACTCGGATCGATCGCCCGCGCTGCCAATTCGCCGCCAGCCAGCGCCGCCAAAGTCAAAAATGCAATAATCGGAATTCGCATAGACATTAAATTTAAAGCACACCCAACGCATATTACCCAAAACCGGGCCCCCTGCATAATTAGCCGAAAAGAAACCCGGTATTTTTGAGGCTACCGGGTTTCTGGGATTCTGAAATGTGGGAAAGTTCGATCGCGGGCGATCGTAAAATTTGTTTAAATAGCTTGGCGAGAAACTCGTTTCTCAAAATGAGCCTGAGTCTGCTGCAACAGTTGTTCGCGACTATCCTTAGCGGTGGTAATGGTAGGGAGCAAGTTGCGAGCTTGTAACGTCATGTGAAGCTGTAGGTGTGCTACGTACTCACTGACATCTTCGCGAAGAGAGCAAGCCGGGTACTGTTTTAAAGTAGAGTTCAAAGTGTTCTCCTGCTTTGAGTTTGTAGTATTTTCTAATAATCATAGAGAATATCACGGTCTATTTCTAAGTGTGTACTCCTTAATGAAGTTTAACGTTTGGACTGCTTTTTTGTTACAATTATTTACAAAGATTTCTTACCTATCAGGAGTCGATCCCCATGCAGTCTCAAGCACTTGTATGGCACAAGCACACATTAAGTACATTTGTCAATAGCACCACCCAAACAGCCGCCTACCTCGACATCGGGTGTGGCCCTTATTGATGCTGCACGGTTTCTGAGGAGAAAAGACTTGCTGGCTGCCATTAATTGAGTTATGGCAATCTCAGTTTCGGTGCATCAGTTTAGATATGTTGGGTTTTGGAGAATCCAGCAAACCTGAAATCCGCTATGACGTAGCTGTAGAAGTTGATTTTGTCCGGCAAGTTGTAGAACAACTAAATATTGAACCTTGCTGCATTATCGGACATTCTTTTGGCGGTTGGGTAGCATCTGCATATTCCCTAAAATATCCTAATTCTGTTAGCAGTTTAGTGTTAGCAGCGCCGGCGGGTATTCGGGACGACACTTTTTGTGGTCAATATGATGCTTTGCGGCCGCTGTTGTGGGAAACCCCAGCCGTAGATTGGGCCTTGCAGTTGGCAAAACCTTTTGCTAGTTTAGCTGGAAAAAGTGAGAAATTGCAGCAAATTTCCGGGTGGCGCAGGGAGTTAATGTCTCAACCAGTAGCCAGGTCATTTTTAATGAGCCGGATGCGGCCAGAAGACGCAGTTGATACAGTAGAAAAAGAAATTCACCAATTGCAAATTCCTACCTTAGTCATCGCAGCAGATAGTGACGAAACAATTCCTTTATGGCACTGTCAAACCTACGCTAATGAGATACCGGGGGCCGAGTTAGCAATTATTCCCAATGCTGCTCACGGGTTGCCGCAAACTCAAGCTCAAATTATGGCGAAGTTGACTTGTAATTTTTTGAATAATTAAGAAAAACTGTGCAATAAGCCGAATCATACAAATTGTGATAAGCCACCAATTGCCAATAATTGTGTTTTAGTATACTACTTTATTAGGAAATACAGAATATATTGATTAGTGTATTGTACAATTATTTTTATGGCTCTTAAATCTTGTGTCAGCACGAGCTACAGACATTTAGTTGAGTCGGGGATATTACCAATGGCGGCAATGAGGAACTATTTTAATCTGGAAGAAATTACGACAGCCAGAAAAATTAGTGCTGCGGTAATTAACATCAGCGGCCGCCAGCGAATGCTTTCCCAACGAACGGCTTTTTTTTGCATGAGGTTAGTTTGCTCTCAGAATGGGGTAGAAAGAGCCCAACTGCGGGTGAATTTGTTAGAAGCGATCGAGCTTATGGAAAAATCGCACCGCGACTTAATTAATATTGGCAGCAGCATCAACTTAGGCAGTCCCCCTTCAGCCACCCTCAAGGCAATGTATTTTGAGCCGCCGCTGTATTTAGACAAACAAGTGCGCGCATATATCGATCGAATAAAAGCATTGGTGCAAGTTCCTGATGCCGAACTCATGCTGGAAAATCCCCATCTGCTGTACATTATCGAAGCAGCGGGCGGCGACTTGCTAGAAGCTTTCGATGCCGTGGTGAGTCAATACCAGCAAGAAAGCGAAATAGAACAATTTGAAATCGACCTCAAACAGGTTGAACTTTATCAAGAAAGTTGTGCGGCTACCGCGAAAGCAGAAGCTCAAGCTGCCGAGATCGATCGCGCACTTTGCGAACTAAAACAAACTCAAGCTCAACTCCTCCACAGCGAAAAAATGTCTTCGCTGGGGGCGCTAATGGCTAGTATCGTCCACGAAATTAATAACCCAGTTAGTTTTATTTACGGCAACTTGAGCCATGCCGCAATTTATACTCAAGATTTGTTGCACCTGCTGTGTCTCTATCAAGAATGCTATCCCAATCCCTGTCCCGAAATCACAGCTAAAATCGAAGAGATAGATCTTGATTTTCTAGTTGAAGACTTGCCTAAAGTTATCTCTTCCATGCAAATGGGTTCCAATCGCATTCGCGAAATTGTCAAATCTATGGGCAACTTTTCGCGAACCGATAACAGTAACATGACCATGTGCGATTTGCACGACAGCATTGACAGCACCGTGTTAATTTTGCGAAACCGTCTCAATTCTCAAATAGACCGTCGCGACATTCAAGTAGTTAAAAATTATGGGAAATTGCCTCCTGTAGAGTGTTATTCGGGACAGCTCAATCAAGTATTTATGAATCTAATTACTAACGCGATCGATGCTTTGGACGAGGCATCACAAAATCAGCCCTATGCTGCGCTAAAAATTTTGATCACCACAGAATTAGCTGGGCCAGATCGCGTGAGAGTGCGGATTGCTGACACGGGAACCGGAATGACACCACAGATAAAAGAGCGAATGTTCGAGCAGTTTTTCACCACCAAGGAAGTTGGTAAAGGTACCGGTTTAGGATTGTCTATTGTCTACAAAATCTTAGTAGAAAATCACCGAGGCTCGCTCCGGTGCGAGTCGGAACCCTGCAAGGGAACCGAGTTTATCCTTGAACTGCCGATCCAGCAAACTTAAGCAATTTACTAATCATCCAAATTTATCTATGTTAAGTGTGGCACGGGCGTCCCGCCTGTGTTAACTGTGTGTGGCACGGGCGTCCCGCCTGTGTTAACTGTGTGTGGCACGGGCGTCCCGCCTGTGTTAACTGTACTTAAAATTTACACATATCCTAGCCTAATTCTAGCTTCAAAGTTGGCAACAGCTTTTCTAAATTTCTGAGAGATTTCTGTTGCCAAGGAATATCATTTGAACCCAATACCAAAAGTTGAATCGTTTTCTTTTTCCGGACGCTAATGACAAATTTAGACAGCATACTGATACCAGAACTGTTAACAAATTCCAATTGTTTTAGGTTCAAGGTAATAGTAGGAGGTTCGCCCTTGGCGACCTCATCTAACAATTCGGCTATTGGTGCATACTCTGCTGGACCGCTCAGGCTGAGTTCGCCTTGGAAAGTGACTGTGACTGATTCTGCATCGTACTGAATGCTGTAATCTTCACCTTTAATTTCTTGAATGCCCATTGTGATTTTGTGTCCTGACTAAAATATTGCGATCGCACAAGAGAGTAAATATTGAAATGCTAGAAACTAGACCCTAATTTGAACCACAGTCGTAACAATGATGGTATCACTATCTGGCCTGCGATCGAATTTCCAACCTATCTTAGCTGAATAGTCATTAATCATCGTCAGCAATCCCAATCCCGATGTGTCGTCACTTTCCGATTCCGCATTCTTTTCAAGCTGCTGCAAATAAAGTTCATTTGGATCGGAATCCATAATTTCTTGAATAAACTCCTTCAACTTACTTGCCCCTTGTGGATTCACACTATTACTGGCAAAAATTACCGCCGTTACCTCTATTTCACCAATAAAATGTATACCAAATCTGACCTTGTAATTAGCATCATCGTTGTTAAATTTTATCGCATTTTCTAACAGTTCGTTGGCTACGTAGCTCACAGCTCCTTTGCTTTCTTTTATCCGTTTCTCGCTGCTAGCATCCTCCTCATCCACCGGTAGAAAGCTAGACAAATAATCGGCTACAAAATGAGCTGAAAGCCTGTTATTGCGCCAGCGCTGTTTGATGGGGCGAGAACTGGGGGTAAATGTAAGTTCTAGGCAGTCGTGTTCAGGAGGAAATTCTTCAATGAATTCTCCAAATATTTGTGTCATTGTTTTTAAGCTTCCAGATGTCATGATTTCTCTCCCTCCAATAGATGTATTAATGTCACTTCTGGGTGAATTTCCACACGCCATCCCAGTTAGCAGGAATACTATTTTCTAACAGCGATTGGATGCGTTTTAGGTAAAGTTGACTGGGCTTGTCATCTGGATTTAGGGCTACTATTTGTTCAAAACAAACTCTGGCCTTAGCAAAATTTCCCTGACAATATTCTTGGAGTCCCTCCTCAAATATAGGCAAAGTGTGAATTTTGAGCGATCGCACTGGTTCTACTTCAACATCTAACACCTCACAAACTGTAATGGCTTCTTGTCTACCTTTGACAATAGCCCGATCCAAAAAACGGATATGATACTTTTCGGGTTGACTCAAACGTTGTACCACATCTCCAGAAATTAATAAAGATACGCCATAATACTTAGTCAAACCTTCCAGACGAGCGGTGAGATTGACATGATCGGAGAGCGCATCTGCTTGCATCCGATTCGCGTCTCCAATAATCCCAACCATCGTATCACCCACATGGATACCAATGCCAATCTTCAGCGGTATATCCCCATTTATTTTACGGCTGTGATTGTATTTCTGCAACTGCTCCAATTTCACAATTCCTGCCTGAATAGCATCATCCACGCCATCAGGAAAAACTGCCATAACTCCATCTCCAATATACTTGACAATAAAACCGTTGTGCTTCCGAATTTCGGGACTAATTTGCTGTAAATAGTTATTGATGAAGTCAAAGTTTTCTTGAGGAGTCATTTGCTCCGCCATCGTGGTGAACGAACGCATATCGGAAAACATAATTGCCATCTCTTTGCTCACGTGATCTCCAAGCTGGAAATCAACCATGCTCTGCTTGCCGAGAAATTGGAGAAATTCATCGGGAACGAAACGTCCGTAAGCCTGCAAAAGTTTCTCTAATTCTTGTTCCCGCGCTTTCACGGTTTGCACCATATGCGAAAATACCTGTGCCAGTTCTCCCAGTGCATCACTGCGCGCTGCCACATCTGACAATATCTGGGGTTGAAAGCTATTGTTTTTTACAGCAATAGCTGCATCTATAACCTTTTTTACCTGCTCGATGTAAGTCTGCATCTCTCGGTTTTTATGACGGATCTGGTTTTCCAGATCGGTGGAGTGTTGTGTAATAATTTCTACTAAGGTTTCATAGCTATTTTTTTCATCCTCGACTTCCTCAAGTTTTTGGCTCAACTCCTGTAGCTGGATATGGAGTTCTTCGGGAGATTTAGATGGTGCTAAATTTATTTTGGGTTTCATAATTTATACTTCCGAATCTGGAAGCGCAAAATTGTTTGACTTCCTCGCTATAAATTATTATAACTTACAGGCGCGGAACTCGAAATCCTGTTTCTGCTTCGATGCTTGAGCACTAAATCCAAGACCTCTTGTAGACACCGGGTTGACTACCGTCAATCATAAATTATGCACAATATTTCCCTGTTGCTTCAATACTAGCAAAGTAATATCATCAAATACCTTTTGTTTTCCAATAAATTTTCGCAAATCATCGATGGTGGCTTCCTTGATTTGTTCTGCGCTCAAATGCCAGTTTTGAGAAACCACTTCACAGAGTCTTTCAATACCGTAGAATTTTTTGTGCATATTCCTAGCTTCGGGGATGCCGTCAGTATAAAGCACCACCCCGTCCCCCGGTTCTAAGTCTACTAAAACATGGCTAATCCAACCGGAAATATCCTCATCTAAGCCGATCGGAAATCCCAAATTTATTGTGTCTATCCGCTGGATTTGACCGCCTTTCCTGACCACAATAGTTTCCTCGTGTTGACCGCTGATACTAATTGTGCTATCGGCGTAGTTGAGCAAAGCTAGGGTCATATTTTTGTCCGAGTTCATCCGCTGGATATTTTTATAAATAGTGCGGTTGAGGGTATCTAAAAAGCGAACGGGCTCTATTTCTTGAACTTCTTTCAAAGCGCGAACAGCAGCTTGAGTCATTACCATCAAAATTCCGCTTTCTAGTCCGTGTCCGGTGACATCACCAATACAGAGCGTAACCACCCCGTCAGTACAAAGTACGTCGTAGTAATCGCCACCAACTTCATCTGCAGGTTCCATAAAGCCAGCGATATCTAACTCTGCAATTGCAGCTAATTCCGCAGGTTTGGGCAGAATTAACTGCTGCATTTGTTTGAGGATATCGAGTTCGGCACTCATCCGCAGATTTTCGTTTTTGAGGCGTTGGTTGAGGGCAGAAATTGCCTGATTCGCTTGGGCTAGTTGGGCTGTACGTTCTTCAACTTTATCTTCTAGAGTTTGATATAGCAGAGCATTCTCCAGCGAAATTGCTGCTTGGGAAGAGAGAATTTTTAAGACTTCCAACCTGTCAGGAGTAAATGCACCTGGGGCGAGACTATTTTCTAAGTACAAAATGCCGATCGCTTTACCTTGGTTAACTATGGGAGTACACAATACAGATTTAGGTTGGTGCTGAATAATGTAGGGGTCAGCCGCAAAGATGTTTTCAGTAGCAATATCATTAATTACCAAGGTTTCTCTGGTACGCCAGACGTAGTTAATGGCAGTGATGGGAAGATTGTGACTTTGAGAAAGGGGAATATTGGGTAAATAGCAGCGCTCGTCTAAGCATTTAGCAACAATCGATAATTGGCCAGCTCTTTCTAAAATGATAGAGCCTTTTGAGGCTCCCGCATTTTGGGTCAAAACTCCGATCAAAGTTGATAGTAATTCCTCGACGTTTATTTCTCCCGATATGGCTTGAGAAGCTTTAATAACTGTTGCCAAATCCAGCATATTGCTAATATTATTGCCAGTAGAGGTGAGGGGTTCGACTAGAGTTTGATCGATTGTATCTCCCGCATACAAACTTGTTTTTTGTTCGAGAATCTGGTAGAGTAATTGGGGATATTTTTGTTCTAAATCATGAATTTTTGCTGGAGATCCCCAGCGAGCATAAGCGTAGTAAGCGTCCGTTAGATAGACGCGGGCAATTTTATATTTGCCTAATTCAAGGTAGAATTTAGCTGCCAATTCACCTGCTAGTGCTTCTTCTTGGAGGTATTGGTTTTCTTTTGCCGTAGCAATGGCGCGATCGTACAAATCCATTGCTTCGAGCCTGTGTCCCAATACTCGTGCTATTTCTGCGGCTACTAAGTCATACTTGTGCTGATAATTCATGGGTGCATGGAAGGCCCAAGTTTGCATTTTTTCCTGATTGGCTGCAACTTGGTTCAAGTATTGTTCTTGAGCGATCGAATCAGCATGGGGATACAGTGCCACCAGGGCGAGGGAATGGTAAAAATTGTACTGGGGAACCATCATCAACGAGCCGACACCCGCGACATATTGCTCTGCTAGCTGGGCATTTTCCACAGCCCGATCGCGATTGCCAAACAAATAATTCACAACCAATTTAGCAAAATAAACCCCAAAGAGAGAAGAGACATTATTTGCTGCCAGCAAAACTGGTAACATTTCATCTTCATTAAAACTCTCGCCAACTAACCGACAATTGTCCTCAGCTAATCCTTGTAAGTTTAATGTAAGTTGTCGCCATATTTTAGTATAATAAGTCTGATATTCTTGTTGGGAATTCAGCATTAGCTCGAGATACTGCTCGTATTTTGTATCTACCGCTCTTAAGTTTTCACCGCTAAAAAAGCTGTAGATGCAAAGATACATAGCCGAATAGCAAGCATACTCGATATCGCCCGTTTCTAAACCGCTTTGGACTGCTGATACCAAAGACGCTATGCTCGATCGACTGGGTTCTTTCCAATGTCTCACGCAAGCATTGTACACCATCAGAACTTTCGAGTGAAATTCTTGGGATGGGAATTTATCTAATACCTGCAAAGATAGTTTGCCGTATTGATAGCCTAATTCAATTTCTCCGATTACTTCACAGATTAAACTGCAACAAGCATAGGCATAACTAGCCGGTGCAGAGTTCCCATATTTGCTACAAATATGTGCCATTGTAAACACAACGGCTGGGTAAAGTTCTGGACTAGCTAGATAAGCGGCAGAAGCGATCGCACATAAAATCCTCAAAGCAGCAATTTTATAAGGATTATTAATTTGAGGCAAATTAGCTAAGGCAGATATCTCTACTGTAGCGGGAAGTTCTGTTTCCAAAGAAACACCCAGCATTCCCAAAACTTGCAATCCAGTATCTACTGCCGATTTCATCTGATTTTGAGCAATATAAGACTGAATTTGCGCTTCGTAAACTCTGAATTGATCGAGGAGATTGTGCGCTCGACATAGAACTATTTCCGCCAGTTGGTGCGACAAATCGAAATTGGTATTCAAATATTCGGCTTCAACCGCTTCTACATAAAGATCGATCGTCAAGTCGTATAAATTTGTCCAGCTATCATCTGCTAGCAGTTTTCTGCCGATACTTAAATAATCCACAGCAGCAGCATAAGCTGTAGAATTTTTAGCTTTACATCCCGCCATTAAGTTCAAGGAAGCTAGTTGATTTCTTTCGGTGCGATCGACAATTAATTCCACTCCAATATTCAAGTGGTTGACAATATCAAATATCCGCTCTTCTTTTTCATCATCTGGGGTATTACTCAACAACAATCTGCCAATTTTTAGGTGAGTTGACTGTTTTGCCTCCTCGGGAATCAAAGAATAAGAAGCTTGTTGAACGCGATCGTGCAAAAATTTGTAACTGGGCAATTGACAATCGGCAACAGCTAATGGTGCAGACTCCCCATCATCTGCAAAAAATTGGTAAACTTCACTTTGCGGTAAAATTAGACCTTCTTGCAATGCTTTCCATAAATCAGCCGCAGTGTCTATTTGAGATTTTTCACAAACAACAGCTAAGGTTTCTAAATCAAATTGACTGCCCATACAAGCAGCTATTTTTAAAAGGTTTTGAGTATTTAGCGGCAATTTTTGCAATTGATTAGCCATAAATTCGACGACATCATCGCTGACTGCCAATTCTCTAATTTTAGTAATATCGCACTGCCAACCACCCCTTTCTCCCCCATCCAACGGGGTAAAATCGAAATAGATTAACTTATCTTCATGCAGCTTTCTGAGAAATTGATTGCTAAAAAAAGGATTGCCTTTAGTTTTTTGAAAAATCAATTCTGTTAAAGAAATAGAGCGATATGGCGGACAACTTAAAGCATCAGCAACTAGACGATTTAAGTCAATTTTTGAAAGTGGCGCGAGAGTAATTTGATTAATTATAGGGGCTGGGCGATCGATACTGCGATTTGGTAGATTGCGAATCTCTGATAAAGTCAGCATTAATGGATGAACGCTGGAAACTTCATTATCTCGATAAGCGCCAATTAGCAGCAAATGTTGACCTTCTGATTCGCCGAGCAACAATTGCATTAGTTTCAGAGATGCTGAATCTGCCCATTGCAAATCATCTAAGAAGATCACTAAGGGGTGATTTTTGGTAGCAAAGACACGAATGAACTTTTGAAATAACAGATTGAAACAATTTTGTGCAGGATTGGCTTCTAATTCCTGGACAGCAGGTTGCTTGCCAATCAGCAGTTCTAATTCTGGGATAACATCAATAATTACCTGAGCCTTATCGCCTAAAGCGGACAATATTTGGGCTTGCCACTGCTGAACTTGAGTAACGCTTTCTGTCAGTAATTGCTGCAGGAAACTTTGCAAAGCTTGTACCCATGCTGAGAATGGAATATCGCGCCTGAATTGATCGAATTTCCCCTTGATAAAGTATCCCCGCTGCTGGACGATTGGCTTGTGAACTTCGTTCACCACAGCGGTTTTGCCAATCCCGGAAAAGCCTGCTACCAACATGATTTCGGTAGTAGCTCTAGGGGGGAGTTTCTGAGGCTCTCGGCTGCTACTAGGGGAAACCTCCAAATCCGCGGCTGCGGAATTTTCTTGGGGACAGGCGACGCGGTGGAAGGCTGCTAATAGAGCCAAAACTTCGGTTTCTCTGCCGTAAAGTTTTTCGGGAATCACAAAGCGTTCGGGAATGTCTCTGCTTCCTAGTTCAAACAGTTGAATAGTGCCACGATCTGAGTATTCTTTTAAGCATTTTTCTAAATCGTGTTTGATGCCACCAACTGTTTGATAGCGTGCTTCGGCTGTTTTCGCCATAAGTTTGAGCACTATGTCATTCAATACTTGGGGGATGGCAGGATTGAGGGCGATCGGGTGAATTGGCTGGCGAGCAATGTGAGAGTGAACCAATTCCATCGGCTCGTTAGATTGGAATGGCAATTGTCCTGTCAACAGTTCGTAAAAAGTTACTCCAAGCGAGTAAAAATCGGTGCGGTAGTCAATCCCACGATTCATTCTTCCAGTTTGTTCTGGAGACATATAAGCTAATGTCCCTTCTAAGATGTTGGGATTTTTAATTTCTGGATTTTCTCGAGGCAAAAGCGAGGAAATACTAAAGTCTATTATTTTAACTTCTTGAGTTGTAGGGTTAATTATAATGTTCTGGGGTTTGATATCTTTGTGAATAACTTTGTTGTTATATATTGATTCTAAACAAGAGCAAATTTTCAGGGCAATTTGTAAAAAATTTTCTAGGGTATTGGTAATTTTGTCCTTGAGGTTCCAAGTCTCATTGGTGATGTATTCTGCTAGAGAAATTCCGCCAAAATCCTCCATCACTAAGGCAAAACCGTTACGGTATACTTCCAGACTTAAGTGTTTGACAATACCGGAATTTTCAATATTTTTGGCAATGGTGTACTGATTGCGAAACTGCACCAGTTCGCTGAAAGTGGGATAATCTGATTTGAGCAGTTTGATGACGACTGGTTGATTGTCTGATTCAGAAAAGCCTCGGTAAACCAAGGTTCTAGAGCCTGAGTAGAGTTGTTCGATCGCCCGGTAGCCGGGAATTGATATCAGGGTCATAGTTACTATAGTATATCTTAAAGGAAGAAGGCAAAAATCGATGGAGCGATGCAATTGGGGGCAATGGTTTCAGCGATTCAGAACGTACTTACCACCGCTCAGGTTGCTAAATCGTAGTAAGCTTTTAGTTTAAGGAATATAAAAAAGTTCGCGGTCCTTAGTGATTAGTTTACTACAGCCGGCAAGGTTTAGGGAAGATTTGACCAAAAAACAATGATCGAGCCCTAACCGATCGCGAATCACATCAATTGTGTTAAAAACCTTGGAAGCGCTTGCTTCGTAGGATCGATCGCCTGGTAAAGTCACATTTGGGATATTCAGGTTCCTGTTGGTTGAATTCCGGACAAATTTCTTGGTACATCGCTATTTTTTTATTGTCTGAAATAGAGTTAGGGAAATTTGCGTTTGGGTTCTTGATTACTGCTGGGAATGGCGGGTATAGTTCGTCTTGCTGGACTCATGGCTGGTCGTAGAAAGCTTTGATGGCTGGTAGCGCTCGCTGGGGTGGCGTACCGCTATCTAAATCTTCGCTAAAAGCAATCCATAGTTTGGTATCAACGCTGCTCATGTAGTCGATAAACTTGACAGCATTAGCCTGAGAATCTTGATTGTTACATCGAGAATAATTTACAGCTAAAGTATCAGCAAAAACCAAGGGTTTAAGTTCCTGAGCCTAGGGAGCTGGTGTTGCAAAAAGAGGTAGCTTTTGGGTATCGGACAAGCGGATATAAAAAGAATTTTCCGAAAAGCCAATAAAGCTGCTGGCTCCTGCTAAAAAGTCCTGGTATCCCGCGTTGGGATGTTGATTATAGTAGTTGTTGACACAGCCATTTGTACCATTGACTGCACATTCCGAAGAATTTTCTACTAAATTGTTCATTACCTGCGGATCGAGCGGTTTTTCCAAAGCTTCTATCACTTGCTCAAACCCAAACAAGTCTGTATAGCCATCCAAATAAAAGCCGATCGCATTCCAGTCACTGTTAAAATTGGCAATTAATCGCGGTTTTACGGGTGGTGTGTGAGATAAATAATTAATTAATCGCGGCACTGATTTAACTTGCAAAATATCCGGGTTTTCCCCGAATAAAAAATACGAACACAGCCAAGTCGGAAAACCGTCGAGTTGATTTTTGTAAGTTGATGCTTCTAGACCTACTTGCCAAAACTTTTAATTTGATATTGCTGGATAAGCTGGAAGAATCAAATGATTCTCGACTGCATCACCTAACATTAAGGTATCAATTTCAACTCAATTAAATCCATTTTTACCCAGAACATTCGGTAAATTGCTGTAGGTATAGGTGTCATATTCTAAATCTTAAGTCATTACTGCATTGAGCCAAATCTGGGGATTTTTCTGTTGCAACTCATTAACAATCCGCTGTACCATCGGCGGAAAATTTGCTTCTGGCGTTGTCGGTAAATAGGGGTACAACAATAGCGATAAAGTCTGCTGGGCTTGACCGATGAAAGATAAATAGCGATCGGGACTATTTGCGGTGACGTTCAGATTGTGCACATTGTATCCCGCACACTCCACGCGATCGATCTTTTGCGTCGAGAAATCCTGTGGCTTGAGTGCAAGAGTTTCGCCTTGTGAGAGGGCCATCGTCTGTGTATTTTGCTTAACCGTGTGGCGAATCTCGCCAGCAGCATAACAGGTAATTGGCTGGTTAGTAGAATTGTGAAGGGAAATCTGACCTGCTGCATTAGCAACTCCGGGAAACAGAGTTATTACTGCGATAGTTAAGAAGATTGACAGTAGTCGAAAGATGCTGTTTGTCATTTATTTATAGAGCAGAATAGAGCTTTAATCACTAAGGCGGTAGATCCAGCCTTTTCTAAAATTTTATTCATATATATTTTTAGAAAAAATACAGGCGTTAATAATACTAAATATCGGTTTTTATAAAAGCAACATTCGGTGAATAAAGCAATAATTAAAACAGGCAAAACTCAATCTCTTTTCTTGACCACAAGCAAGGTAATGTCATCAAATACTTTTTGTTTTCCAATAAATTGTCGCCAATCATCGATGGCGGCTTCCTTAATTTGTTCGGCGCTCAAATGCCAGTTTTGAGAAACCACTTCACAGAGTCTTTCGATACCGTAGAATTTTTTGTGCATATTTCTAGCTTCGGGGATGCCGTCAGTATAAAGCACCACCCCGTCCCCAGGTTCTAAGTAGACTAAAACATGGCTAATCCAATCGGAAATATCCTCATCTAACCCGAGCGGAAATCCTAAATTTATGGTGTCTATCCGCTGGATTTGACCGCCTTTCCTAACCACAAGAGTTTCCTCATGTTGACCGCTGATACTAATTGTGCGATCCGCATAGTTGAGCAAAGCTAGTGTCATATTTTTGTCGGAGTTCATGCGCTGGACATTTTTATAAATAGTGCGGTTGAGGGTATCTAAAAAACGCACCGGGTTGGATTCTTGCATTTCCTGAAGAGTGCGGACAGCAGCTTGAGTCATCACCATCAAAATGCCGCTTTCTAATCCGTGTCCGGTGACATCACCAATGCAAATCGTGACAACCCCGTTCGTACAAAGTACGTCGTAGTAATCACCGCCTACTTCCGAGGCTGGCTCCATAAATCCGGCAATATCTAAATCTTCAATGGCTGCAAGTTCAGCAGGTTTTGGCAGAATCAACTGCTGCATTTGTTTGAGAATATCGAGCTCGGAACTCATGCGGAGGTTTTCCGCTTTCAGGCGCTGGTTGAGAGCAGCAATTTGTTTAGTGGCTGTAGCGAGTTCAGAGGTACGTTCTTTGACTTTATCTTCTAGCGTTTCAAAGGATTCTTGCTGTTGTCTCGCCATGCTGTTAAAGGAATTTGTTAAGGTTTCAATTTCCCAAATCCGACTGGAATCAACGTTCTGGTTGAGAGCACCACCTGCTAGATATTGTGAAGCTTGAGCAATTTGATTCAGGGGGCGAGTAATCCAGCTAGCGGTGAAAATACCCACTCCAACAGAGACAACTAGAGCCACAATACACAGCAAAATGGTGTGGCGACTGTTAGCATAAATTTGCGCCATAAAGTCCGCTTCAGGAACTACTACTACAATCAGCCAATTGAGACCGTACTTGTCAGTTAGCGGAGAAACTTGGATAAATTGCCGCTCACCGTTCAGCTTAAAGTCAAGTTGAACAGTTTGATGGATGTCTTCCAAACGCTTGAAGCGATCGAGCAGCTCAAACACACTTTGACGCATCAGCGGGTGGCTGCTTTCCTGTGCTTTGATCCGCTTTGTATCTTTGCCTGTTCCCACCGAAAGAGGCTGTTCTTTAACCGAGGTGGCTATTAATTCACCCTGGGGTTCAATGATAAATACTTGACCGGAATTACCCACCCTTAAGGTTTGCAGGAAGTGGCGAATTTGATCGAGTCCCATCTGGCAAGTCAGCAGGCCAATTAGTTGGCCTTTGGCATCGTAATAGGGTAGACTCGCATTAATTTGCAGCGTACCGTAACCAAAATTAATATAAACTTCACTCCAAGCTGCCTGTTTCTTCTCAACAACAACTCTGTAAAAAGGGCGCGTGCGAACGTCGTAATTGGGCGTGGTTTTGTCAATTTTTGTCGGGTTTCCATCAGCGTCAAGGTTGTAAAATATCAAGTCGCCACTCCCGGGAATTAGTTGCTGGGCAAGCTGAGGTTGTTCAAGTCCAACCAGCCGATTTACCCAACCCACACGCAGGTACTGACCTTTTTCGTTGGCAATTCCCGCGTAACCGATCGAATTAAATTGCAGAACTTGTTTCCAAAAATAGGGTCGAGTTTGCTCTAAATCGTCAAAGTTCAACACCCCCAGACGTAAAGCATCGTAATTGATCTGATTCACGAGGGGCGGATCTTCCAGATAGGTTTGGACACGTTCGTAAACTCTCGCACTCACTTCCTGCCGCAACTGATTAACAATATCGTTGACTATCTGCTCTCCGTTTCTGTAAGAGAGATAGCCAACGCAGCCAACAGCAGCCAAAATTTGGAGAACAAAGGGAACTACCAAGACATTGCGGAGACGGAATTTGCCCGATCTGGAGCCGATCGCACTTTTTTCTGAAACCATTGTTAAAAACACTCCCAGCGGGCAGTTTACAGTAGGTTGATTAACTTTTCAAATGCTGCCCTAAATCGGAATAACGACGCCGCGAACATCTTTGGCAGCTTCCAAACCAAAAAAGTAAATTACTTGAGCTAGAGATTGTGGTTTCACCCCTTAGTGAGCCTTTTCCGAACCCATTAACGATGGATTTGTCGGAGTATCAATCACACGGGGGAGGACAGTATTAGCAGTGATATTAGTACCTTTTGTTTCATCTGCGATCGCCTTTGTGAGCGCCACCATTCCAGCTTTAGCAGCACAGTAAGCCACCCATTGTCCAATCGGCTGTTCGCCCCCACGCGAAGCGACAGTCACAATCCCCTCATTCCGCCAGTCAAAAATACTTGTTTGCTATTCATGATTTATAAGTAAGTAGGTACAAATAAATATAACATGGGGAGAGTGCGGGTTTTGCAGTAGTAAACTCGCTGCTGCCATAGATTCTAACTAAACGCGCCCCTAAAATTTCCGATTTCCAATTCAGGTTTTTTCCGATGACCTATTTACCTTTTTGGATAGGTTAAGAGCAAGTGACAATGTTATCATATGCAAAACTGAACAAACACCAACCAATCTGCGTTCATCAGCCTGCATCAGCGGTTAAAATAAAAAAAAATACCAAACAAAAATGCAAATTACTCAATCCCTGCACAGCGCCCTACTCATCTCCAACCTGGAAAAATCCCAACACTTTTACAGCACCGTACTAAGACTGCAAAAAATCGATCGAGACTTAAAATTTCCCGGAATCTGGTATCAAATCGGCGACTTCCAGCTCCACTTAATTTTAGGTGCAACAATTATCCCAGATGCCGTAGACCATGCCAAATGGGGACGCAACCGACATCTAGCATTTTCTGTTGCTAACTTAGAGGCAGCCAAACAGCAGTTAATCGCTCACAATTGCCCGTTCCAAATGAGCGCGTCAGGTCGATCGGCATTATTTACCCAAGATCCCGACGGCAACATCATCGAACTCAGCGAGTAACAGATGAAAATCATCGCTTATTCTTACACCGAACCGCTACTGGAAGCAGCACCCGCACCGGAAATTTGGGGTCAAGAAGTCGATCGCACCTATCAAGACTTAGGAGGGCGGCAACAACTTCAGCAACTCCTCAAAGACTGCCAAACAGAACAAGTCAAATACTTATTAATTCAGCGGTTTGAAGAACTAGGCGACACATTGCAGCAAGTGTGTTCGCACCTCTGGCAACTCGAAAACCTCGGCGTCGAAATCATCGTACAAGCAGAAACAGAACCGCGAAACCGCAAAAACTTGCTGCAAATCCTCGCAGAAATCCAGCGCAGCCAACACAGCCGGAGTATTCGCAAAGGACACGCGCGCAACCGCATCAAATCCCGCATTCCACCGGGTAAGGCTCCCTACGGCTACCGGCGCGGCAAAGATTGTTATACGATCGATAAAACCACCGCCCCCACCGTCAAAGACTTTTTTGAACACTTTTTAATTTACGGTTCTTTGCGAGGTTCCGTGCGGTATTTAGCCAAGAAATACAACAAAAAAATTTCTGTAAGTACCGGCCGCCGCTGGCTGACAAATCCCGCCTACCGAGGGGATTTGGAATATCAAAACGGCCAAGTAATTTCTAACACCCACGTCCCGATTATTTCCAGAGATGAAGCCGCCCAAATAGACAGGTTACTGCGCCGCAACCGCTGCCTTTCTCCTCGCAGCGCTAGCGCCCCACGTTCCCTCGCAGGTTTAGCAATTTGTGCAGAATGCAAATCGCCCATGACAGTTGCCAAAGTCACCTCCTACCGCAAAGAAAAAGAATACCTTTATTTGCGACCGATTAACTGTCCAAAACAGCCTAAATGTAGCGGCATTTCCTACGATGAAGTATTGCAATTAACCATCGCCGGTATTTGTCGGGATTTACCCGATGCTGTTGCTGGGTTGCAAATGCCGAATATGAATGGAATTAAAGCAGGAATTGTCAGGGCGATCGCATCAAAACAAGAAATCCTAGAGCAACTTCCGGCCCTGATTGACAGCGGCATTTTAGACACGGAAACGGCAGAGTTTAGAGCCTACAAAATCCGCACCGAAATTGCCGAACTGCAAAGCAAATTAGCGCAACTACCCCCAGTAAATTTGCGAGAAACTGCCCAAACCGTTTCCTTTCCCCAATTTTGGCTCGATTTATCAGAATCAGAACGCAGGTTTTACTTTCGAGAATTTATCGATCGCATTGAAATCGTCCGGGAAAATACAAATTGGAAACTGCAAATTATTTTCATTTTTTAAGGATTAGCTTGACCTTCCTCCCTAGCTCCTAGGTTAGATGCCCGACTTCTTAAAGAAGTGGAATATTTGGGGAATCTATTAGTTCGAGAGGAGTGGAATTCGTTTGACAAGCATCGGTTTCTACCGCTGAATTATCTTTTTTACCTTTTAGCCAATAGACGCTCATCTCTCCTTTTCCTTTAATCGTTATCGCACCTCTTTCCTCAAATAAATACTGCTCTTTTAACAGTTCGTAAATAGCCGTAGTAACTTGAATATATCCCGGTAATCCTTGACATTCCATCCGAGAAGCAACATTAACAGTATCTCCCCACAAGTCATAGATAAATTTTTTAGTGCCAATTACGCCAGCAACTACGGGCCCTGTATGAATGCCAATCCGAATTTGAAATGGTTCGCCTCTGTCAGTGTGAAAATCTGCGATCGCTTCCTGCATATCCAAAGCCATATTCGCGATCGCTTCTACATGATCTGCCCTCGGCACAGGCAACCCCCCCGCTACCATATAAGCATCTCCAATTGTTTTAATTTTTTCCAAACCGTGTTTTTCAGTTAGTTGGTCAAACCTGGAAAAAATCTGGTTCAGTACATTTACCAATTCTAGAGGTAACATTCTAGCAGCAATAGACGTAAAATCGACAATATCGGCAAAAAGAACTGTTGCTGAATCAAACCTCTGGGCAGGAGAACCCTCGCCCTTTTTCAAATTTTCAACAATCGCTGCTGGTAAAATATTCAGCAATAAATTATCCGACTTTGTTTGAGCAAGCCGTAAAGCTAGCTCCACCCCCTGCCGCTCTTTAATTTCGTTTTGCAAACGTTCGACAAGTTGTTTGAATTGCTTCGTTTGCTCTTGAAGTAACTGTTGTTGATTTTGAATTGTTAACTGATTTGCCACTCGTGCCAATACTTCTTTACCTTGAAAAGGTTTAGTAATATAGTCAACTGCTCCCACCTCAAAAGCTTTCACCTTATCTAAAACGTCATCTAAGGCGCTTAAGAAAATTACGGGAATGGAACTGGTTTTTGGTGAAGCTTTCAACTTTGCACATACCTCATATCCATTCATGTCTGGCATCATCACGTCCAGCAAAATTAGAGTTGGCGGAAACTCCAGCACTGTAGCGATCGCCCTTTGACCGTTCAGCGCTTTACGAACCTGATACCCTTGTTCGGTCAAGATTGTAGATAAAAGCCGCACGTTATCGGGCTTATCATCAACTACTAAAATGTTGGCTTGAATGGTAGGATATTGATTGCTGTCCATGCGAGGGTTCACGGTTGTTTTTTAAACTCAAAGATATTAACACTTAATAATTCGCTCTCCATCCAAACGAAACAGTATAAATTTTGATTTTCTCTCCTACAGAGAGAGGGCAGGGAGTGGTTGGGGGGGGCTAAGGTTAAGTCTTTTTTAAACAGGAGATGCTCCTAAGTAGAGATTAGTTGGAAACTGGTACTCTAATCATCGTAAGTGCTGATTGCGCTAGCTCTATAATATCGTCAAACAGAAAATCCTCCACTAAAGTAGTTAAAACTTGTGCGGCTCCAGCAAATTCTCTAGGCAATTCCTCAATCAACTTAAGAATTTTATCGTCGCAACATTCATGAGCAGCATGAGATATCTTCTCCACCCACTCATGAGGCATTTGACCGAGTTGTGACTCGACAGATTGATTGCTACCCACTCCGCTAATTTCGCTTTCCTTTTCTAGTGGTGCATCAACAGATTCCTCGTAAATGTAGCGCACTCCTAAAAATTTTTCCATCTTCGCAAATAATATCTTTGCCTCGAAGGGTTTACGCATGAAATCATCGCAGCCTGCTCCTAAAATAGTTTGTCGTTCCTCTTCAAAAACGCTAGCAGTAAGAGCAACTATTACAGTTTGTTTTCCGAGAGGATGAGCTTTAATTTTTCTGGTGGCTTCATAGCCATCCATGACAGGCATCTGCATATCCATCCAGATCAGGTGCGGTTGCCAATCCTCCCATACCGCAATAGCTTCTTGACCATCTCTAGCTTCTCGCACGAGGATGCCTAGTGGTGACAATAATCTCTCTATGACTAGGCAGTTATCGGCGCGATCGTCAACAACCAAAATCCGGTATTCTGGTTGATTCGGTGCTAAACCCATGACTTTTTTCTGCGGTTTAAGGATTTTAATCTCGCTTGGAGTGGCAAGGTTGATTTGAATATCAAATGCAAACTTACTTCCCAACTCTGGTGTACTGCTGACAGTAATATCTCCTCCCATCATTTGTACAAATTTGCGGCTAATTGGTAAACCTAATCCAGTCCCCTGTTGAGATTTTTGACCTGTTTTTGTTTGCTCAAAAGGTTCAAATAACTTATTCATTTCTTCTGGGGCAATGCCAAGACCCGTATCTTCAATTTCAAACTGAAGGCGTAACAATTCCGGGTGAAGGTCATGCGCGTCTGCACAATCACAGTCCGCCAAGCTTTCGGACTGATTAAAACCACTGCACCATCCGGCTTTTCTTTGTATAGCTGCGGTTTCAACCGCTAAGCTTTCGGAATGTTCACAACCCGCGCCGATAAGTTTTGTTTGTGTGTCCGAAAACTCTGCGGTTTCAGCCCCCAAACTTTTTTCTACCTTCTTTTTCACTCGCAAAGTAACGCTACCCATCTCTGTAAACTTGATCGCATTTCCTACAAGATTAATCAAAATTTGGCGCAATTTACCTTCATCTCCACTAACAAAGTCCGGTACGCCGTCACCCACTTCAAGATTTAGCTGCAATTTCTTAGATTTAGCTTTTAATCGAAACATTTCTTCTAAGGTTTTTAGCAAGCGCATTAAATTAAAGCTGCTTTCATTAAGCTGACTTCGGCCGGCTTCAATTTTAGACATTTCCAAAATGTCATTAATCAGGGCAAGCAAGTGTTCACCGGCGCGATTAATAATTTCTAGGTGCTGTTGGTGTTGATTGTTGAGAGATGGATCGCGCACCATCACCTGACTAAATCCGAGAATGGCATTCAGGGGAGTCCGCAGTTCGTGGCTCATAGAAGAAAGGAATTCGCTCTTGGCGCGGTTAGCTGTATCAGCAGCTACGACAGCTTTTTGTAATGCTGTTTCTGCTAATTTTCGTTCGGCAATTTCTGTTTTGGCTTGTTCAAAAAGGGTAGATTGCTGGAGGGCAATTGCTAGCTGCACAGAAATTTGCTTAAGAGATTCTATCTCAGAAGAGTCCCAATGCCTGTAATTGCGGCAGTGATGAGCAATTAGTAGCCCCCATAATTTTTCACCTTGCAAAATGGGAACCACGAGGTTAGCTTTAATTTCAAACTGGCTCAGTAAATTAACGTGGCACTCTGAAAGACCTGCCGTATAAATATTGTCGATCGCGCGCAGGTGTCCCTCCTGGTAAACAGAGACGTAGTGTTCTCGAAAACATTGGTCATTAATATCAATTCCCAAAATCGGCATCGTATCGGCTGCTACCGACTCAACGGCGACAAATCCACTCCAATCTGGGTTAAAGCGGTAAATAACAGTCCTGTCTGTTGACAAAAACTGGCGCACTTCTTCCACAGCCATTGTCATTACTTCTTCTAGGTTAAGAGAGGAGCGAAGCCGCTCTTGAATAGCATTCACTAGCCGCTCCCTTTTGACTTGTTGCTGCAAAGCTGCTTCCGCCTGTTTGCGAGCAGTAATATCTACTCCATAACCCACGCACTCCACAGGTATGCCAGCAGAATTTTTGACTAACTTAACCTCGTCGTATATCCAGCGATAACTACCGTCTTTGTGCCGTTCGCGGTATTCGTAAGAAATCCCTTCTTTTTCCAATAGTTGAGCGAATGAAGTAGCAACAATTTCTCTATCTTCTGGGTGAACCAGGCTATGCCAATCAAGGGAACCATCAAGAAATTCTCGCGCTTCGTAACCAATCATTGAAACAATATTATCGCTGACAAATGTTACGTCATAATTTCCCCCTAATTTGCAGCTAAAAATCACCGCCGGAGTGGTCGCCAACAAATATTGCAAGCGTTCGGTGACAGAACGCAAGTTTAACTCAGCTTGCTTGCGATCGCGAGCTTCCATTGCTAAAGCTGCAATCTGTGCCACATAGCTAGCGAAGTTTTGTTCGTCGAGCGTCCAATTCCTCGTCGTTCCCTGATGTTCTAAACAAATTACCCCCGCAATTTGTCCTTGATGGGTAATAGGAACATCTAACATCGACGAAATGTTTAAAGGCGTCAAATAAGATTCGCTAAATTCTAGGGTGCGCGGATCTGTTTTGGCATCAACCACTGCGATCGCCTGTTCTGTATTCAAAGCTTGGAAATAGCTAGGATAGTCAGCAACTTTCAGTTCTACACCCTCGCTGTGTTGATTGGCCGTCAGTTCGTAGAGTTCGGCACACCACATTGTGGATTTATTTTGCCTATAAAACCAAATACTTCCCCGCTCAACATTTAGAGTACGGGTTGCCATTTGCGTAATCTCTCTCAACGCCTCGTTGATATTTCCCTCGTAGATACTAGAATTTTTTGCTAATTCTAGCAAGCCCGTTTGTTGTTCTCTTAACCTAATTTCTCGTTCGCGCAAAGCCGATGCAGCGGCAACTTTTTCTCTAATTTCTGCTTCTAAATAACCGTTAATTTCTCTCAACTCTGCGGTGCGCTCTTGCACTTTAATTTCTAAGTCATCATAAGCACAGCGCAAAGCTAATTCTGCATCTTCACGCACGGCGATTTCACACTGCAACTTGCGATTTATTTCCTCTAATTCTTGTGGGGTTTTTAAAGATAAAAACTGTGGCAATAGTGTTACCATCGAGGCGGCTGTGTAGCAGGAAACCAGTGCAGTAATTCCTTTTTCAATCCCCGACAGCCAATAAGCGGAATGCCACAACGTCCAAATTTCTAGCAAGTGACCCGTGCCGCAGAGAATGATAAATGCACCGAATAAAGCGAATATTCCTAAAAAAGGGACATCGCGCCGCTTGAAGATAAAATAAATCAGCATCGCCGGAATTGAATAGTAGGCGATCGCGATTAAAAAGTCCCCAGTTACGTGCAGCCACACTAAAGGCGTTTGCCAAAGATAGCAATGACCGTGAGGCATATACTGAGTTGGGGAAAAGATATTTTTGAGTGCTTCCCACATAATATTTGCTATTTGCAGATAATGTTGATGTGAACCATGCCTAAGGTAGGGAAAAAATTAAAATAGATTCAAAATTGTAGCTGGATGTGGAATGAGTTATTAACGCCTCAACCCAGCTTGTTCATAACAACTTGCTTGTGGGCCAGGTGGCAATCGCATTGGCAAAGTTGCCATCGCAAAGGAATTTCAATGATAAACTCAGTACCTCTGCCAACCTCGGAAGTGCAACGCAAATAACCTTCATGGGCTTGAATAATCTGATAAGAAATCGCCAAACCCAGGCCGGTACCAGAACCGATAGGTTTCGTCGTATAAAACGGATCGTAAATTTTAGCGATCGCATCATAATCTATGCCAGGGCCATTATCAGCAATGTGAATCTGCACCCACTTGCCATCAACTAAAAGCGTGCGAATGCGAATTTTTAGCAGTGGGCAATAGGTGTTTTGTAAGCGGTCACAGAAATTATTTTCCCAATAGCCGTTGGTGGAATATCCCTGCTGTACAATCTGTTCTAAAGCATCAATAGCATTAGAACAAATATTCATAAATACTTGGTTAATTTGCCCCGCGTAGCATTCTAATTCTGGCAATTCTCCATACTCTTTAATCACTTGAATCGGCGGACGGTTTGGTTGTTCTTTCAAGCGGTGCTGCAAAATCATTAAAGTGCTGTCGAGCCCTTCATGGATATTTACTTTTTTCATATCAGCTTCGTCTAAACGGGAGAAATTGCGTAAAGATTTAACAATGTCCTTAATTCGTTCTGCTCCTATTTTAATCGAACCAAAAAGTTTTTGCAGGTCTTTTAAAATAAAATCGAGTTCGATAGTGTGAATCTTGTCTGCAATTTCCGGCGCAGGATTGGGGTAATAAACTTGATAAGCCTTAATCAATGCCAAAATATCTTTAATGTATTCCTCAGCCGGAATCAGATTGCCATAAATGAAGTTAACAGGGTTATTGATTTCGTGAGCAACCCCAGCTACCATTTGGCCCAAAGAAGACATTTTTTCAGTTTGCACGAGTTGAGTTTGGGCTTCTTTAAGCTGTTGCAGAGTTTCCTCTAGCTGCTGAGTTCGTTCAAGTAGTTTCGCTTCCGAGTGCCGCAATGAATTTTCAGCCAAAGAGCGATCGCGATTTTCCTGTTGCAAAAGTTCATTGGTTGATTCTAAAGCTAGCGTCCTCTCCGTCACCCGTTTTTCCAATTCTAGCATTAATTCCGAGAGTGCTTCTTGAGCTTGTTTGCGATCGCCAATCTCATTTTGTAAAGCTAAATTTGCCACCGCTAATTGAGCGGGACTGGGGATAGCCAAGATTTTTGGGATTAGTTCCACCAGCACTGCTGCTGTAGATAGCGAAATCAGCGCTGTAATCCCTTTAAGAAAACCAGAGAACCAATAATTAGGATACCACAGCGTCCATATTTCCATAATATGGGTAATACCGCAGCAGATAATAAAAGAGCCAAACAGCATGAAAACCCAGTCAAAAGGCACATCTTTTCGCTTTTTGACAATATAAATCAGCGTGATCGGAATCAAAAAATAAGCGACGGCTATCAAACCATCGGACAAAACGTGTAGCCCTACTAATCCAGGTTTCCACAAGTAGCAATGACCGTGAGGAATAAAATAATTTGAAAACATTGTATGAACCATTTGCGGTATCAATCCTCTTATTTTATAAGATGCTTTTGACGGATGACAGTATGGTTAAAAAACCTGCTTCCACAAAAAGAAGAATTAGGGTTGTGTGCTTAACACTTGCGATCTGGAGATGCAGATACCTGAAAATAGCTTTAATTAAATTAGCATTAATTAACTAAACTTTAGCCATGTCAACGCACTTGTGATGAGGAGATACAGCGACCTGAAAATAGCTTTAATTAAATTAGCATAAATTAACTAAACTTTAGCAATCTCAAGTGTCACATCTTTAAATTGTACTTTCACGACCAAATGTGACACCTGCATGACATTTTGGCAAACGAGCGAGAAAAACTGAACACTGCTACCTGAAAAACCCCGCTAGCAGCTCTTGAAATTGGGTTAGAGCGCTCAGTGACCCATGAATCTTTTATTGATATTGGTGCGCTGCGGTGAGATTTAACAGATTTTACCAGTTAGTCCCTGAGAAATGTCGCGACAGAATCGTGTCGCAATCCAATAGGCGATCAGCTTTACAGTCAATCATAAGTGATAATATCAACGATACACTTATATGGTTATTGCCGGTTATGACGATAGATGAGGTACTACAGCTAACTCGTGTGCGATCGCAAAAAGATTTATATCCCGTACAAGAAATCATACTCCGCCAAGTTTGGGAAGGAAAGACTTATACAAGCATCGCCTCTACCTCTCATTACGGAGAGCATTACCTGAGAAACATCGCCTCGTCCTTGTGGCAATCTCTCTCTGAAATCTTGCAGACACCTATTAGCAAATCTAATTTTCGCTCCTCAGTAGAATCGCGTTCCCTGACCCCAGACGAACGAGAATTGATTGAAGAATTCACCCGCAGCCAATGCCTAGCAACACCTTTAGAATATCCCGGCTCTCCAGTACCCATCGGTTCCCCATTTTATATCCATCACCCGCTAATAGAAGAACTCGCCTATCGAGAAATTGCCAAACCTGGAAGTGTTCTGCGGATTAAAGCTCCCAGGAAGATGGGAAAAAGTTCTCTCCTGCTACGGATTTTAGATCGCGCTAATTCTCTTGGGTGCCGAACTGTAAGTTTAGATTTTCAGCAAGCCGAGGAAGCTGTTTTAGACAACCTCGATAAATTTTTACGGTGGTTTTGTGCCAACATCAGCCGTCACCTAGAATTGCCACCTCTATTAGAGGATTATTGGGATGAAGACATGGGTAGCAAAGTAAGCTGTGCTATCTATTTACAGCAATATGTTTTAGACCAAATAAATAGTCCGCTTGTCTTAGCTTTAAATGAAGTCAATAGGATTTTTGAGTATCCAAAAATTGCCAGAGAATTTTTGCCGCTGCTGCGAAGCTGGCATGAAGAAGCAAAGCGGATAAAAACCCTGGAAAAACTGCGGGTAATCGTTCTTCACTCCACAGAAATTTATATTCCTTTAAAGCTCACCGAATCGCCCTTTAATGTCGGTTTACCGCTGCAATTGCCCTATTTTACAGAAGAGCAGATACTTGCTTTAGCCCAGCGTCACGGACTGGATTGGACAGATAGCCCCGATGCCGATCGACTCATGGCAATGGTGGGGGGACATCCTTATCTAGTGCGGCTCGCTCTTTACCACCTATGTCAAAACAGTTTAACGCTAGATCGGCTACTACAAGAAGCTCCCACCATAGCGGGAATTTATAAAGATTACTTGCGGAGTTTTTGGGTGACATTCCAAGAGTATCCCGAACTTGCGGTTGCACTTAAACAAGTGGTAAAATCGGAACGCGGAGTGGAATTAGATCCGATAGTAGCTTCTAAGTTAGTTAGTATGGGGCTAATTCATATCGATAATAACCGCTGTACGCTGAGCTGTGAGTTGTATCGCCTATATTTCGCTTCGCACAACTTTATTTAGATCGAGTTTTGAGAGTTTATTTGCGTAAATTATTTGAGAAGGAAGCGATGTCACCACATCCTCACCTCTCAATAAACTCAATAAATACTTACATTTAAATTAATTCATAAACGGCATGACCAAGGTTACATACCAAATTGGTGGCAGTCTCGCCAGTGATGCGCCTACCTATGTCCAACGACAAGCAGATATCGAACTTTATGAAGCCTTAAAACTCGGCGAGTTTTGCTACGTCCTCAACTCCCGACAGATGGGCAAATCTTCCCTTCTCGTTCGCACCCTGCACCGACTGCAAGCAGAAGGTTTTCAATGCAGTACGATCGACATGACCCGCATCGGCAGCGAAAATATTACCTCTTTACAGTGGTATAAAGGAATGGTCGCCGAGTTGTGGCGCGGCTTCAATCTTTTAGGGCAAGTTAATTTAAAAACCTGGTGGCGCGACTCAGAAGAGGTTTCGTTTCTGCAAAGATTGAGTCATTTTATAGAAGATATTTTACTGGTTAAGTTTCCCCAAGAGCGGATCTTTATATTCATCGATGAAATCGATAGCATTCTCAGTTTAGATTTCGCTGTGGATGATTTTTTTGCCCTGATTAGGTTTTGCTACAATCAGCGAGCGATTAATCCCGAGTATAACCGCATTAGTTTTGCAATCTTTGGAGTAGCTACGCCGAGCGATTTAATTGCTGACAAAAAGCGAACTCCTTTTAATATCGGTCGTGCTATAGATTTGCGGGGTTTTGAACTGCAGGAAGCTCAACTATTAGTTAAAGGATTAGAGACGGTTGTCAGTAATCCTGATGCCGTTCTCAAACAAATATTAGCTTGGACTTGTGGACAGCCCTTCCTCACGCATAAAATTTGCTATTTGGCGTACAAAGCTAGCCTTGAGACGGTGGGCGGATTAGTAAATATTCCTCCGGGAACAGAGGCATTTTGGGTCGATAGTTTGGTGAGATCGCGCATCATCGATAAATGGGAATCGCAGGACGAACCGGAGCATTTAAAAACCATAGCCGATCGCATCCTCCGTGACGAACAACGCGCCGGAAGATTGCTAGGCATTTATCAGCAAATTTTACAATCAGAACCCCCCCTAACCCCCCCTTATCAAGGGGGGGGACACTCAGAACCCCCCCTAACCCCCCATTATCAAGGGGGGGGACACTCAGAACCTCCCTTAATAATGGGGGCAGGAGGGATCTGTGCCGACGACAGCCGCGAACAAATCGAACTGGTGCTATCTGGATTAGTAGAAAAAAAAGCAGGATTACTTAAAGTTAAAAACCGCATTTATGCAGAAGTTTTTAACCTCGAATGGGTAGAAAAACAATTAGGGAAACTACGTCCCTACTCCCAAACTTTTGAAAGTTGGATTGCAGCCAAACAAACAGATTCTTCCCGACTGTTGCGAGGACAAGCTTTGAAAGACGCTCAAGCTTGGGCACAGGGCAAAAGTTTAAGCGATTTGGACTATCAGTTTTTAGCGGCTAGCCAAGAAGTAGACCGACAAGAATTGCAATTATTTTTGGAAGCCGAACGTCTTAAAGAAGTAGAAGCTCGGCTATCACTCAAGAGAAAAAATGCCCAACGCCAAAAATATTGGATTGCGGCACTTTCCTTTGCTCTAGTAAACGCGATCGCAGCCGGAATTTTCGCTTTTTCCCAGTACCAAAAAGCCCTCGTCAGCCAACGCAATGAGGAAATAGAAAAAATTCAAGGCAGGGCTAGATATTCGGAAGCCCTCTTTGCCTTAGACAAAAGGTTAGATGCTTTAATTGAAGCGCTTAAGGCCAGAAAAGAACTCAAACACCTGGCGTCAACCGATCCGCAGACAGAAACAATGGTGGAGTTAGCTTTGCGACGGTCAATTTATGGAGCTGTTGAATCTAACCGCTTTTCGGCTTACGCTTCCGTAAATAACGGATTAGATGTCAGTTCTGATGGCGAGATTATTGCTGCGGCAACAATCGAAGAGGGCGTCAAAATTTGGCAGCGCGATGGCAGGTTGCTGGGCACTCTCAAAGGACATCAAGGCCCAGTTCTAGGAGTAGACATCAGCCCCAACAATCAGCTCATTGCTTCAGCAAGCGGAGATACAACTGTTAAACTCTGGCGGCGTGACGGCATCCTCACTAAAGCTCCGGTGCTGAAAACTTTGAAAGGGTTTAAAGCTCCAGCTCAGAAAGTAAATTTTAGTCCTGACGGAGAACTAATCGTTGCCGCCAGTGGGGACGGTACGCTAAAACTCTGGCGAAAAGATGGTACATTGCTAAAGACCTTGACAGGGCATGGCGCGATCGTTACGGAAGTCGTTTTTAGCCCCGATGGAGAGTTGATTGTCTCGAGTTCTGACAACGGCACTGTAAAATTCTGGCAGTCCGATGGCACATTGCTGAAAACACTTTCAGATCTTCAATCTCGTGTTTTCTCAATTGCCTTTAGTCCTGACGGCAAAACCCTGGCAATCGGTAATGGAGACGGCAAGCTGCAACTGTGGCAGCGTGACGGCAGTTTGTTAAAGACTTTCACCGCACACGATGCTGGAATTGACGCATTAGCTTTCAGCCCGAATGGGCAGATCCTCGTCTCTGCTTCTGACGACAAGATGCTCAAATTCTGGAGCAAGGACGGTACTGCTTTGAATGCCATTAAAGCCCATGACAGTAGTATTAAAGATATTAAATTTGGCCCCAACGGCGACACCCTGTTCTCTGCATCTTGGGATGGCACTGTCAAAGCCTGGAAATTACGCAGTCGGTTGCTGACAATTCTGCGGGGACATACGACTGGAGTTTGGGGAGTAGCTTTTAGCCCCGATGGACAGTTAGTGGCTTCATTGAGTCTGAAGGAGACTGTCCTCTGGCGCAAGGACCCGATTAGCTATAGGCGCTTAAAAGTACCAAGCCCTCGGTTTAGCTCAGTTGCAATCGCTCCAGATGGTAAAACGATCGCTACTGTTGGTATAGACCAATCAATCAAGCTTTGGAGTCCGAACGGTACATTGCTTCATAGTTTCAAAGGGCATCAGGCTCAGATTAGGAAAGTCGCTTTTAGTCCGGACGGTAATATGATTGCATCTTCGAGTAGCGATCGCACAATCAAACTTTGGCGCATCAACGGCACCGAAATCGCTACTTTTAGAGGGCACACGGCTGGGACTTGGGGGGTTGCTTTTAGTCCTGATGGTTCGACACTTGTATCGAGCAGTGGCGACAAAACAGTAAAGCTTTGGCGTTTGCCTTCCCCGAAACCTGCAACCCCACACCCCACACCCGCCCCAAAGGGGCAGGGTAGCTTATTCAAGACTCTTCAAGGTCATAATAGTGCAGTTATTGGCGTAGCTTTCAGTCCTAATGGCGAATTGATTGCTTCGGTGAGTGACGACAGGATGGTTAAACTTTGGAGTCGTGACGGAAAGTTACTGCATAATCTCAAGGGACATGATTCTGGGATTTGGAGTGTAGCGTTTAGCCCTGACAGCCAGACAATCGCTACGGGGAGTACTGATGGGATAATTAAACTCTGGAATCCTGACGGTAAATTGCTAACAAATCTAATTGGACATAGTGCTGGGGTTACGGGATTAGCGTTTGCTCCTGACGGCAAAACTCTTGCCTCAGCTTCTGAGGACAAAACGGTAA
Source organism: Microcoleus sp. FACHB-DQ6 (assembly GCA_014695175.1). Classification (GTDB taxonomy): domain Bacteria; phylum Cyanobacteriota; class Cyanobacteriia; order Cyanobacteriales; family Microcoleaceae; genus Microcoleus. Next base: position 4,115 of record JACJNV010000386.1, on the reverse strand, counting down.
TTTTGTGGAATTTAGAGCAGTCTGTAGAGTTGGATAAGGTAGTAGCAGCGGGTTGCGATTGGGTACGAGAGTATCTGCGGACAAATGCCGAAGTGAAGGAGGAGGACAGGCATCTGTGCGATGCAGTGGGCGAAGGTTAAATTATCCGCAACCATGAACTATCAATTATGAAAGATTACTCTTACCAAATTGGTGGTAGTCTCACAACTGATGCGCCTACCTATGTCGAACGACAAGCAGATATCCAACTTTATGAAGCCTTAAAAGAAGGCGAATTTTGCTACGTCCTCAACTCCCGACAGATGGGCAAATCTTCCCTTCTCGTTCGCACCCTGCACCGACTGCAAGCCGAAGGATTTCTATGCAGCGCGATCGACATGACCCGCATCGGTAGCGAAAACATTACTCCTTTACAGTGGTATAAAGGAATTGTTGGGGATTTGTGGCGCAGTTTCAATCTCTTAGGGCAACTTAACTTAAAAACCTGGTGGCAAGAACAAGAAGAAGTTTCTCTCCTGCAAAGATTGAGTCACTTTATTGAAGAGGTATTATTAGCGAGGTTTCCTAACGAGCGAATTTTTATATTTGTCGATGAGATTGACAGTATTTTAAGCTTAGATTTTCCCGTCGATGACTTTTTCGCCTTGATTCGTTATTGTTACAACCAACGAGCCCTTAATCCAGAATACAACCGAATTACCTTCGCCATTTTCGGAGTAGCTGCACCCAGCGATTTAATAGCTGATAAAAATCGGACACCTTTTAATATCGGACGAGCGATAGATTTGCTAGGAATTAATTTAGCGGAAGCCCAACCATTAGCGAAAGGATTAGAAAATGTAATAAATAATCCGCAAGCAGTTATCAAAGAAATATTAGCTTGGACGGCGGGACAACCATTTCTGACCCAAAAACTATGTGTATTGGTGGTAAGAACTGCTAAAGAATCTCACAGCAGCAATTTAACAATACCACCGGGAACCGAAGGATTTTTTGTCGAATCGGTAGTAAAAAGGCATATTATCCACAACTGGGAATCGCAAGATGAGCCGGAGCATTTAAAGACGATCCGCGATCGCATTTTACGCAATTCTCAACGCGCCGGAAGATTACTCGGCATTTATCAGCAAATCTTACAAGGCGTAGCAGTAGTAAACGATGACAGCAGCGAACAAATTGAATTGTTGCTATCGGGTTTAGTAGTAAAACACGAAGGTTACTTGCAGGTAAAAAACCGAATTTATCGAGAAGTATTTAATCTTAAATGGGTAGAGAAACAATTAGGGCAACTGCGCCCTTACTCCCAAACCTTCGATGCTTGGATTGCTTCGAGACAAGAGGATGAGTCGCGGCTTTTACGCGGGCAAGCCCTGAAAGATGCTCAAATGTGGGCGCAGGGAAAAAGCTTGAGCGATCTAGACTATCAATTTTTAGCAGCCAGTCAAGAATTTGACAGAAAAGAAGTAGAAATCCGCTTGGAAGCAGAACGGGCTAAGGAAGTGGAAGCGCGATTGGAGCAAGAAAAACAAGCAATTCGACTGCAACAAATGTTCTTAGGTGCAGTCGTCACTGCCTTGCAAGAATCGCGACTCAATGAAATTAAAGCGATCGCTAAAACCTCTGATGCCCTATTTTCCTCAAATCAGCGCTTAGATGCCCTCGTACAGGCGATCGAAGCCAAGCGCCGCCTGCAAGCTTGGGGTGGAGTCGCTCCAGAAACCGAGACTCAAGTTGAATCCGCCTTACGGCAAGCCGTGTATGGGGCAACCGAGTGCAATCGCTTGTCAGGACATCAAGCTGAAGTTTGGAAAGTAGCTATTAGCCCGGATAGTAACTTGATTGCCTCTGCTAGTCATGACGGGGCGATTAAACTTTGGCGACGAGACGGTACTCTGCTGAAAACACTGGAAGCTTATCGTGGCCCCATTTGGGGACTGACGTTTAGCCCCGACGGTCAAAAATTAGCCTGTGGCGGTGAAGATGGCACTATCAAGCTTTGGGGATACAACGAGACAGGCGAGTTTGCCACCGAGCCTTATCAAAATTGGAAAGCACACACAGGTACGGTTCAGGTACTAGGATTCAGCCCAGACGGTCGCATTCTCGTATCGGGAAGCGATGATGTTACCGTCAAGCTCTGGCTGCAAGATAGTACGGGTGAGTTTCTCGATCGACCTTACCGGACGCTGCAAGGACATGAAGCTTTTGTCGGTTGCATTGGCTTTAACCCCAACGGTGAAATGTTTGCTTCGAGTGCAGAGCGCTCTATAAAACTGTGGCAGCGAGATGGCACGTTGATTAATAGCTGGCAGGCGCATGATGCTGGCATTTCTCAATTTGTCTTTACTCCAGACGGTCAAACGCTAATTACTGCCAGTCAAGACAAAACCATCAGATTCTGGAACGTTAACGACCTGACTCAGCCCGCACCTCAACCCTACAAAATTCTCCAAGCGCACAGTGCCGGAATTGGCAGTTTGACCGTTAGTGTGGATGGAAGCGCGATCGCTTCCGGCGGTTTGGATAAAACGATTAAACTTTGGGATATTAACGGAACTCAACTGACAACACTTCAGGGTGCTGATGGTGGAGTTTGGAGCTTGGCATTGAGTTCCGATAATACTTACCTCGTATCGGGAACGACAGAAAAAATTGTCCGGGTATGGAAACTTAATAGCCCGATCCAGAAGCAAATGGCTGCCCATAGTTCCGCTATTTGGGATGTGGCGATTAGCCCGGATAATTCCGCGATCGCTACTGCCAGTTTAGATTACACGGCGAAACTCTGGAGTCGGGATGGCAAGTTACTTACAGTTCTCGTCGGACATGAAGCTTCTTTATTTGGCATTGCATTTAGCCCCGACAGTCAAACAATTGCCACAGCCAGTAACGACACGACTGTTAAACTCTGGAGTCGGGATGGCACATTACTCCAGACTTTACGCGGACATAGCGCTCTCGTTTGGTATGTTGCCTTCAGTCCGGACGGCGAAACAATTGCTTCCGTCAGCGCAGACAATACGATTAAACTTTGGCATCGGGATGGGACATTACGCCAGACTCTAACTAGCTATGGTTCAACGGCGCGACGAGTGGCTTTTAGCCCTGACGGTCAACTATTAATCGCTGCGGGCAGTGAAAATTCAGTTGAAATGTGGCATCGCGACGGAACTTTACTAACTTCCCTAACTGGGCATAGCTCTGTTGTTTGTAAGGTTAATTTTAGCCCTGACGGTCAAACGATCGTCTGTGGATGTGCGGACGGAACTGTAAAACTCTGGCGGCGCGACGGTACGCTGTTGCAAACCATTAATGCTCACGGTGGAGCGGTTTGCGGTCTAACCTTTACTCCAGACGGCAGTACGCTCGTTACGGGTGGCGCGGATAAAATGGTCAAGCTTTGGCATCAAGATGGCACGTTAATCGAAACCGCGATCGGGCACAGTGGAGCGGTGCGAGCAACTGCCGTTAGCTCTGATGGTCATTTTATTGCTTCAGGGGGTGAAGATAATACTTTAATTTTGTGGAATTTAGAGCAAATTCTCAAGCTCGATTTACTGGAGTATGGTTGCGACTGGGTGCGAGATTATCTGCGGACGAATGCCGATGTGAAGGAGGAGGATAGACATTTGTGCGATGCAGTGGGCGATCGCTAAATTATCCGAAACCATGAACTATCAATTATGAAAGATTACTCTTACCAAATTGGCGGCAGCCTCACAACTGATGCGCCTACCTATGTCGAACGACAAGCAGATATCCAACTTTATGAAGCCTTAAAACGAGGCGAATTTTGCTACGTCCTCAACTCCCGACAGATGGGCAAATCTTCCCTTCTCGTTCGCACCCTGCACCGACTGCAAGCCGAAGGATTTCGTAATTGCTCAACTAGGGGAAAAAAGGGAGCCATCAATCGAGAGAGCTTGTTGAATAGATTGATAAGCAGTTAAACCCTGACGTTTGCCAGTATTCACAACTGAACGAACGGCAGCAAACAAATCCCGACCCCATTCCGAACGGAAGCCATTAGTCACACGGCGAAATATTACACTCATCCGAATCGCCTGTTCGCTACTATTATTCGTGGGTGGAATTGTCGCATCTTCCAGAAATAG
>JACJNV010000385.1 GCA_014695175.1 Microcoleus sp. FACHB-DQ6 | reverse complement strand
ACTGCTCGCAGATCGCTCCATTTAATTAGAGCTGCATAACATTTTAGGTTTCTATATTTTTCACTCCGTTCAAGTCAGTTATATCATACCTCATCTTTCTGAGAAATGCTATAGCTTGTGTTTTACATAGTATCATATACGTTAAATAGCTCCTTACTAAAAAGGTTTTAGACAATTGGTAAAAAAATACGTAGCAGCGATCGACCAAGGAACAACCAGCACCCGATTTATCGTATTCGATCGCCGGGGACAGATAATTTGCAGCAACCAACAAGAACACCAGCAAATCTATCCCCAACCAGGATGGGTTGAACACAATCCCGATGAAATTTGGCAGCGCACCCAAAGCGTGATTAAAAATGCCCTCGAAATCGGCAATATCGACCCCAAAGATATTGCGGCCCTCGGTATTACCAACCAGCGCGAAACTGCAATTGTTTGGAACAGAAAAACTGGCAAGCCTTACGGCAATGCGATTGTTTGGCAAGATACTCGCACTCGCTTTATTTGCGATCAATTAGCTGAAGTTGAGGGCAAAGATCGATTTCAAAAACGATGCGGTTTGCCGCTGGCAACTTATTTCAGCGGGCCGAAAATTAAGTGGATGCTGGACAATATTGCAGGATTGCGGGAAGCTGCAAATCAAGGGGATGCGATTTTTGGCAATGTCGATACTTTTCTGATTTGGCACCTGACGGGCGGCGCGCACATTACCGATGTTACCAACGCCAGCCGCACGATGCTGATGGATTTGCAAACCCTCGATTGGGATGCCGAAACTTTGGAAATAATGGCAATTCCCCGCCAGATGCTGCCAGAAATTCGCTCTTCGAGTCAAGTTTTTGGAATTGCAAAAGGATTGCTTGCAGGTGTTCCAATTGCTGCTGCTTTGGGCGATCAGCAGGCCGCTCTCGTCGGGCAAACTTGTTTCAGTCCGGGGGAGGCAAAAAATACTTACGGTACGGGCTGTTTTATGCTGCTGAATACTGGTGAGGCGATCGTCCCTTCAAAAAACGGGTTGCTGACAACAGTAGCCTACAAGATGGGGGAATCACCCGCTGTGTATGCTTTGGAAGGCAGTATTGCGATCGCCGGAGCTTTAGTGCAGTGGCTGCGGGACAATTTGGGCATCATCAACACATCTGCGGAAGTAGAAACATTAGCAAATACAGTCGAAGACAGCGGCGGAGTTTACGTTGTCCCGGCATTTTCTGGACTCTACGCGCCCTATTGGAAAGACAGCGCCCGGGGAGTAATTGCAGGTTTAACTCGCTACGCGACTAAGGCACACATTGCCCGCGCAGTATTGGAAGCCACAGCGTGGCAAACGCGAGAAGTATTGGATGCGATGAATCAGGATTCTGCTGTGCAGCTTTTGTCTTTAAAAGTAGACGGAGGTATGGTGAGAAATCACACGCTGATGCAGTTTCAGAGTGATGTTTTGGGAGTGCCTGTGGTGCGGCCTGTGGTAGCAGAAACTACTGCACTCGGTGCTGCTTATGCGGCCGGTTTGGCGGTGGGTTTTTGGAGCCAGCTAGCCGAATTGCGGGACAATTGGGCGGTGGATTGTACTTGGGAACCGAAAATGCCGATCGCACTTCGCGAACAAAAATATCGCTTTTGGAAAAAAGCAGTTGCTCGCACATTCGATTGGGAAGAATGAATCGCTGAGTTAACCCGAAAATGCGTATTTAGTGATATCCTTATATCCAGCACTATTTTTCAACTGGCAAATAAATGATTTCGCTAAAGAACTTAAAAAAAATTCTCACCCTCTTTTTATTGATACTGACACTGGCATTTGTAGAAATCGCCACTAATTCCCAAATCGCCCTAGCAGATACAGCTACAAATCCCACAACCGCAGCCGAAGTCTTCAGCGCCAACTGTGCAGGCTGTCACATCAACGGCAGCAACATTATCAGGCGCGGCAAAAACTTGAAACAAAAAGCATTAAAAAAATACGGCATGGATTCCATCGCCAACATTTCCAACTTAGTAACCAACGGCAAAGGTATTATGCCCGCTTACAAAGATCGTTTGTCGGAACAACAAATTATCGATGTTTCAGCTTACGTGCTATCCCAAGCCGAAACCGATTGGAAATAAACCAGACTATCTACATTGTAAGACCAGGTTTAGCGCCTAACTTCAGGAAACCAAGCCGAGGTATAATGTAGGGGCAGGTTTAGCGCCTAACTTGGTCACAGATGAATAATCTTTATACAAAACCTGCCTGCTTCTTGCCTTCTATTGTTCATCCCTTAATAATCTCACTACAAACCTGTGCTTTTGTAAGGATTCAGGTAAAAAATAGTGAGCGTGAGAGCTGAAAAATATGGTAATGTAGTCAGATGAGCGAAAAGTCAGAGTTATCAGCAGCACTAAAATTAGAAATGGTTGACC
>JACJNV010000384.1 GCA_014695175.1 Microcoleus sp. FACHB-DQ6 | reverse complement strand
ATTGCTAAACCGAAATTAGGAATCCCGTTGAGAAAGATTTTTGACTCGCGGGTAATACCGTCGCTATCGGCTTCTTGGCTGATGTGGCCGACACCTGCGGCGACTGCTTTTAAAGATGCTACGGGTTCTTCTTTGGGGGTTCTAGGGAGTACAACTTTGCCGTTGGCGGCAATTGCCGCGGCTAAAATATCATCTTTCGGACTTGGATCGAGGAAAAGAATGTCAAAACCAACTGCTGTAGGGGGAGATTTTTTCAGTGATTCTAGCAGTTCGGCATAGCGGTTGCGGGGCCAAGGAAATTGACCGTATTCTTGCAAGGAATGCGGTTCGATCGCAATTACTGCAATTCTCTGATCCCATCCGGGATTTGGTAATATACCCGATTCTCGAATTTGAAATAGCGTTTTGTATCCCAAATATTCCAGGGGTTTCCACATTCCCACTTGCAGCATGGCTACAGACATTAGCCCTGCTAGGGTGCCTGTCATCCAGGGAGGATTTGAAATTATATATTGCCGCAGGCCGATCAGTTGATTGTGTTTGAGATGATCCATCCATTGTTTGAACTTCATGCAATTAATTTGACGAAATAATTGACATTCGAGTCCGACTTTCGATAGGAGTGCGAGTCATGAAGTTTTACAATACCGTAAGCGCGAAGGGTTGACGCAAAATTTATTTATTTTGACTACCGAGATTCACCGCGAAATGCTTCGCACCTACACAAAATAATCCACCCAGATACGACTTAGGCTCTAACTCACGTCTTCAGAGACTGCCCGCGCACTTTACTCTTAGATAGGTTGTTTAGGGAACGACGAGGCTGTAATGCCGTTCTGTGACTGACGGCCCTCGCACTACGATTTGGAGGCGGCGGCTTGGAGGTAAAATTCCTTGGATTTTGAAGTTGCCATTTCGATCGCTCTTAATCTCTTCGTTGTTGACATAAAGTGTGTCGATCGGGTTAATTTGACCGCTGAGGCGATAGATATTGCCGCTGAATCTCAACAACCTGCGGACTTTGAGTTGAGCTAGGCGAGGGCTCGCTGAGGGCGCCACGGGCGAGGTTTGAGGGAAAATTGTCGTGGCGTTGCCGCCGTTGACAACTACTTCTGAGTCGGCGCTGCCGGATACTACGACTGCACCTTCAATAGTTTCGACTGCGGTTTTGCCGCCGCCGACGCTGACGCCAAAGGAGGTGCCGCGGACTCCGGCAACGCCTTCTGGGGTTTCAACCCTGACTGGGGCGGTTCTGGCAGACTTTTTTTGTTGGGCAATTTGACTGGATTTGCCAAGTCCGCTGAAGGTATTGAGGGCAGCTATTTGGTTTGGCGGGATAATTGTTGAGGTGTTGGCTGCGGGAGTTGTCGCAGCAGTTTTGCCGATCGACAACCTGACTCGCCCCCTGCTGACAAAAATCGCTGTGTCTTTTTCGCCACCTGCACTGTTTGACAAACTGGATATTCTGAGTGCGGTTTTTTCGCCAACTTCCACGATGCCGGTGTTGTTGTCGATGCCTAAACGGGCTGTGGAATTGGGGCCGGTGATGATTTCGTCTCCGGGGGCGAGTAGCCGATCGCCCACGACCGCTGGCCGCCCTTTAAAGCTGACTGTACCGCGAATTTCTTGTATTTCCAGCGATCGCCCGGTCGCTGTTCCCTGGGCGTTTATCGTCTCTGCTGGGGATGAATTCGCCGCCGCTGTTGCCGGATTTTTGGGAGATTTTGAGTCGGTTGGCAATGCTGGCGGTCGATCGACCGAGACAATTTTAGTAGCGTTCGACGGCTGTTTGGGAGATGGAGAGAGCGGACTGGCGATCGTCCCACGAAAGGGCTGCAGACTGGCCAGTACAGCCAAGGACAAACTTAGGAGCGGAATTTTGGTCGAGCGCCCACAGGTAAAAATTTTATTCATAATTTCAATTTTGTCATATTGAAGTTTCTAGACTTCCTTTCCTGTATTAGACACCCTAAATCCGGCAATCGTTCCACTTTTTATGCCGTAACCCAGCCGCAAAAATAACCTTTCTCAGCATTAAACTTTAGCATTAAATCTTCTTGTTATTGTCAGATTGTAGTAAACTGTTACAACATGGCACTTTACTACAATCTGAGCTTCGGAAAATTTTGCAAGCCCGACTCCCCGTGCTTTACAGCATTAATATTAGCCGATGTCAACGTTAGAAATGTAAAATTTATATAT
>JACJNV010000383.1 GCA_014695175.1 Microcoleus sp. FACHB-DQ6 | reverse complement strand
TCGCGGTTGGTTCACTTTCGGACACGTTTGCTTTGCTTTGCTATTCTTCTTCGGCCATATCTGGCACGGTTCTCGGACTATTTTCCGCGACGTGTTTGCTGGAGTTGAGGCTGACTTGGAAGAACAAGTCGAGTGGGGCCTGTTCCAAAAGGTGGGCGACGTAACCACAAGAAGAGAAGAATCTATCTAGATTTCGCCAGCCTCTGGGTAGGTGGGAAACTTCCCCGCTACACAAAAACCCGGTTTCTTGAAGAAACCGGGTTTTTTTAGTTAATAATAAAACCAACAATTAAGATAAAATAATACGGCAAGGGAAGATAGGGAAAATTTAACATGGAAAGTGTTGCTTACATTTTGATTCTGGCTTTAGCCATAGGCGTACTATTTTTTGCGATCGCCTTTCGGGAACCTCCCCGGATTGGCAAATAATTAGCTATACGCCTCCAGCAAGTCCAAAATATCTTGAACCGGACTGCGGTTAGCCCGCATCATAGGAATCTAATTTGATGCGGGACTATTTCACCGGTGTGTGCTAAGTGATTTTTCTAGTCCAGCCATTCATCAGACCCCAGGCGGTTAGATGAATGGCAATTTGCTGGCAACGCCTGTTAAAATCAGCAATCATGCGCTGTTCCTCCTGCCAACACACAAATAGCCGCGTTCTAGAATCGCGTTCAGCCGAATCAGGTCAAAGCATCCGTCGGCGGCGCGAGTGTTTGAGCTGCCAGCACCGCTTCACAACTTACGAACGCATAGAATTTGTGCCGATTACGGTGATCAAGCGGGACGGCAAGCGCGAATCTTTTGACAGGTCAAAATTAGTCAGGGGATTGATTCGGGCCTGCGAAAAAACCGGTTTGTCTTCCGGGCATCTCGAAACTCTAGCCGAAGAAATCGAGGCCCAACTCCAAGGTCGATCGCTCCGAGAAATCGCCAGCTCAGAAATAGGGGAACTGGTGCTGTTGCACCTGCGGCCGCTCAGCGAAGTCGCTTATGTGCGTTTTGCCTCTGTATATCGGCAATTTCGAGGCATCCGAGATTTTGTAGATACCCTCAATCACCTTCAGAATCCCCTCAACGAAGCTGAAGATACAGAAACTAGACCGAATTTTGACGCAGATTTGCCGGATTCGGAATCAGTCGATCGAGAAAGCCCAGCATCCTGCGCTAGTCCCAGCTAAGCTCGCTTAAATTAATTTATAGAAATATTCGCTTGAGATTGAAAACCGTGTCGCGAGGAAGGCCCGGAGGAATAGCGACTCAAGGGACTCTCATTCGAGCGAGTGTTCTTTTTTCTCAGTAAGAGTGCTGGGTGTGATATGATCGTCATCGGTCTAAAATAGAGTATAACTAGACAACGTAAAAACTTAACTGGATTAGTTGAGTGCGTAGTCACACCTAACGGTGTTGCAGTTTAGGAAAGCTCGGATTTGAACAAAACCTAACTAAAGATCGGTGACTAATTAAATACGGTAGGGCATACCGAAATTTACGCTTCTGGAGAAACCGACCTCTACTTAGACTGGAGTCATCCTGTCGCCAGCAAGTCGGCTCGTTGAATGAAGAATCTCAGTTTATTTATACCTGAGAGTGTCAAAATAGTCTACTTGACTCGGAATGTTAAGATTAAACGTTTTAACACAGAGTATGGAGTAACAGTAATGGCAAGCGCTGGTGTGCAGTTGCACCCGGCAAAAGTTAGCAAAAACTGACTTTAGTAAAAGATTTGGAAAAAAGTTAATCGCTTTTTCACCAACATCTCTAATATCTGCCGGCACAAACGAAAAACATGAAGGAGAGAAATCCTAGGAAACTATTCGCATGGTCAATCTCAAAACCACAGTCAAAGACATCGGCTTTACTCACGAAGATTTTGCAGCCCTACTTGATAAATATGACTATCACTTTAGCCCGGGCGATGTAGTAGCGGGTACAGTTTTTAGTATAGAACCGAGGGGCGCTCTGATTGATATCGGTGCTAAAACAGCAGCGTACATTCCCATTCAGGAAATGTCGATCAATCGAGTCGAAACCCCTGAAGAGGTATTGCAATCAAACGAAACTAGAGAATTTTTCATCCTCACCGATGAAAATGAAGACGGACAATTAACCCTGTCCATCCGGCGCATCGAGTATATGCGGGCGTGGGAAAGAGTGCGACAACTGCAAGCAGAAGATGCCACAGTACGATCGCAAGTATTTGCGACCAACCGCGGCGGCGCACTCGTGAGAATAGAAGGCTTGCGAGGCTTTATTCCCGGTTCTCACATCAGTACCCGCAAACCGAAGGAAGAATTAGTCGCCGAAGAATTACCATTAAAATTCTTAGAGGTAGACGAAGACCGCAACCGCCTAGTGTTGAGTCATCGTCGCGCCTTAGTTGAGCGCAAGATGAACCGCCTCGAAGTCGGGGAAGTCGTCATCGGTACAGTACGCGGTATCAAGCCTTACGGTGCCTTTATCGACATCGGCGGCGTCAGCGGCTTGCTGCACATCTCGGAAATTTCGCACGATCACATCGATACGCCTCATAGCGTCTTCAATGTCAACGACGAAGTGAAAGTGATGATCATTGACTTGGATGCCGAGAGGGGCCGGATTTCTCTCTCCACCAAGCAGTTGGAACCGGAACCGGGCGCGATGGTCAAAAATCGCGAATTGGTGTACGAAAAAGCTGAGGAAATGGCAGCTAAGTTCCGCGAGAAAATGCTGGCTCAAAAGCAAGCTAAAGCAGGCATAGACATTCCTGTAGACTCAACTGATGCTGATGATGACTTCTCCGACGAACTCGAAGATGTGCCCTCAGCAATGGAAGAGGATCTGCCGGAAGTAGCACCCGAAGCAGCACCCGAAGCAGCACCCGAAGCAGTATTAGATGTAGAGGAAGAAATCCCTCCTGCGACGGAAGAATAACATCGCAGTTAGTGTGATTAAAAGAGGGAATTTTCCCTCTTTTTTTTTTAGTTATTCATTAATTATTATATCAATTGCGGTTGCACTCCTCATGATTGTTGACTGTTGACTGTTGACTGTTAACTGTTGACTGTTAACTGTTGACTGTTGACTGTTGACTGTTGACTGTTGACTGTTGACTGCTGACTGTTGACTGTTGACTGTTGACTGTTGACTGTTGACTGTTGACTGTTGACTGCTGACTGTTGACTGTTGACTGTTGACTCGATTTTATTATTCCGATGCACGGAAACGATATTAGTCGCTGCTGGGTGGTTGACAATTCCCAATTTCCAATTCCCAATTCCCCATTCTTAATTACTGAGATTTAAGATATTTCTGTAGACCGATGCAGCGATCGCACTTTGAATTCAAACAAGTGACAGCGGAATCAATCTGCCTAAATAGGCATGGTGTTCATGGTGCTAATTTGTTAACATTTATAAAGGTCAGCGGCATCCGCACAGGTGCAACCTCATCAGAATTCTCACGCCCGAACCAACCAGACGAGCAAAGTATACAACCAAATTATTATAAATTTCTTGCCCTGACGCTCAAAGGCAAGTGGATTATGAACATCGAACTATTAAAAGAAAAATTAGAACAGCTAAAAAAACGTCCCAATTGTAGCAAAGGAACGATCGACCAAATCGAAAACTGGTTAACCGGTTCCCACATTTTGCAGAGATTGAGAATTAATCCTTACTACGTAGCAGGCGATACAGTCAAGAATGTTAAAAAAATTACTTCCGAATTTCTGCACGGAGTGAAAGCCGGCGCCTTCGACTTGCACTGGGATATTCACTGCCCCCACTGCAACATGATTACAGAAGAATTTAAGGATTTGGCAGACACATCAGAAATGTCTTTTTGCCCGATGTGCGAGCGCGAGTTTAAAATTGATTTGCTCGATCGTGTCGAAGTTACTTTTTCCCTGAACAAAGAAATCGAAGACCCGCAACTGCGGCCCGTCTGCGCTCCCCCTCCCGTACTCCAGAGCAAACTGCAACTGGTAACGCCTCTCTACTGCACCGAATCAGAGACTGTTAGCTTAGAAAAAGGTCGATACCGCTACTGTTGTCCCCTGACTTTAGCTAAAGGGATTTTAAAGGTTGAAGGCGCAGAAACAGAAGAGATACAAGAAATTAAACTCCAGCAGTTGGCCGGCCCAGATTTCGATAAAAAAGAGCTTGCCGTGCGTCCGGGAAAACTCAAGATAGAATTAACTAATAGCGAACACAATTTGTCGGGGCTGATTTTGCATTCAGATGAATTGCCCGATGAATTGACAGTCGAACAACTGCCCCTGCGGCTGTCAGGAGTGCAACTGCTTCATCACCCGGATTATAAGCGTTTGTTCGGCGATCAAGTAATATCGGAAAGAGAGCGAGTCAAGATTCGGGCGATTACTATTATGTTTACTGATATTACCGGTTCTACCAGAATGTACGAAACACTGGGAGATACTAAAGCTTACAATATGGTGCGCGATCATTTTGAAATTTTCTTTGACTCGATCGAGAAATTTGGCGGTAAAGTCATTAAAACCATCGGCGATGCCGTCATGGCTTCCTTTATCAGCAACGAACAAGCAATTATGGCTGCCACTGGTGCTGTAGCCTGTTTGAGAGAGTATAACTCAAATCGCCAACCACAAGAGTGGATTCAAGTCAGGATTGGCATTCACCGAGGTACGGCTTTGCTGGTAAATCTTAATAATTCGAGCGACTATTTTGGCTCTACAGTCAACAAAGCCGCCCGCCTTCAAAATCTTTCTAAAAGTGACGAAGTTTCGTTTTCCGAAGCTGTTTATCAGGACCAAGCATTTTTAAGTGCATTAAAAGCTGCTGGAGTCTCCGAAATTCAAAAACGAGTAGAAGATTTAAAAGGAATACAAGGCGCACAAGTCGCTTATACTGCTAGAATTAATACCGAATCAGTAATCCCGCTGTCTGCTACACTGGCGGGTGAAAAAAGCTAAGTACAAAAGCTGATATACTACTTGGTTATTGCCAGCCTATTGTTGCGATCGCCCCCACCGCATATAGAATTGTGCGATAGCGAGCAGCTCATGGCTCCCACAGTGTAGCTCATCCTTAATGGAGCTTCATAATCCCGAGCACTTAAGTACGCTTTGATAAAAATAGCTCGAATTACTCAGCATTAGGCTTGCCAGGTATCTATTCTACTAAATAACTGAAGTCGAGGACTTCCCATCATGACTTCTCCTCAATCCTCTCCAGAAAATACACCCGAATCGATCGCACAAGTCGCCTTCTACAGCGAACAATTAACCGAAACCGATGCCCCCTTTCCCGTTGTTGGGGTTGCTGCCTCAGCAGGAGGTTTGGCAGCATTCACGGGGTTACTGAGCCATTTACCGATTGATACGGGTATGGCGTTTGTGCTGATTCAGCATTTAGCGCCCGATCACAAAAGTCTGCTGAGCGAGATTCTCGGGAGAGCGACGCAAATGCCTGTTAATGAGGTAGAAGACGGCGTAGCTGTAGAACCCAATCAAGTCTACGTTATTCCGCCCAACACCAAGATGGTGCTATCTAAAGGCGTGCTGCAACTATCACCCCGCCAGAAGATTTATGGCAAATATATGCCGGGAGATGCGTTTTTTACCTCATTGGCGATCGATCGCGGGCACAAAGCAATCGCCGTAGTTTTATCCGGGGGAGACGGAGACGGTTCACTGGGACTCAAGGCAATCAAAGCAGCCGGAGGCATGACTTTTGCTCAATGTCAAGACACAGCACAAGTCGAGAGTATGCCGAATACCGCTGTTGCCACCGGCAATGTCGATTTCATTCTGCCACCGGAAAAAATTGCCGAGGAACTGGCAAACTACAGTCGCAATCCCCTTGTCACTGGCCCGCTTGCCATGACAAAAGTTGAGGAATTGCCCGAACAGGGAGATGCCCAGGCAACTATTTTTGCGCTGCTGAAATCCACCACAGGCGTAGATTTTACCCACTACAAACCCAACACGATCGCTCGACGCATCCAGCGACGGATGGTGTTGTACAAGCTGGAAACCTTGAATGATTACGCCCAACACCTTCGACACAATTCGGCTGAAGTCACAGCCCTGTATGAAGAAATCCTGATCCACGTTACCAGTTTCTTCCGCGATCCCGAAGTCTTTGAAAAGTTAAAAGAGTTGGTTTTCCCCGCGATTACCCGAAATAAATCGGCCACAATTCCGATTCGGATTTGGGTGGCGGGATGTTCGACAGGTGAAGAAGTTTATTCGATCGCCATTTGCTTGTTAGAGTTTTTGAGCGATCAACCAATCCAGCCAGCGATCCAGATTTTTGCCACAGACATTGGCGAACAGGCGATCGGCAAAGCGAGGTCTGGCATCTACTCAGAAAACCAAATGGTAGATGTTTCACTGCAGCGGCGTAGTGGCTACTTTATTGCCCAAGAAGACGGTAGCTATAGAATCACCAAGGCAGTCCGCGAACTGTGTGTATTTGCCCGACAAGACTTAGGTAGCGACCCGCCTTTTTCCAATATTGATTTAGTTAGCTGTCGCAATGTGCTGATCTACTTGGGAGAGTCATTGCAAAAAAAAGTGATGCCCGTTTTTCATTACAGTCTTAACTCAAACGGCTTTCTCTTGTTAGGCACTTCTGAGAGCACCGGAAAATTCTCATACTTGTTTACTT
This sequence comes from Microcoleus sp. FACHB-DQ6, assembly GCA_014695175.1. Lineage (GTDB taxonomy): Bacteria > Cyanobacteriota > Cyanobacteriia > Cyanobacteriales > Microcoleaceae > Microcoleus. The sequence continues at coordinate 12,476 of JACJNV010000383.1, read as the reverse complement.
CAGCCGACAAAAAATCTAAAATTTATGCCAAAAAGTTGACGGTGACTCGTCCCAATCTTTCGTTTACGCCGAGTTCCTATCCCCCAGTTAAAACGGCTGAAGGGCCGAGGGTGAAGGAAAATGTGACAAATAGCTTTGATTTACAGCGAGAAACAGACCAACTGATTTTGAATCGCTATGCCCTAGCAGGTGTGGTTGTCAACGAGCTCATGAACATCGTGCAAGTGCGGGGAGACATCAATCCTTACTTGAGACTGGCCTACGGAACGGCCGACTTAAACTTGCTGACAATGGCAAGGGAAGGCTTGCTAGTTGAGCTTCGCACCGCCATTTATCAGGCACAAACGCAGAACGCGACGGTTAGGAAAGAAGGGGTATGGGTTGTTGAATCGGGCGGACGATCGAGTATCGTCAATTTTGAGGTGATTCCGTTCCAGCCACAGGCGGTCGAAGGACGCTACTTTTTGGTGCTATTTGAACAGGCTTCACCCCCGGTGCTTAACCTCACCACCCTCCCTGCTGAAAGCTTCGAGCACGCTGATTTAGTGCGCGAAATTGAGCTGCTGAGGCAGGCACTTGCAACCGCTTACCAAGACAAAACTGCGGTGCAAGCGCAACTGCAAGCGGTGATCCAGGAACACGAAAATCTCAACCAAGACATCAAAATTGCCAACGAAGAAATCCTATCGAGCAACGAGGAGTTGCAAAGCACCAACGAGGAGTTAGAAACTGCCAAAGAAGAGATTCAAGCCACTAACGAGGAACTCACTACTACTAACGAGGAACTTCGCAGCCGAAATAGTGAACAAAGCCTGGTCAATAACGATCTGATAAATTTGCTTTCCAGTATCAATATCCCTATCTTAATGCTGACAAACGATTTACGGATTCGACGCTTTACGCCAACGGCACAGCAAATTTTTAGTGTGATTCCCACAGATGTTGGACGACCTTTTAGCGACATCCGCTCAACTCTGAACATTCCTGATTTGGAACAGATGATTTTGGAGGTGATGGATACTCTGCAGACGAAAGAACAAGAAGTTCAAACTTTATCGGGATATTGGTACAACCTCCGCATTCGTCCTTACCGGACAACGGAAAACCAGATTGACGGTGTGGTGATGGTTTTGCTCGATATTGATGCTCTTAAACGCAGTGCCAGAACCTTGGAGGAGGCCCGAAATTATGCTGAAACCATTGTGGAAACTGTGCAAACGCCTTTAGTCGTGCTAGATGCTGATTTCCGAGTGAATAAAGCAAATCGCTCGTTCTATGAAATGTTTCAGGTTTCACCGTCACAAACAGCACAATCTTCGCTGTTTGAGCTAGGCAACGGGCAGTGGAATATCCCCCAAGTGCGATCGATTCTGGAAGATATTCTGGTTAGTGATGTTCAGCTTCAAAATTATGAGTGGGCTCACCTGTTTGATAATATCGGGCCCAAAACCCTGCTGCTGAATGCTTGTAAACTTGAACCAGAAGATCGAGCTTTAATGATTCTGTTGTCGATCGAGGATATCACGGAGCGCAAGCAGTTCGAGACTGTACGATCGCAGTTATTACAGCAGGAACAGTTTGCCCGCCACCAGGCAGAAACAGCCAACCGCAGTAAAGATCAATTTCTCGCGAATCTCTCCCACGAATTACGCAATCCCCTGACTCCGATCCTGGGCTGGGCACAAATTCTGCGTTCCGGGAAACTCAAGGAAGCAGCCTTTACTAAGGCTCTAGAGGTGATCGAGCGCAGCGCAAAGGCCCAATATCAGTTAATCGAAGATATCCTGGATATTTCCCGGATTACGAGTGGCAAGCTTCAACTGTCCATTTGTCCGATCAATCTGCGGTTAGTGGTGGAAGCTGCGCTGGAGGGGGTGCAATTATCAGCCGAAGCAAAAAACATTCAAATTGTTTCGCAGTTAGTTTCTACGACTGTTTTAGGGGATGCCAATCGCTTGCAGCAAGTTATGTGGAATCTTCTGTCTAATGCGATTAAGTTTACTCCGGCGGGGGGACGAGTGGAAATCATGCTATCGGCGATCGAGAATCATGCTCAACTTCGAGTCAGCGATACGGGAAAAGGCATTGAGGCACAATTTTTGCCGTATATTTTCGATCGTTTCCATCAAGGCGATTCCAGCAGCGTTAAAGAGAATCAAGGGCTGGGATTGGGTTTGTCGATCGTGCGTCACCTAGTTGAATTGCACGGGGGAACGGTGCAAGCCGAAAGTCCGGGTGAGGAACAAGGAACTACAATGACTGTGAGATTGCCGTTGCGATCGCTGCCTCAAGAGTTGACATCGGCGATCGATTTAAAGTCAACTGCTTTGGAAGGGCCTTTAGACGCCTCTAGCGATCGCGTCCCCTCTCTAAAAGGCTTGCACATCTTAGCCGTAGACGATCAGCTCGATACGCGCGACTTCTTACAATTTGTGCTTGAAGGCTACGGGGCGGAGGTTTTGGCAGTTGCATCTGCCAGAAGTGCGATCGCTGCTTTGACGCAAAATCCGGGCAGATATGATTTGCTAATCTCCGATCTCGGAATGCCAGAAGAAGATGGGTATTTCTTAATTCGAGAAGTGCGAGCTCTTGCTGCGGAAGCCGGAGGAGAAATCCCCGCCGCGGCGCTGACTGCCTATGCGGGCGAGAAAGAACGCGAAAGGGCGATCGAAGCTGGTTTTCAAAGGCATATCGTTAAGCCGATCGAGCCGGTTGTACTAGGATTAATGGTGGCTAATTTAGTAGGACGATTTTAATTGATTGATTGTAGTGACACAACAATGTTGTGTCAACTTAAGCTGTCAGCCCGCCAGTCCTCTCGCCCACCCGTCAGTCCGCCAGGGGTTGAAACCCCTGTCTAATAGCGAAAGTCCTCTAAAGAGGACTAATGAGTTTACAAATTTTCTTCTCAGTCCTCTTCAGAGGACTTTAGCTTTGAGGCAGGGGTTTCAACCCCTGCCGGACTGCAGGCTATTAGTTGTACCTTAAGTTGACACAAATGAACATTATTGTGTCCTTATCTTATAGAAACACAAAATTATTGTAGGTCATTGACAATTTCTAAAAACAATTGCTAAAAATAGCACAATATGAGACCATACAAAACAATATAAAAATTACGGAGTTATGATTCTTGGTAACTATTAAATGTCGGGGCATTACCTTCTCGAATATCCAAGCCGTAATCTTTGACAAAGACGGCACTCTAGAGGATTCTCAAGAATTTTTGAGATTGTTGGGAATTAAGCGATCGCGCCTCGCAGACGCTCAAATTCCGGGCGTTGGAGAGCCTTTACAAATGGCTTTCGGCATCGAAGGCGGCAGCATCGACCCCACAGGCTTGCTAGCAGTCGGTAGTCGTAGGGAAAATGAGATTGTGGCGGCGGGATACATCGCCGAAACCGGCAGGGGATGGCTGGAATCTTTAACTATTGCGCGCCGCGCTTTTGACGAAGCTGACGAAATGTTTAAAAATAGTGCTGTTTCTCCTTTATTTGTCGGCAGTCTGGAGGTGCTGAAATATCTTTCGGAAGCGGGTTTAAAACTGGGAATTCTTTCGGCGGCTACGACGGAGGTTGTGCAGAAATTTGTGAAACACCACGCATTAAGCGAGTGGATTCAGTTAGAAATGGGAGTTGATTCAACGGTTCATAAACCAGATCCGAAATTGTTTTTGCAAGCTTGTGAGAAACTCGGAGTAAATCCCGCAGCAACTTTGATGGTGGGAGATTCAGCGGGCGATATTCAGATGGGTAAAAATGCGGGCGCGGCTGGTTGTATCGGGATTTGTTGGGGGAAGGCCCAGGTTAGTCATTTGGAAAATGCTGATGTGGCGATCGCATCTTTGGATGAAATTACAATTTTAGCAGATTGAGGTAGAGGAACGGCAATGCCATTTGCTCCACATTAGGACACGGCATTGCCGTTTCCCTACAAATCAAGACACGGTGTTGTCGTTTCCTTCAAATTAGGACACTCCAAGAGCCCATTGGTGACAACTTAACGTACAACCGATAGTCCGGCAGGGGTTGAAACCCCTGCCTCAAAGCTAAAGTCCTCTTAAGAGGACTGAGAAGAAAAATTTAAGATTCATTAGTCCTCTTAAGAGGACTTTCGCTATTAGACAGGGAATTCATTCCCTGGCGGACTGACGGGCGGACGGAAGGATTGGGCGGACTGACAGTTTAAGTTGACACCAATTGGCATTGCCGTTTCCCTACAGCTAACAACGCAAACCCAGAATTACGACATCTCTTTCAACGCCGTCAAGTTCGGCAACTTGCGGCAGATATCCCCACCGCTGAAAGCCAAATTTCTCAAACAATCTTACACTCGGCTGATTGTGAGCAAAAATTATTCCTATGAGAGTTTTAAGCTTCAATTCTGGACTCCGCACAATTGCCGATTCCAATAATTTTTGTCCGATTCCGCAGCGTTGGCGATCGGGTGCGACGTAGATGCTAACTTCTGCTGTATGCTGATAGGCGGCGCGTCCGTAGAAAAGCTGAAAACTCAGCCAGCCAACAATATTTTGTTCTGATTCCATTACCAAAATCGGCCAGGAAGTGGGGCAGTGTTCTCTGTACCAAGGGAGGCGGCTTTCGACTGAGACTGGTTTTAAATCTGCTGTGGCCATTCTGCCCGGGATTGCTGCGTTATATATTCCGACAATTGCTGGCAAATCGCTGTCTTCTGCGTCGCGGATTTTCATCGTTGGGTTGAGGGTTGACTGTTGACTGTTGAGTGTTGAGTGTTGGCTGTTGAGTGTTGAGTGTTGGCTGTTGACTGTTGACTGTTAACTGTTGACTGTTGACTGTTAACTAATGAGTAATGACTAATAACTAATGAGTATTGTACAGTTCCATAATATCGCTGAGGGCCATCCGCGAATTTGCTCCCAAAGTCAGGGGCGATTTGTGTCCTCGCTGCAAGTGTTCTGCCGCGGCACAGCCAATCATTGCTGCGTTGTCCGTACAATATTTTAACGGGGGAAACAATACTCGCAAGTTGTGTTTTGCTGCTGCTGCTTGTAAATTTTTTCGGAGTCCGCTGTTTGCTGCAACTCCGCCCCCCACTACAATAGTGGTCAGCCCGAAATTTACGGCGCAGTCGATCGCTCTTTTTGTTAAACCCTTAGCTACAGTTTCCTGAAAGCTGGCCGCAATATCATTAATTGTAGAGGCAGGCAAGACGCCTTCGGCACCCACATTGTTATTTTGTTTCTTGAGTTTCTGTACTAATTGCAAAACTGCGGTTTTCAAGCCGCTGAAACTGCTGTCGTAAGGATGGTAGCCGCCACCTGGCAAGGAAATTCTGCCTTCTGGTAGAGGGTATGCTTGGGGATTGCCAAGGGCGGCCAATTTGTCAATCAGCGGCCCGCCGGGATATCCTAGCTGCAACAGTCTCGCAACTTTATCAAAAGCTTCGCCGGCGGCGTCGTCGCGCGTGTGTCCTACAGTTTCGTAAACGCCGCAATCTTTGACATAAATAAAGCTAGTGTGTCCCCCGGAAACTAACAAACACAAAAACGGTGGCTGCAAGTCGGGTTCGGTAAGGTAAGAAGCGTAGATGTGCCCTTCGAGGTGGTGGACGCCTAAAAAAGGTTTTTGATGGACTATTGCCAAGCTTTTCGCCGCTGTCAGCCCGACTAACAATGCACCTACTAAACCGGGGGCACAAGTCGCTGCAATGCCGTCAATTTCTGACCAACTCAGGTTTGCTTCACCGAGACACTGGGCAATTACCTGATTGAGCATTTCTAGGTGACTCCGCGAAGCCACTTCCGGCACTACTCCGCCAAACTGCTCGTGGATTTTAATTTGCGATGCTACAACATTGCTGCAAACTTGACGATTCTTAACAATTGCTGCTGCTGTTTCGTCACAACTTGTTTCGATTGCGAAAATGGTTGCCATTAACTGGTAATTTTATTTGATAGGTTAGTTATTGCTAGCTTAACTAATTCGGCGCAAGTCCCCCGCTCTACCTGTACTCAGGTTATTGTTAAGGGATTTTTGCCCGATCGACAGGTAAGGCCATCATCTGATGCAATGAAGGAATATCCTCGCGGCATTGCTAGCTCAGCATTGACCTATCAAAACGCGAATCCCTCATTCTATTGGGATTTGCCGCATCAATGATGGATACTTTACACTGTCAACAAACACGGTAATCTGGGTTCCAGATTGGCAAGTTGAAATGCTTGTACAAAAACTTATTGTTTTGTAACAAAAGGAAACAATTCCATGCGACGATTGTTTGCTGCAATTTTAGTGTTGAGTGTCTGGTTCAGTTTTGCTCCAGTTGCTTCGGCTTACAATTTAGTGCCGTGCAAAGACTCTCCCGAATTCCAGGAACTGGCTAAAAATGCGCGTTCTACGAATGGCGACCCCGCATCTGCGAAAGCAAGATTCGATCGCTATTCTCAAGCTATGTGCGGCCCGGAAGGATACCCGCACTTAATCGTAGACGGCAACTTGAGCAGAGCAGGGGACTTTTTGATTCCTAGCATACTGTTCTTGTATATCGCAGGTTGGATTGGTTGGGTGGGCCGTTCTTATCTGCAAGTTACCAAAAAATCAGCAACTCCAGAGGAAAAAGAGATTATTATCGACGTTCCTTTGGCAATCAAATGTATGCTGAGCGGCTTTTTATGGCCTGTGGCAGCTCTCACATCAATCACCAGCGGTGAAATGTTTGCCAAGGAAGACGAAATTACTGTTTCCCCCCGCTAAAATTGGGAAATGGACAAGAGCTAATAGCTAACAGTTAAGTAATTAACTGCAAATTAGCAATTAGGCGTAGACCGATCGGCAATTACCAACTGTCTCGAATTTTCAGGAGCAGAATTCATGCAATACTTTGTCAAGTTTCTTTCGACCGCACCAGTATTGGCTATCCTTTGGCTATCTATTCAAGGCGCGGCTTTAATTGAATTTAACCGCTTTTTCCCCGACCTGCTTTTCCATCCGATGCCTTAAAAATTGAGGTAAATTAGGTTGCAAAACCTAGGGGTAAAAGTTGAGAGTTTTGATTTTTGAAGGATGAGTTACAGGTTAATTTAAAACTCAAATATCAAAACTCTCAAACCACACCAGTTGGTGCAAAGCCAGCGAATAAATGGGGAAAAGCTAAGAATTTCAATTATTTAGTTATCAAATTAGTTCCAATGGCTAATGATTAATGACTAATGATTAATGACTAAATGACTAATGACTAATATTGTGAATCGATGAAGTCTTATATCGCCGCAGCAATTCAAATGACTAGCTTGCCTGACCTGCAAAAAAATTTGGTTCAGGCAGAGGAATTAATCGACCTGGCAGTGCGTCGGGGTGCGGAGTTAGTTTCCTTACCAGAAAATTTCTCGTTTATGGGAGAAGAGGAGGAAAAGATTGCTTCAGCAGAGGCGATCGGACTCCAAAGCGAAAAATTCCTCAAAACGATGGCCCAACGGTTCCAGGTAACGATTCTGGGCGGCGGATTTCCCGTGCCGACGGAGGGGGGGAAGGTATACAATACTTGTTTGCTGGTAGACCCAAACGGCACAGAAGTGGCAAGGTACAGAAAAGTACATTTGTTCGATGTGGATGTTCCCGACGGCATTACTTACAGGGAATCGAACACTGTGAAAGCTGGTGAAGATTTGCCGTCGGTTTATGTGTCGCCGGAGTTGGGGACGCTGGGACTTTCGGTGTGCTATGACGTGCGGTTCCCGGAAGTGTACAGGCATTTGTCGTACAAGGGGGCTGATATTTTGTTCGTGCCGGCGGCGTTTACTGCTTACACTGGCAAGGATCACTGGAAGGTTTTGTTGCAAGCTAGGGCGATCGAAAATACTTGTTATACGATCGCCCCTGCACAAACTGGCCGCCACTACGGCCGCCGTCAAACACACGGTCACGCGATGATTATAGACCCTTGGGGTACGGTTTTGGCCGATGCTGGAGAGGAACCGGGTGTGGCGATCGCAGAAATTAATCCCGATCGACTAGAACAAGTCCGCCGCCAGATGCCATCGCTGCAACACCGGGTTTTTATTTGAAGGAATTTTGAGATTAATTAATCTCAAAATTTCAGTCCCCGTCAACGACAAGACCTGAAAAGTTTTTATTCGAGCGAGGAATGGTGTCGGTTCGTACACAAAAAAACTTAGATCGTGTGCGCCCAGAACTGAGTTGGGGCGGGTTTACGGTTCAGATAAAGCCGATCCCCCCTAACCCCCCTTAAGAAGGGGGGGACAGGAGTGTTATCAAAGTCCCCGTTCTTAAGGGGGATTTAGGGGGATCGAGACGGGTAAAAGCGAAATTGATCGAGGGTTTTTTTCCCAGGAGATGAACGGCCAATAACTCACGATAAAATATCTAATGCAGGTTCAATGGGCGTGCACTTCTGCTAAAAGGCGAATTGGCGAAAGTAGAATTGCACGAAATGCGTCTTTTTGGGATAAATGAAACACACTCTTTCGGTTTTAGTTGAAGATGAAGCGGGTGTCCTCACTCGAATTGCTGGTTTGTTTGCCCGTCGGGGTTTTAATATTGAAAGTCTGGCCGTTGGCCCGGCGGAACAAGGGGGAGTGTCTCGGATTACGATGGTTGTACCGGGAGATGACCAAATTATCGAGCAGTTGACAAAGCAACTGTACAAGTTGATTAACGTGCTTAAAGTTCAGGATATAACAGAAATTCCCTGTGTGGAACGGGAGTTGATGTTGCTGAAAGTTAATGCTGCTAGCGGGACGCGATCGGAGATAATTGAGTTAGCTCAAATTTTTAGAGCGCGAGTTGTGGATATTGGTGATGATACGCTGACATTGGAAGTTGTGGGAGATCCCGGTAAAATGGTGGCGATCGTCCAGGTTCTGAATAGATTTGGGATTAAGGAAATTGCTCGTACTGGGAAAATTGCCCTGACGCGAGAGTCGGGGGTCAATACTGAGTTTCTCAAGTCTTTGGAAGCGAAACTTTAAGGAAGTTGACGGTTGACTGTTGACTGTTGGCAGTTGACTGTTGGCAGTTGACTGTTGACTGTTGACTGTTAATGGTTTGCCATCAACTATGTTAAAGGAGCTAATATGGAAAGCTTCCAACAGCTACAAGTTTATCAATTAGCTGAAAAAATATCAAATGAAATATGGTTTATTGTTAAAAAATGGGACGAGTTTACGAAGGATACGATGGGCAAACAAATAGTGCGATCGGCTGATAGTGTTGGTGCTAATATTGCAGAAGGACATGGACGCTATAGCTCCCAAGATAATCAGCGTTTTGTGAAAATTGCCAGAGGCTCCTTAAACGAAACAAGACACTGGTTAAGACTGGCCTACGCTCGAAATCTTTTAACTCAAGAACAGAGCGATCGCCTGCATCCCTTATTAAATGAACTTTCACCAAAACTTAATGCTTATCTTAACTCACTAAAACAAAAACCCAAAAGTTAATAATCAACCGTCAACAGTCAACCGTCAACAGTCAACCGTCAACAGTCAACCGTCAGCAGTCAACAGTCAACAGTCAACAGTCAACAGTCAACAGTCAACAGTCAACCGTCAACCGTCAACAGTCAACCGTCAACCGTCAACCGTCAACCGTCAACCGTCAACTTACCATTTAGGTTGACTTTCTATCAAAAGTGTGGCTGCGATGCTGTCTATCGGCTTTGAGAAAAAGTATCCTTGTCCGTATTCGCATTGCAGGGCTCTGAGTAAATTAAGCTGTTCGCTGGTTTCGATTCCTTCAGCAATTACATCCATGCCTAAATGACTCGCTAAAATTAAAATTGTCTGTACGATGGCTTCGTTGCCTTCATCTTCAGTCATGCGGCTAACAAAAGCTCGATCGATTTTTAAAGCATCAGTTGGAAAAGTGTGCAGGCGGCTTAAAGAAGAATAGCCAGTGCCGAAATCGTCAATATATAATTGAATTTCTAATTTTTTCAATTCCGCGAGGATAGCGACTGCTGATTCGGCATTTTCCATGATGACGCCTTCAGTAATTTCTAACTTTAAACTGCGGGGGTCAAGCTGAGTTTCTTGTAAAATTTCGCGGATGCGATCGATTAAATCCGGTTGTTTAAATTGTTGGTTAGAAAGGTTGACGCTGACAGTCAGCGGCGGATTTGTTGGGAATGTTTCGTGCCACTCGTGGATCTGACGGCAAGCCGATCGCATCATCCACCAGCCCATAGGTATAATCAATCTAGTTTCTTCAGCTACTAAAATAAACTCGCCAGGAGATACGACACCCCGCTGCGGGTGATACCACCGCAGCAGCGCTTCAAAACCGCTGATTTTACCGCTGATTAGAGAGACGATGGGCTGATAGTAAAGCTGAAATTCCTGGGAGTCTAAAGCGCGTCGCAGGTCGTTTTCCAGTTGCAAAAGGGCGACGGCGCGAGTGTGCATACTTAAGTCAAAAACTTCGTGGCGAGCTTTGCCCAATCCCTTCGCATGATACATGGCAGCATCTGCATCTCGGAGCAGTTCTTCAGGTCGATCGTACAACATGGGTAAGGGGACAGGGGGAACAGGAGAGTCGGAAGATAAGCAAGACAAAGAAGTTTCCCGATCGATATTTCCCAGATTTTCGAGGCTCGACAGTTTGCTGGTTTCCCTTGGATACGTAGGAAAACCAGAACAAACAATCCCAATGCTAGCACTGGTAAAAACTTGATACTCGTTAAGGTAAAAAGGCTCTGCCAGTTCCGCTTGCACTCGTTCGGCAATCACGATCGCATCCTCGGTGCTTTTGATATTTTCCAGCAAAATAGCAAATTCGTCGCCGCCGAGACGGGCAACAGTATCTCCAGCCCGCAAACAGATTCCCAGGCGCTGGGCGATCGCGATCAGCAACCGATCGCCCACTAAATGCCCCAAACTGTCGTTAACAACCTTAAAGCGATCGAGATCGATAAACAGCACCGCAAACAAAATCTCGGGACGGCGTTTTGAAAGAGCGATCGCGTGCCCCAAGCGATCCATAAATAAAGCTCGGTTGGGCAAACCGGTTAGCATATCGTGCAAAGCATCGTGTACTAACTTATCTTCTGCTATCTTGCGGAGGGTAATATCTTCGACAGTGCCTTCGTAGTAAAGTAAATTTCCGTCAGGGTCGCGAACTGCCCGGCCGTTCTCGGAAACCCAGATAGTAGTGCCGTCAGCGCGGTAAACTTGGGACTCGAACTCAGACACAAAACCGTGTTTTTCGATCGCGCGCAAAAACTCGACGCGCCGGTTGGGATCGACGTAGAGTTGGCGGTCTATGTCTTGGATATTTGCGATCAATTCGGTGGCCGACTCGTAGCCGTAAATTCTCGCCAAAGCAGGGTTAGCGCTGAGGTAGCGTCCGTCGGGCGTTGTCTGAAAAATGCCTTCGATCGCATTTTCAAAGATACTGCGGTATTTCTCTTCCGCCTGTTGCAGCGCGAATTCTGCCTGCTTGCGATCGGTGATATCCGTCAACGTGACGAGATAGCCTAGAACTTCACCGCTTTTGGTCATTTCTGGCACTGCTTGCCAAAAGACCCAGGTTGTGAAGTCACCCTTGCAAAAACGGTACTCTAACTTACAGGGCAACTTGTCTGTGACAGCGCGATACCACTGGCTCAAAACACGCTCGCGGTCTTCCGGATGCACACTTTGTGCCCAACCTTCGCCTATTGCCTTTAGCGCAGTCAGTCCCGCCATCTCCAAAAATCGCTCATTGACGTACAAGCAATCTCCAGCAGCGTCGGCGCGGAAAATCCCCACCGGCAGTATTTTTGCCAAGGTGTAATAGCGGTATTCGCTTTCTAGCAGCGCGCTGGCTGCTACTTTAGTCTCTGTGATGTCAAACATTGCGCCTTGAAGAATGACAGACTTGCTTGCTTCATCGCGAACTGCGGTCGCTTGATCGCGGAACCAGACGACTCGACCGTTGCGGGCGATCGCGCGGTATTCTGAAACCAGCGACCCCTCGCAGAAGATATCTTCTCCATCAGTGAATTTCTGTGTGGCGTTTTCAACTAACACGCGGTCACGGTCTTCTGGGTGAACGAGTTTCAGCCACAGGTCGGGATCTGCTCTCCATTCAGCTACAGAATAACCTAGAAAAGTCTCGATTTGCGGGCTGATGTAAAGTTTGGCAGCCTTGCGGTTGAGGGGAGAAATGTAGGTGACAGCGGGCATTTGTTCTACCAGGGCGCAGTATTTCGCTTCTACAGTGGACAGTGCTGCTTCTAGGCGCTGCCGCTCTAATTCGGCGGCGGCCCGTCCGGCAAAGATGCTGAGAATTAATCGGAATTTGGCAAGATGTGCTTCGACCAGGGGTCGATCGTGAAAAATACAAATAATGCCTAAAGGTTCTCCGTAAGAGTTTTTCAGCAAGACTCCCAGGAAACTGCGCGCACCTGTAACTATCGGTCTGCGGTCTTCTGGAAAGGTTTCCCAGAGGTAGTCGGGACACGAATACATTCCCGCCTCCAGCACCCGCGCTTCGGGA
>JACJNV010000382.1 GCA_014695175.1 Microcoleus sp. FACHB-DQ6 | reverse complement strand
GCTTGGTGCGCCTATCATCAGTAATGGGAGCTTATCTACACAACAGACTTGTTTAGTCTAAGGGGCGGGCCAACTTCACCGATTTCTGATGTCCTCTTGCTCACACTTTCGCCTGTTACAGAACCGTTTCTACAAAACTTTCCTTGTTTCTTTAGATTCACTTCGTCGCTCGGTACGATCGACTGATTGTCGGTACGATCGACTGACTGTCGGTACGATCGACTGACTGTCGGTACGATCGACTGACTGTCGGTACGATCGACTGATTATCGGCTCGATCGACTGATTATCGACTGATTGTCGGTACGATCGCCTGATTGTCGGCTCAATCGCCTGATTGTCGGTATGATCTAATCAATGACGTGGCGATCGACTGACTCACTCTTTTAAGATACAAGGGGCGGGTTTCACCAACCATCTATGCCATCAACCAACAATATAACAAACCCGCCCCCCCAACGAGAAATCCAAATGAACCGATGCGTAGGGGCGGGTTTCACCAACCATCTCTGTCATAAACCAACAATATAATAAACCCGCCCCCTACATTTTTGGGATGCTATCAAACATCAGGTTAATCTGGGTTATTGGTTGGGTGGGGGCGGGTTTATATAGATTGTTTGTCAGCCTCAAATATTGTTGGTAAAACCCGCCCCTACAGGCCTAATAAATTATCGGAATTTATTCACAAAAATTATCCCAAATCGATAGATTTGTAGGGGCGGGTTTCACCAACCATCTATGCCTAAAATCCATAATCTCGTAAACCCGCCCCCACCCAACGGTAAATCGCAATCTACCTATTTCAAGGTACAAAGGGCGGGTTTAGAATATTATTGGTTTTTAAATCAAAAATATTCTAAACCCGCCCCTAGGGGCCTAATAAATTATCGGAAATCAAACAATCTCGATCGACCCATACCTACCAACTAAGGCAAATCAGTGCTCCCCATCAAATAAAGGTCGCACTCCCGGGCCACGCCGCGCCCTTCGTTAATCGCCCAAACCACCAAACTTTGTCCCCGGCGACAGTCACCAGCCGCGAAAACTCCCGGAATGCTGGTTGTATATTTTTCGTGCTCGGCTTTCACGTTGCTGCGGGCGTCGCGTTCCAATCCCAGGGCATCCAGCAAGGGCTGTTCCGGGCCGAGGAAGCCCATCGCTAGCAAGACAAGCTGTGCGGGCAACACTTTTTCGGTGCCCGGGATGTGGTTCGGAATGAACTGCCCTTTCTCGTTTTTCGCCCACTCCACCTCAACGGTGTGCACGGCTTTGACATTGCCGTTTTCGTCGCCCTCGAACTTTGTCGCCGTGGTGAGATAGCCGCGGGGGTCGTCGCCGAATTTGGCTGCTGCTTCTTCTTGGCCGTAGTCGAGGCGGTAGACTTTTGGCCATTCGGGCCAGGGATTGTTGGCGGCGCGTTCCGAGGGCGGTTTGGGCAGGATTTCTAGCTGTACCAGGCTTTTGCAGCCGTGGCGGATGGAGGTGCCCACGCAGTCGGTACCGGTGTCGCCACCGCCGATGATCACGACATCTTTGCCTTCGGCGGAGATGAAGTTGCCGTTGGTGCTCTTGTCTAAAACTGCTTTGGTGTTCGCAGTCAGAAAGTCCATTGCGAAGTGGATGCCTTTTAATTCCCGGCCGGGGATGCCCAAGTCGCGGGGTTTGGTGGCGCCGGTACAGAGCACAACGGAGTCGTATTCTTTTAGCAGTTGTTCGGCTGGTAAGTCTTTGCCGACTTCGGTGTTGCAGACGAATGTCACGCCTTCCTCTTCGAGGACTTTGAGGCGGCGCATTACGACTTGTTCTTTGTCTAGCTTCATGTTGGGGATGCCATACATTAGCAGGCCGCCTGGTCGATCGGCTCTTTCATATACAGTTACCCAATGACCGGCTTTATTTAGTTGGGCGGCGGCGGACAAACCGGCGGGCCCGGAACCGATGACGGCGATTTTTTTGCCGGTGCGTTTGGCTGGCGGTTCGGCGGCAATCCAGCCTTCATCCCAGCCTTTATCGATAATTGCGGCTTCGATGTTTTTAATCGTGACCGGGGGGTTGTTGATGCCGAGCACGCAAGCGCCTTCGCAGGGGGCGGGACAGACGCGGCCGGTGAATTCGGGGAAGTTGTTCGTTTTGTGGAGTCTGTCTAGGGCTTCTTTCCACAGTCCCCGATATACTAGGTCGTTCCATTCGGGGATGAGGTTGTTAATCGGGCAGCCGCTTGCCATGCCGCTGATAATTGTACCCGTGTGGCAAAATGGAATGCCGCAATCCATGCAGCGCGCGCCTTGGGTGCGGAGTTTGTCCTCATCCATTGGCAGGTGAAATTCGTCCCAGTTGTGGACTCTCTCGACTGGTGAGAGTTCGGAGGGCAATTCGCGCAAGAATTCGATAAAGCCTGTTGGTTTTCCCATAGTGGTGTTCTCGTTAGAATTTACTATTCTGTCAGTTTCTCAAAGGTGAAGCTGGCTGGCTTCTGAATAAACTATTGTGATCTAAATTGTGTGCGATCGCACCTCAGATTGAGCAATTCCTACCTGAAATCTTCAATATCGCCGGGAGTCGGGGAATTGTCGGCAGCCGTAAAATATACAGCGACAGCAAAGAAACCGGGTTTTTTACGGGGATTAAAGGTTTTAAAGGTTTTGATGCAGTATTTTCGTCCATCAAACCCGGTTTCTGCATAATTTCAGCATTGCTTACTCTGGGACGATCGCACGCCACCGATAATCCCACATCTGGAAACGCTTGCGGGTTAACTCTTCCGGCCCGCCAGCCTCAACTTTGAAGCGCAGTCCCCATCAGGAGGGCATCGAGATCCTATACAAAAAGTTACAGACCTTGCAAAATATTATTTTCAGGATATACTACTGTAAATCTGTCAGATAAACGGAGTTTACTTGTTTAACTCCAAAAATAGGTAAATAAACTCATGAGCATTACAGTTCAGAACGTATCGAAACACTTCGGCTCCTTCCACGCAATTGACAACGTGAATTTGGAAATTAAAAGGGGTTCTTTAGTCGCGCTGTTGGGGCCTTCGGGTTCCGGGAAATCGACTCTGCTGAGGATGATCGCGGGGCTAGAACCGCCGGACAGCGGTCATATTTACCTGATCGGTGAAGATGCGACTCATCAGTCGGTGCAGGAGCGGCATATCGGTTTTGTGTTTCAGCACTACGCTTTATTCAAACACATGAGTATTCGGAAAAATATTGCTTTTGCGATGGAAATTCGCAAAGTTCCTAAAGGCTCTATTAGCAGGCGGGTTGATGAACTTTTGGATTTAGTGCAGTTGACAGGTTTGGGCGATCGCTATCCTTCGCAACTTTCCGGCGGCCAGCGGCAGCGGGTGGCTTTGGCCAGAGCTCTAGCAGTTCAACCAAAAGTGCTGCTGCTAGACGAACCTTTTGGAGCATTAGATGCTAAAGTCCGCAAAGAATTGCGATCGTGGCTGCACAACCTTCACAAAGAAGTTAACATCACCACAGTTTTTGTGACTCACGACCAAGAAGAAGCTATGGAAGTAGCCGATGAAATTGTGGTGATGAACAAAGGGAGAGTCGAACAAGTTGGCACTCCTGCTGAAATTTACGACAAACCAGCGTCAGCTTTTGTGATGAGTTTTATTGGGCCGGTCAATGTGCTGCCGACTACTGCGGGTTTGTTCGCCAACAACGCCGCAACCGCTCACAAGAACGGAGCCGCTCATTCTGAAGTAGTGTTTTTGCGCCCCCACGACGTGGAAATTAAAACTAAGCCGGAATCTGGTTTTGCATTAGCAAAAGTCAACCGCATCATTCATTTAGGGCGGGAAATACAAACCGAGTTACTGTTAGAATCCGAGCAGGTAGTAACAGCTTACGTGAGTCGCGAGCGCTTCGATTCTCTACAGTTAACGCGAGATCAGCAGGTTTACGTCAAGCCCAAACACGCGATGACTTTTCCTGCTTATTCAATTTAAATCAGCGGCTGCATCTTACTCAAAATACTATAGGGGAGCTTCTACAAAACACTGCTGCCACATCGTTACCAGGCTCGTGCCTGGTAATGCTGTCTCGTGGCTCTAAATCGGAGGCAGAGCCTCCTGAAATTCATGCCCAGGCAGAGCCTGGGAACGAGAAAAAACGAGAAAAACGAGAAAAACGAGAAATCTCAGGCTCTGCCTGGGAACGAGAACTAGCAAAAAGATAGGTGAAGAATATGACTGCTAACAAATTCTTGAATTTAGCAACTAGCACTTTACTTAGTTATCGCCGTTACATCCAGGCAGGATTAACACTTTGTGCAGGATTGGGACTGTCGGCGCTCGCCTCTTCAGTTGCGTACAATTGGGAATACAAATCCATGCAAGCCGAACTGCAAGATCGGCTGGACAAAATAGCTACAGACATTCACAGAGATGTTAGCGGCAATTTAGAAATAATTCGTGCTGCTGGAGCATTTTACAGCGTATTTGACGGCGTTAAAAAACCAGAAATGAAAACATTTGTTGGTCCTGCCCTCTACCGCCATCCGAGCCTGAAGGCGATCGCTTGGCTGCCCCGTGTTTCTGACTCTCCGCAATTCCTGACAGAGGAAATAGATTTAGGTTTAGATTTAACGGCCAATCGGGTAGCATTAGAAAACGCCACAAAAAGACAAGAAATCACCGCGACAGATCGCCAAAAATTGTCTTCACAAAATCAACCCAGCGTCTTCGTGTTCATGCCAATTTTTACTCAAAATTATGCTGAGGATGGCGCCGACTTGCAGCCGAATTTACCTGCTCGCTCCCCCAAAAATTTGAAAGGTTTTACTTTTGGCGTCTTGCTCGTTGATGCTATTGTCAAATCGGCTTTACAGGAAACTAACCTCGACTTTGTTAACGTTTATCTTCAAGATGCTATGGCTCCTGAAGCAGAAAGATTTCTTGCGTTTTATGAAGCCAAGACAAAAAGGATAATTACCGATGAAAAAGTTAAAAATAAAATCCAAATAGGGGAAAGAGCTTACTGCCCAGACGGCAGCAGTTGCACCCGCATTATCAATATTGAAAATCGTCGGTGGTTGCTGCAATTACGGCTAACGCCAGAGTACATTAATCCTCTAAAATTTTGGCGTTCTTTGACTGTTTTAATTTTGGGGACAATCTTAACTTTGGTGGCCACCATTTATCTAATGAGCTTGTTAACTTATACCGAAAAAATTGAAAAAATTGCAGCAGAACGCACGGCTCAATCTCAACAATTAGAGCAAACTTTGCAAGAGTTGCAACAAACTCAAGCTCAACTTATTCAGCAGGAAAAAATGTCTAGCTTGGGTTTATTAGTTGCTGGTGTCGCCCACGAAGTTAACAATCCTATTAATTTTATTTACGGCAACATTCACCACGCCAGCGAATATACTAGGGATCTGTTCGAGTTGGTAAAACTTTACCAAAAAAACTATTTATCCCCTCCCTCGGAAGTTTCAGAGTATTTAAAAAATATTGACTTTGACTTTCTCAGCAAAGATTTGCCGCAACTGCTGTCTTCGATGAAAATAGGAGCCGATCGCATTGTTCAAATTGTTCAATCTTTGCGGAATTTCTCTCGTTTAGACGAAAGCGAAATGAAACCTGTCAACATCCATGAAGGCATTGACAGCACTCTGCTAATTCTGCAAAGTCGCCTGAAAGCTACAGCCGATCGCCCGCCGATCGAGATTGTTAAAAACTACAGCAATTTACCTTTAGTAGAGTGCTATGCCGGACAATTAAATCAGGTGTTCATGAATATTCTGGCTAATGCGATCGACGCCCTGGAGAGTTACAACCTCGATCGCGGGCCCAAAGCAGCGAAAGCCAATCCGATCGCGATCGCAATAACCACAGAATATTCAAGCCCCGATAAAATAATTGTGCGGATATCTGACAACGGCCCCGGTATGGCAGAAAATGTCAAAAAACGGCTGTTTGACCCGTTCTTTACCACTAAACCTGTGGGAAAAGGGACAGGATTGGGACTGTCAATCAGCTATAAAATTATCGTAGAAAAGCACAAAGGTACGCTGCGCTGCGATTCGACACCCGGATTGGGGACGGAATTCTCGATCGAGATTCCGCTGCGGCAAGAAGTCAGACAAGCTGTACCGTTTGTTTCGCGGAAAATATCCGAGGCAGCTTAGAAATGGCTGGGGAAGGAAAATTTTTTTCTCATTAACTACTGTAATTCGGTCGGATTATAGTATTATATGTAAGAATGCCACAATCAATACTGCTTTATGCAGCTTAAACCGTCGGCACTGCCGATAGTGTATAACCCAAACACGGCGGGACTAAATATGTTCAGTGACTTGCAAATTATTTACGAACGTGACCCTGCGGCGCGCAACTGGCTGGAAGTATTATTTTGCTATCCCGGACTGCAAGCACTTTTTTTGCACCGGATAGCACACTGGCTTTATTCCGCTGGCCTGCCGTTTGTACCGCGCTTGATTTCCCAAGTGAGTCGCTTTTTAACAGGTATTGAGATCCACCCAGGAGCGAAAATTGGTAGGGGGGTGTTTATCGACCACGGCATGGGGGTGGTAATTGGCGAAACTGCGATCGTTGGAGATTATGCTGTAATTTATCAAGGAGCGACCATTGGCGGCACGGGTAAAGAAATAGGAAAACGGCATCCGACGCTGGGAGAAAATGTAGTGGTAGGAGCTGGTGCTAAAGTTTTAGGCAATATTCAAATTGGCAATAATGTTCGGATTGGTGCGGGTTCCGTAGTGCTACGGGATGTCCCTAGCGATTGCACAGTTGTGGGAATCCCCGGCCGCATTATCTCTCGGAAAAAGCAGGTGGAAGATGCTCAAAATTCTCAAGGCTTACCGGATTTGGAAGCTCAAGCTATTCGAGCTTTGTTCGATAGAATTAAGGATTTAGAAGAGCAGGTGGATTTTTTAAAATCTCAATTATCTCCGCTCAAAACAACTCAATCAGAGCAAGCAGAGGTCGAAAAACATGAATTATTCCTGTCTTCGGATTTATTCATTACACAGTTTTTAGACGGTGCAGGAATCTAGTAAAGCTTTAACTTATATAGATTTTTGCCAGCCACACTATCCTGCTGTCATTGGACAAACTAACTTTTATTCTTTCAGTAACTGGCTATGACTATTGCTTCTCTTTCCACTAAAACTTTTGATGAAACGAGCAGACATATATTTTCTCGTCGTTCGCACTTGCCCAACAGAAACAATGCTCTGTGGCGAATTGAAACTGGAGTAGTGCGAACTGTAACGTGGCTTGAAGATGGCACAATTATAACTTTGGGATTGTGGGGGCCTGGTGATACGATCGGCAAACCGATATCAAAATGCGATCCTTTTCAAATTGAATGCCTCACTAAAGTCGAGGCAATTTTACTATCAGGCGATCGCTGGCTAAATAGAGATATTTTGCTCAATCACATTCAGCAGGCTGAAGACTTTATGGTAATGCGAGGTTACAAAAGAGTTGATTTTATGCTCTATCAACTCTTAACTTGGCTGGCTAAGAGGTTTGGTTCTGAGGTAGAGCAAGGACATCTAATCGATATGATTTTAACGCATCAGGACATTGCAGAAATTATCGGTACAAGTCGCGTAACTGTCACTCGCACCCTGGGTCATTTTGAGCAGCAAGGCTTGATCGATCGTCTGCCGCTCCACCGGATTATTCTACAACCTTCCGAGGTTTGGCACTACGAAATATAAAAGGTTATTAACTGTTAATAGTTTACGGGTGCTGATGTAGGTGGTAGGAATGCGGTCGAAATAATTTTTTCGGTGACAATGCGATATTCGAGCAAATTCCCAGTTTTCTAGACAACAAATAATTTGTATCGAAGGTGCGTTAATTAAATTTTGTCCTCGACTCGTCAATAAGTTCCAAAGCAAGGGCGACGATCGCACTTGCTTTTTTCTTTGTGTTGATTTCTTTCTTCTCACTGCCAACAGATGCGATATCTCGCACCTGTTGACTGCCGTTAAGTAGGTAAGTATGAACTGATATGTTGCACCATTCTTAATTAGCCTTTTATGAACAGGCTGTCCGGCCTGTTCCACAAGAAAATTTATCTTTTGTGGAACAGGTCGGACAGCCTGTTGCTGACAATGGTGCAAGACATCAGTATGAATAAACTTAACGATGACACAGCATATATCCGCCTACCTACTTAGCAGTTACTTTAAGGCGGGGGTATTGCCTCTAAAATACTCGCTCCCTGCAACATTTGAGACTTTCGGGCTCTACCCGCTTCTAGGTATTCCCAAGACGGTGCAAAGGGCGGAACCAAGAAGGAACAAGCTTTCCACCCACCCTGTACCCCCACGCCGAGCATCAGGCAGTTTCCGCCCCTATGCCCGTGCTGCTCGTAATACCGACAGTGCCGACAGCTTAAACCTACATCTACGTGGCTCACGGGATTTCTCCAACTGTTTTTGTAATAAAAATATACTAACACCTGTACACCTACCGGAATTGTGTACTATGATATAATGTACAATTTAAACTCGATCGCCGGTGGGGAATGTGGAACTATCTTCTAGAGTAGAATACGCCCTGTTAGCGCTCTTGGAACTGGCGAGCCACCACCCGAAGGATTCGCCCCTAACAGTAAGCGAACTTACTGCTTCTCAAGAGATACCGGAACGCTATCTAGACCAAATTCTTGCCGTGCTGCGGCGTGCAAGTATTGTCCAGAGTCTGCGGGGTGCTAAAGGCGGTTATTTGCTGGCGAAAGAGCCTTGGCAGATTACTTTGCTAGAGGTGTTTTCGACTCTCGAAGGCGACGGCAGCGGCCAGACCCAAAAAGTTTCGGAATCTGCAACAATAGAAAAAACTGCGGTGCTAGAAATCTGGCAGGAAGCTCAACAGGCATCTTGGGCTGTTTTGGGCAAATACACATTACAAGATTTGTGCGAACAGCGGGATATTCGCAAACAAGCACATCCCATGTACTACATTTAAATGGAGAGAGATTAAACCATGAGAATTGCTAAGGATATTACAGGAATAATTGGCAAAACTCCTTTAGTTCAGCTCAATAAAATTCCCCAAGCCGAAGGAGTAGTTGCTCAAATTGTGGCCAAATTGGAAGGGATGAATCCGGCTGCTTCGGTGAAAGATCGGATTGCGGCGAGCATGATTGAGGCTGCAGAAGATGCGGGGTTAATTAAACCGGGGAAAACTATTTTAGTTGAACCGACTTCAGGAAATACTGGAATTGCTTTGGCAATGATCGCGGCGGCGAAAGGCTACAGTCTGATTTTAACTATGCCGGATACGATGAGTACGGAACGCCGATCGATGCTGAAAGCTTACGGAGCTCGGTTGGAATTAACTCCGGGACATGAAGGGATGTTAAGCGCGATCGCCCGTGCGGAAGAAATTGTAGAAGAAACCCCCGATGCTTTCATGTTGCAACAGTTTCGCAACCCCGCTAATCCAAAAATTCACCGCGAAACAACGGCCGAGGAAATTTGGGAAGATACAGAGGGTAAAGTAGATTTTTTAGTTGCTGGAGTTGGCACCGGCGGTACGATTACTGGAGTTGCTGAGGTAATTAAACCGCGAAAGTCTAGTTTTAGGACGATCGCAGTTGAACCAGCCACCAGCCCCGTGCTTTCTGGAGGAAAATCTGGTGCTCACAAAATTCAAGGGATTGGCGCAGGATTCATCCCAGAAGTGTTGAAACCCGAGTTAATTGATGAGGTGATCGCAGTTAGCGACGCAGATGCGATCGCTTACAGCCGTCGGCTTGCCAGAGAAGAAGGATTGTTGTCAGGAATTTCTGCAGGCGCCGCTTTGTGTGCCGCAATTCAAGTCGGCAAGCGTCCCGAAAATGCTGGAAAATTGATAGTTTTTGTGCAGCCTTCTTATGGCGAACGCTACCTCAGTACAGCCTTGTTCAAAGATTTAGAATTGCCCACTGTCAGCGAACTCGAAGCATTAGTCAGCAATTATTAAATTGTAGTAGGGGCGATCGTCATCACTGCGACATTGCTATCAGCTTAAGCCGAAAGACCGCCAGGGAATTAATTCCCTGGCTCAAAGCGAAAGTCCTCTGAAGAGGACTAATGAGTTAATAGTCCTCTTCAGAGGACTTCAGCTTTGAGGCAGGGGTTTAAACCCCTGCCGGACTGCACCGAAAGCGCATATTTGTTGACAGCAATACTCCTGACCTTACCCTACCTTTCAGACTTGATACAACTTCCAACTAGCCATCGCCAACATTCCGTAAATAACAAACTTTAGCGGGCGTTGAGGCATAATTTGGCAGAATTTAGCACCTACTAAAACTCCCGGCACCGAACCCAACCAAATCGGCAAAACTAAACTCCAGTCTACCGTTCCGAGGCTGAGGTGTCCCAGAGATGTAAACATCAACAAAATTGCCGCCTGCGAAATATCTGTACCCACCAATTTAGAAGTATCCAGGCGGAAAAAAGCAATCAGCAACAGTGCAAACATCGCACCGGAAGACACGCTAGTGATTCCCACTATGCAGCCTAAAATTGCTGCCGCACTCACAGTACAAATACGGCCATAATTAGTATTTAAGTCCCATTTAGCGGGCGAAGGCAATTTAAAACTAGGGAAAAATGTTTTGACCACTAATTGGGTCAGGGATAAAGCGACAATTAGTGCGATCCCTACTCCGAGACAGCGCAGCAATATGCTGTCTAAGTCGTGACTTCCGCTGGATTTGATGCAGTGTAAAATCCACACGCCAGTCAGCGAACCGGGCACGCTGCCCAAAGCCAGCCACTTAACTATTTGCAAGTCTAGGGTTTTTTGCTGCCAGTGTTTGAAGCCGCCAACAACTTTCATCAGGGTGGCAGCTACGACATCCGAACTAATAGCAATTGATGCTGGAACCTGGAAGACAAAAATTAACATTGGGGTGATGAGCGACGCTCCGCCAACTCCGGTCAAACCAACGATAATGCCCACGAAAAAGCTGAGAAACGATAGTAATAAGTAGTTCACGGTTATGCCCAAAAACTGTGTATATAAGCGCTGCCAACCAACAAATAGATAACTTGGGCGGCTACAACAACACAGCTACACAGGCTAAATATCACTTGCATTTCAATATGCGTTGCCAGGAATTTTGCTTTTCAACGATTGAGATTTACCGGGCGTTAAGCTACAAAAATCTTGGTAAAAGTAAGTAAATGCAAATCAACAAAACTACAAAAATTGTAGTGTAAAAGCTCCCTGATTTTCTTAAATGTACCTGTGTAACTGATGAAAAACCCTGGATTCATTTGTGGGGTTTATATTCGGCCTTCTACCTTGAAGTGACGAGCGTCACAGGTAAAGCAGAGCTGAGGTTAAGCGACTGCTGGCCGGAAAAGAAATCGGGAGTATCGAGAACATTAAAATGAATCAATGCCACAATGACAACAGTGAAGACTGTTGAGGAAACTAAACCTGTCAATAACTCTTTTTTGATGTTTTTTTCCTTGGGTTTGTCTGTAAAAACATCTAAAGTTCCTAGCTGCATCAACAGAATTCCCGCAATATTGGAAAGCCAGTAGCCGACAATTGTGCAAGGAAACAGTAAATCTGGGGAAAGGCAACTAAAGATATACCCAAAGGCGTAGGCAATTGGCAGATTGAAAAATATGTCGTTCCACCAACACAACGGTGATAGCAAATATCCAATTGCCAGAAGCAACCCGCCTCTGATCTTTTTAAACCAGACTTCGTTAAAGCCCTTAGCTTCTGGCAACTGTTGGGTCAGTTGTCCTGCAAGCTGGTACTCTTCAATGACTTTTTTAGCGTTTTCCACGTTAATAGCTCATTACTCGATCGACTAACCGTAGTTTAACAGCCCAAATCGGTTATGTCTAGTAAGTCAATCTAGTTACCGTATTTTGTGGGTACTCCGCTAAATATACTTTGTTTCCGGTACAAAAATATCTATCCGGAAGAGGTTGTTGAGAATGCTGGCTAGTGGTGGTTTAGGCGCCGATCGAGAAATTGAAAGTTTCAGGCAAATGCTTGACAGTTTGCCAAAGATATGCAGTGTCGATGCCCCAGTAAAATTGCAGGTAAACGAGCAAAAGCCCGATCGCGACTGTCACGCCCAGCAATTTAGGGACTATTTTCGCGACAGTCTCCAGCACTACGAATGCTGCCCAGATAGCAGCAGCTAAGATGATAATGGAAGCGATCGTGGCAACTGTATCGCTGTTCATGATTAACTCCTGTTGACAATCAATCGGGTATTACAGAACTACTTGGGCTGACGGCGGCTGCAAAGATAAAATAAATTACTCCAATCCCCAATAAGCCGACAGCCGAACTGAAGACCAATATCAACAAATCTGACGGTTCGTAGGTATCCTCGTCAATTTGGCGGCGAACGGTGAAGTAGTGCAAAGTTGAGATTAAGACTGTCGCCAAACCTATTAGAGAGAAGATTAAACCCAACTTCCACCCCATCCCCTGGCGGTACTGTACGGGCATTTGCACGACGCGAAGTCGGACGATGACGACGCCAAAACCCATGAGGGCGACCGCAGCCCGCATCCATGCTAAGAAGGTGCGCTCATTTGCCGATCGATCGATCGCCCGCGACAGATTTTGCTGTTTTGTTTTCTCATCATCTACTTGCATCGGTTGGAACGATAATTGCACGCGATCGAACTCTTTAAGATTGATATAAAACCGGCGCCATTATTCTGGTGCCATCAAACCTTCTAAGCTAGAAGGAACGGTGAACATATAATAAATTACCCCAGCCCCTAGGATGGCGATCGCCAGGCTGAAAAGAATTACCCAGCGATCGGTAGGTTCATAAGTATCGTAATCGATATCCTCGCGGACGCCGAAGTAGTGCTTAGTTGATAATAGCACCGTCAGCAAACCCACTATTGAAAAAAGCAAACCTAACTTCCAACCATTGCCGGGAGTTGGCAGCAGAGGGGGATGGAAGGCGCGAAGGCGCACGATAACTACGCCAAAACCCATCAGCGATATTGCTGTCCGCATCCATGCTAAATAAGTGCGCTCGTTGGCCAAGTGATCCCGCACCCGCGACGGATTTGGTCGCCTAGTCTTTTCTGTATTTACTTTCGTGGATTTCCAATTTAATAGCATAGATAAACCTTTTAATTTTAACGCCAAATTAACAAGGGAAACCGATATATTTTCGCTGGAACCATTATCCGCCGGGGAGCGCTCCCCGGCGGGATGTTGCGTTGCAACGGGCTTTACACAGCCGATCGCATTACAACTTCACCAAAACTAATCATTTTCCTCAGTAGGTGCGTTGGGAACTTGCGAATCTATGTAAGCCTGAGTCACATCAGGAACAAACCAATTCGCATCCCCAGGCTGGAAAATTTTAGCAGTAGGAACGTTGAATTCTACAGCCGCCGTATCGGGATTAGCTCTCGCTACAACTTGAGTTCCGTCAACTATCTTAACAGCTAGACCGCCAGTCAATTGTTGTGAAGGTTGATCGGCTGACCTTAAATCGGTTGCATTGACATCGCTGGGCAGATAAATTCCATCGCAATCCCATTTATGTTCAGTTGTTTGACCGTCAGCTAGAAAATAAAGGGCATTCTCGTAAGAAGACTCCGCTGCTTTTTTGCGTTTCGGGCCGTAGACAGCCAGGGTTTTTCCGGTCTCGTTGCGACACTGACCCCAAGGTTTTCCCGTTTCTAAAGTGTATTTTTGAAACTCCAATTGAGCGATTTTTTTCCGGAGTTCCTCAGGGGTATAATTCTGGGCGGTATCGGGTGCGTCTTTGGCTGCCTTGAGAGTGTTCAGAGCTTCCGTCACCTCTATGTAGTCGGGATTGCTCGCATATCTCGGCGTTTTTGGAGCGTCGGCCCAGGAGGGAGGAACGAATACTAAATTGGCGACCATTACCAAGACGACTAAAACAAATTTGAAGATTTTCACAATTTTTCTCCTTTTCTAGATTGTCAGGTTTTTTCCAACTTTCTGTTTGCTTGCTATTTTAGGACTTAGGCCGAAACCAGCTCTCTTTAACTTGTTTGCCTGAGCGACCAAATTTAGCAGAATCGAAAAATCTGGTTTTTTAGCATTATACCTATTGTCAAATTTAATCTGCGTGGGGTAGTGGCGAAGTGTTCCGGCGATTTTTTAGGGATTCATCCTCAAGTTTTTAGCTTTGTTTGATTCACCACTACAGGATTTATTGACACCAGAGGTATATTGTTGCCTAAGTCTGGCAATTTGCTAGCTCAAAAAATGGCTTGAACTTTCGTAAAAACTAGAGGCTAAATTAGTTTGAAGCTGCTTTTAGCTTGGTCAATTAGTTCATTATTAACTTAGCACACTTGTTGATATATTGCAAGCAATTTAAGGGAATTTTTAAGTAAACAATTTTTAAGGTGAAAGAGATGACTTAAAACTTATGAATAATGGCCACTTATCTACCTATAGAGGGATGGTAATAGCTGAACCTTGGCTAATTATTAGTTAGATTGAAATGGCGGGAGCAGGCGATAACTACCACTTTCAATCAGGATGAATATTCCCAAACCAATCAAGACAAAAGGGACAACAGCCTTGGTATAGCGAGTTAAAATATGGGCGATCGCCCTTTGGCGAGTTAATCGGTAAGCGGCATAAGACCAAACACCTACCATCACCGAGAAAACCGCCAAAATCACCACCAAGCTCGGCAAATCGCTGCTAGCAAACAGCGGCAAATAAATGCCGATATTGTCACCCCCGTTAGCCACTGTTACCGCAGCCACATTCAAAGTTTGGGGGTTGAAAAGATTTGCTAGTTTTGACACAGGTGAATTAGATTTCCGGTTAAATTCGCCCGATACCGCTTGTACTTCATCTTCATCATTTTCTTTGTTGATTAAGTGACTGATGCCGATCGCGATCGGAAGCAAACCCAGCAAGCCAATCCAAGCTTTCGGCACAATTAAACCGCCAAAAAAACCGGGCAAACTAGCAGCGATGAGTGCTGCAAATCCGAGATACTTACCCACAAAAATATGCCGGGGGCGGAAAGTATCATTTACCTGGGCGAAGAACAGCATCGAAAGCACCATATCGTCGATATTGGTTGCGGCAAAAGATGTAATCCCGGCAATAATCGCTGCTGCAATCCAATTCATGTGCTGTCCCTGCAATTTTTCTAAACTTCAGTTTCGCTGGCGTTACCTCTGCTCATAGTTATCAAACAGAAAGCGCAACCAACTAAAGATATTATACTTAAAGTTGGGCTTGCCAGAGTGCCGCTTTTCACCAGAATCGCCATTCCCAATCCGATCAAAACAAAAGGCACAAGCTGATTGCCGTAGCGAGTCAAAGTATCCGCGATCGCCCGCATCTGAATTAACCGATAAGCAGCGTAGCACCAAACGCCCACCATCCCGAAGAATACAGTGAGAACCACCGCCAAACTTTCTAAAGTATTGCTAGCAAAAAGCGGTACATATATCCCGATATTGTCGCCCCCATTTGCCACCGTCACCGCTGCTACGCTGTAAGTTTGAGGAGACAGAAAGCTGCTAAAAAAAGAGTTCTCAGATTGCTCTAATTCTGCCTCAGCTTCAGAATCGTCAGTTTCTGGATTCAGCAAGCGGCTAAGGCCGATCGCAATTGGCAGCAAACCCAGCATTCCGATCCAATCTGGGGGAAAGATTAAGCGACCAAAAAACCCCGGAAGGCTAGCCAAAACCAGTACAGTAAAGCCCAGAAACTGACCGAAGACGATATGCCTGCGCCGAAATACTGCATTCACCTGCGAGAAAAACAGCAGCAGAATCAGAATATCGTCAAGGTTTGTAGCCGTAAAAGCCGTCAGACCCGTAGAAATTGCTGTTAGTAATTCATTCATTTCTGTGTCTCCTTAGTTACAAATATTTTGGTGGGCATTGCATTAGTGTCTACTTAAGACTAAAACCGTGTCTAACTCTGGATGGTAGCCGAGTCTCGATCCCCCTAAATCCCCCTTAAAAAGGGGGACTTTAAGAGTGCTTCCGGTTCCCCCCTTTTTAAGGGGGGTTAGGGGGGATCGAGGTTGCTCATCGTCAGACGGTATACCGATCGTTTAACCTGTTTGTTGACACCAATGGCGGGGTGTCACCGGCCCTACAACTACTAATCAAAGCCTTGATAGTCGATCGATACGGCGTTCAATCGAACACCACCTTAAATTGCATTTTCTTACTCGAATTTGGCATGAATTGCGTCAATACCCTGCTCCATCGAACCCACAAGTCCAGGATAGCGCCGCCGCTGGAAGAAAAACCACCCGCAAGTAAGCACCAAGTACATCAAGAACAAGTAAGGAAACGCATGGTAAGGAGCTTCGGGAACTGGGAACATAGTGCTGCCTGGAATGCCCACGCTGCCCGCAATCGGAATCATCATAAATGCGATCGCCGCCACCGAGAATAGCACATCCCGCAGGCGCAATTTACCAATTTTGTGCAGGTAAACCGGAGCTGCGATCGAAATCAAGATGTATACCGTTAAAAATCCGTAGCTGCACATTGCCCCCAAATAACCCATACAATCGAACAGTTTGATGTTAAACATAGACATCACAGCAGGCACCAAAAATGTCATAAATGTACACATCGTTACTGCAACGTGGGGAGTTCTATTAGATGAATGCGCTACACCTAGTGAAGAGTGAAACAAACCGTGGCGCGCCATCATAAAAAACACTCTCGCCGCTGGATTGATGCTGCCGAGCACGCAAGCAAAAAAGCTAAATAAAGCGCCGAAAGCCACTAACTCTCCCAGCCAACCCATGCCCACTTGTTGCGCCAGAAAACTCAGAGGTTCTTCAGTATTAGTAATAGAAACTCCAGTACCGCTAAAACCCAAAACCTCAATATAGGTCATCAGAATGAAGAATAAGCCTGCCATGACAGCACTGCCAATGACAGCTCTGGGGATATTTTTTAAGGGTTTTTTCGCTTCGTCGCCCAGAGATGTAGCGCTTTCAAAACCAGAGAAACCAAACATTACTAATACAAGTCCCGTCGCTATATTGCCGGGAGTTACGCCTTCCAAAGTTAATTGGGACATATCCAGGGCAAAACCTTTGTGCGCCCAGATGATGATTCCCAAGATAAAAATCGCTGCCACTGAGACTACCTCCAGCCACAGCATCGCCATAGCTGAGAGCTGGATATCTTTATAACCTGCATACCAAGCAACGCCGGCCCCGATGGCTAACAGCGTAATCGGTGACGGATGGATGCCTAAATGACCGATGAAACTACCCGTAAAGTTGGCAAAACCACACAAAACGGACATCGCAGTAAATAGATAAGCGAGTACCAAACTCCAGCCGCAAATTACGCCGGCAGTCGGGCCAAGTCCTTTAACAATATAAGAATAAAGAGAACCAGCAGAAGCCGATCTGCTGGCAAATTGGTTGATATTGATGCTGACAAATACTAGGCCTATCAAGCCGATGAGAAAGCTCAGCCAAGCCCCGTTACCCGAAAGAGCGACAATTAACCCTAGATTAGATGCGGGTATAGTTGTAGGTGCAATAACGGCAAAGGATTGAGCTAAAACCTCCCCGAATGAGAGGCAGTCCGGCTTTAAGCCGTGTGCACTCTGATTTTTTGGCGTTTTCTTAGTCATTTATCTTCTCTCTTTTTGTCGATCGATTTATGGCGATCGGCTTAAACTTGTCGATCGTGCTTCAGCATCAGGCCCTGCATTAGAAGCTTAAGTACCACCTTAAGGCCCTTGAGCGGTAGAATCAAATGTTGTTTTTTATCGAATTAATAAATGCAAGTGATGCAGTGCCGCCCCGAAAAGAACTGTTGGAATAGCAGACCTATCTGTCGTCAAAAGCTCAAACCCTTGACCTTAAAAGGAAAATTTAAATAGCGGCTGGCAACCGTGCTTTTTGGGTAATTCCAACCTGTACCAGAGACTCGATCGAAAAGTTCAGGTCAAAGTTGAGCCGCAAAAGATTTTTATTTCAAAAAATAACTGTATTTAGTAAAAGGGTACTCAGCATGGCCGGAATGACGCTTGACCAACTGCGAGTTTTTCTAGCTGTCGCGGAACACCTGCACTTCAGCCGCGCAGCGGAGGAACTTTACATCACCCAACCCGCTGTTAGCGCGACAATCCAAAGCTTAGAGGCGCAATACGGAGTAAAACTATTTCACCGCATCGGCCGCCGGATAGAAATCACAGATGCTGGGAAGTTGCTGCAAGTTGAAACTCAGAAAATTCTCGACCAAGTTGCTTTGACTGAGAGAGGTTTGCGGGAGTTGAACGACTTGCAGCGAGGCGATTTAAACTTGGGTTGCAGTCTGACCATTGGCAATTATTGGTTGCCTGATAAACTTAGCAAGTTCAAACAAAAATATCCTGGTATTTGCGTGAATTGTACTCTGGCAAATGCCGAAGAAATTTGTGCGGGGACGGCGACGGGAACATTTGATTTGGGTTTAGTGACGGGAGACATCAAAGCTTCGCTTAAGAGCACTCTGGAGGAAGAAGTGGTAGGCAGCGAACGCTTGCTGATTGTAGTTGGCAAATCTCACCCTTGGTTTGAACGTGCAGATGTGACTTTAGCGGAAATTGCGGAAACGGATTGGGTGATGCGAGAAGCTGGTTCTGGAGTTCAGCAAATGTTGGAACAAGCTTTGCAAAGTTGGGGCATTAATCCCCAGGAATTGAATGTAACTTTAGTTTTGAACAGCAGTGAAATGGTAAAAGCGGTGGTGGAAAGCGGGACAGGTGCAGCGGGGATTCCTGAATTGATGGTAAAAAAAGAATTGCAGCTATCTACACTGCGATCGATTAAAATTATAGATAGCCAATTAAGTTCTAATGTAGGTCTGGAAATAATTAAACCTGTTTTAAAACTGAAGCACCGACAGCGTTTTCAAACTGGAATTACTAAAGCTTTTGAACAGATATTAACTCAAGGTGCTGCTAATTAATAATTCAGGGCTTACGCACCAATACTCAAGAAACCGGGTTTTTTACCGACATAAGAAGCTAAACGCCGTGTATTGTGTCGTAAAAACACCCGGTTTCTGGCCCCCCGTGCGTCCAGGATTATAATTATCTCTCAACCAATTTCCTCAAGTCCAATAAATTTTTACCCCCATCACCAACAATCAGCGGCAATTTCCCATCCCATTTTTCTATAGCCTGCCTTTCCAAGAGTTCCGGAGTCAAATTGTCCCGCAGCAACCTTTGCACTTCGGCTTCTCCCTTAGCTAAATTCACCTTAGCCTCGGCCTGTTTTACTGCCTTCAGCGCTAAAAACTCCCCTCTTTTTGCCTCCTGTTCGGCAATTTGTTTCGCCTCCACCGCCTCGCTAAATCGCTCAGAAAAGTGAACGTGTACTAAAGAGATATCGTCAACGGCAATGTGATACGTAACCAGCCTCAAGGTCAAATAATCATCAACTGCGGCTTTAACTTCTCCGCGTTTAGTAATAATTTCTTCAGCCGTGTATTTTGCCATAACTGCTTTTAATACTTCTTGAACTGCCGGCTCGATAATGCGAGCGACCACTTCTTTTTCGTCACCTATTTGTTGAAAAATAGCATTGGCTTTTTCTGGGACAATGTGCCAGTTGAGCGCTACATCTGTGAAAACATCTTGCAAATCTTTTGAGGAAGCTTCAGCGGAACTTTCCTGTTTTTGCACCCTAACGCTCAACTTTTTTACAGTATAAACTGTGGGGACTATTACGTGAATTCCTTCTCCTAGTACCTGTTCTTGCACTTTACCAAACTGCATCAGCACGCCCCGTTCTCCAGCGTTAACTATGATAAAAAATTTGGACAATATAGCTAAAAAAACTATCACTAGAGCTAGTTGAACAGCTATGTAAAACTCCTTATTTTTTTTAGTGCTTGATTTGAGTGAGTCAACATTACTGCTGGATTCTAAAACCATAGTCCACCCCAAACTAACTTAATTAGAGGACAAATATTGGCTTAACCGATCTTCTATTTCCCTTCAATCAACATCTGTTCAAAATCCGCTGCTGTCAAAGGAGGACTGAACAAATACCCTTGCATCATATCGCACTTATAGCGCCAGAGAAAATCTTTTTCTGCTTCCGTCTCAACTCCTTCGGCAATTACCTCAAGACAGAGACTGTGGGCCATTTCAATAATAGCTTTCACAATCGCTGCATTTGTGCAACCATCGGTGATCTTGCTGATAAAACAGCGGTCTATTTTTAAAGTATCGAATGGGTATTGCGTCAGATAGCTTAAAGAAGAATAACCAGTTCCGAAATCGTCAAGAGATATACAAACTCCCAAATTTTTCAAGTGTTGCAAAGTCGCGATCGCACTTTCGGCATCCTCCACCATCAAACTTTCTGTCAGCTCTAATTCCAAAGTGTTCGCTTCCAAACCAGTTTCTGCTAAAATTTGGGCAACTCTGCTGCTGAGATCCGGTTGGCGAAATTGGCGCGCCGACAGATTTACTGCTATTCGGAGCGGAAAACCAGCATTTTGCCAAACTTGCATTTGTCTGCAAGCTGTCTGCAACACCCACTCGCCTAACTGTACAATGAAGCCAGTTGCTTCGGCCGCCGGAATAAATTCTGCGGGCGAAATCAGCCCTTTTTCTGGATGCAGCCAGCGCACTAAAGCTTCTGCGCTCATAATTTTACCTGTCTGGACATTGACTTGCGGCTGATAGTAAACTTGGAATTCTTCTCGTTCCAGTGCGTTGCACAAACTGGTTTTTATCTGCTCTAATTTGTCGGCAGTATTTTGGATAAATTCGCTGCCTTGCGCTCGCAAAGTATTGTACTGTTCGGCGACAGCTTCTTGTTTTTTCAAGCGGCTCGATATCGCGCCCACAAGTTCAGCTTTACTAAAGGGTTTAGTCAGGTAATCATCTGCTCCCAATTCCATACCTTGCCGCATTTCAGAGCGATCGGCTTTACCGGTGAGAAAAACAAAAGGTACTGTAGCAGTAACAGGATTAGATCGCAAGGCCACCAGCACCCCATACCCGTCAAGTTCTGGCATCATCACGTCGCAAATAATCACGTCGGGAACATTTGACACCGCCGCATATAAACCTTGTGCTCCATTTTCTGCACCCGTCACGTCGAAACCTTCAGCTTTGAGGAGTTTGAGAATATTCTCGCGAATTAGTTGCTCGTCCTCAATCACTAGAATTTTTTTCATACGTCATTCCCTGAAAGCGGTATAATTGATAGGCGTTACTGAACGCCACAAGCGTCCCAATAACTGAGAACGCACAGCTCGATCGGCCCAACAGCGGAATATTTTCCGACACAAATAGCAAACACCTGAAAAACGCTAATTTTTCAAGCACAACTAGATTAATGTTTCTCTGCTTACTCAGTGCCGTCCGTATTATTACGAGGTTAATTAATAATCTCTAAACTAATTCTAGGCGATCGACAGTTAGCAGCGCCTTAAATAACTGCTAAACTAATTGTGCCGCCTGAACGATTGTCTGCAAACAATCTCAGCCTATTTATAGCAGTTGCCAAAAATAATGCAACTGCAAGCAACTTCCAAACCCTTGCGGAGTCAGTCTTTCCCCATTCTTCAACGTAAAATCTAAACTTTTAAATCTCAAATGGTATTACCTACTGGATTTCCTGAACCCGCACAGATTGGAGTCATAGAAGTTAAGCAATATCCTCACTACCGCGCTGTCACCTACACCCACGCGGGCGATTTGCGACAAGCAACTGGCATCGCCTTCAATCCCTTATTTCAACACATCAGCAACAACCAAATTGCGATGACAACGCCAGTAGAAGCGCGCTACACCGAAACTTCCGGGGAAATCAATGCAGTTCCCGAAGCAAAAGTTTCGTTCCTCTATCCTGCACCAAATATCGCCCCCAGCAGCGTTAACTCCGCTGTAGAAGTCACAGATACTTCGCCGATGACGGTTGTTAGCATCGGCGTGCGCGGGGCCTACACTTGGGAAAGCTACGAAAATAACGTCCAGAAACTCAAAGATTGGCTTCAAGAACATCCCGAATACGAAATAGTCGGGCCGCCGCGCCGCTTTTTTTACAATTCCCCGATGACGCCGGAAGCAACTAAAATCAGCGAGGTACAAATCCCGATCAAGTGCCGCTGACGTGAACAACTAATTCGCGAATGTGACCCCGCTGGCGGTGTTCCCACAGGTAAATTCCCTGCCAAGTTCCTAACAGCAACCTGCCGCGATCGATCGGGATTTGTTCAGAAGTATGAGTCAGCGCAGTGCGAATGTGGGCTGGCATATCATCTGGGCCTTCCGCATCGTGAATGTAGCGATCGCCCTCCGGTACCAGTTTAGCCAAAAAGTTAGCCAAATCCTTAAGTACATCTGGGTCAGCATTTTCTTGAATCACCAAACTCGCAGAAGTATGGCGCAAAAATAAACTACAAAGTCCCGTCTTAATACCTGAATTCGCCACCGCATCTTCTATCTTAGGAGTGATTTTGCTCAAAGATTTCCCTGTAGTTTGAATCTTGAGTATCTGTTGATAGTGATTCATTCGATTTTAGATTTTAGATTTTGGATGAGACTGATGCAAACGTCTTCTGTCGGCGGAGGTAGAGCTTGTTTGTGTAAGATCGATTTCTAATCGCACTTATGAAAAATAGTCTACAACAGCTTGGGCGATCGCCTCCGTACCATTTTTATCCAATTTATCCGACAAACGGGGCGGATGCAGCGGTTGTCGCAAAAACTCCCAATCCCCCTCAAAAAACTCCGCCGCCGTCACAATTTGATGTTCCGCATAATTTTGAAGCCATTCCAGCAACACCGGAGATTCTGCAAAACCTTCCCTCATTATAGAAACAACAGGTATTTCCAAGCGCAAAGCTTCCGCAAAAGTGCTGTATCCCGGTTTAGAAAGTAAGCGCCCGCAGACAGGCATAATATCAACCGGACGCGGTAAAATGGGGAAAGATTGTGCAAAATCCTGATTTTTGACATAAATCAAATTCGGCAAATCGGGAGCTCCCGCATCAAAAGTAATAAATTGCCAGTCGCTAAATAGCTGTAAATTTTGATAAGGAATGTCCTCTACACCCAGTCCGCCGAAAGTCAGCAATACAGTTTTTTCCAGCGGTGTTTCTATTCCGAATACTTCCCGAACTTGCTCGTTACTGTAGCGAGGATTGCCGCCAGTTAAGCCAACATCTTGAATATTTGGGAAAGCTGGCATCGGTTCGTGTAAAGGAAGACGAAAAAGCCGATCGCACATTCCGAAACACTCACCAATCCAATCTGCTATTTCTGCAAATTCCCCGCCCCAATCTCGATAAATAAAATCCCACCCGAAATTGGCCATCATCCAGCAAGGAACCCCAGCCGATGCCGCAATTCGCGTTGCCAAAGGAGGAATGTCGGCCAGCACCAAACCCACCCGATTTTGCTTGATAAAATTAACTTCGCTTGCAATTAGCGAATTTTGCTTTTTCCGAATTTCCCGCAATTTTTCCAGTGTCGCGTCTTTATCCATATTCAAACTGTCAGCTTGCACGACTCCGACATCAAAAGCGCGGGGACGGTGGATAAAGTCGCCGCCAATGTAAGATTCTAGCAGCCAGCGAGGTGCAGTTGTTGTAATAATTAGTAAAATATCTGGATTTAACTCTTGAATTTTTGCAGCTACGGAGGAGACTGGCACAGCGTGGCCGAATCCATGATTCGTGATGGCAATATATAATGTTGGTCGAGACATTGATAATTAGTAATGGGTAATTGGTAATTGGTAATGGGGAATTGAGAATTGGAGCTAGAGACTGGAAGGCAACAATGCCAAGCTTAAAGGGACGCAGAACGAAAAATAACACAATTAATAACTAATGACTAAGCTGTTGTGCATTTAAATTGCATATTCCCGGCGTTGCTCAGAGCAAGAACCTAGAAGAGTTTCATTATTTACTTAAATGCAATTTAAATGCTGACTAGCTCATCTTACCGATCGATCTTATCTCCTGTCGATTGACTATAATAAAATTGGTTTCAATGATGAACGCCAGTCCTCTATTTATGAATAAATAAGGAATAAAGTTTTTACTCCTAACTTAATTATGGTTGTACAGGCCTCGAATATGTAAAAACTCATCAATTGGAAGTGCTTTTAGACCATACAGGCAATTGATTAATCTTGTCCAGGGTTATATCTACATACTTTTTACCGTCCGCCGCTTGATTTTCCCCAAAATATCCATCATCGCCGTCGTGCTTGTGAGGGCCGCTCACAGCTTCTGCATAGCGGCCTTGCAAACGAGCTTGATTGAAAGGAGAAGTCGCGTACCAGTACCAGCGACTCGGAAAAACTATGCCGCCAATATCCTCAATTGAATCCCGAGTGCCGTGAAGGTGGAAAATGCGATCGGCCTCTGCAAAACCATTTTGTCCCGAAAACACGCCCCCAACCGAAACAACCGTAATTTCTGCCTTCAGCCATTCTTTAAGATAGCGAGTAGCACCCAAAGCAACTTGTGCGCCGCCGCTAGTGCCAATTAAAATAACTTTCAAAGGTTGTTGAGGATTAACTGAAATGGGAGATTGAGCATTCATGCGCTCGATAATTGCATTAGCCATTCCCTGATTGTATGCAAAGCCGTAGCGATAATCTAGAGAAATTGCAAACCTCCAGAGATTGCGAATTTTGATGAATATATCCCCCGCAATCGGCCCGCTTTTTGCCTGTTCTGCAAACCGCCAAAAAGGAGCTAGCCACCGCTCTCCTCCTAAACTTTTGTTAGACGCTGAATAAGGAAAAACATCGCCCACTGCTACGCACTGCGGGTGACTTTTCACTAAACGCTTGAGAAACAACTCTTCACCAGGGGTTAATTCATCCCCCGAAAAATCGCCAACTCCTGGTAAAAAGATGATATAACAATTGAGTGGCGAAGACTTACGCGCTTCTAGATTGCCCTTCTTAGAGGGCAATATCTCCGGTGGATTTTTCTTGATACCCAAAGTTTCGGCACTTTGATTCAGCCACCATATAACAGTCCCCACCGGCGAAAGAATGCCCCAAATTATTAGGATTACACCTGCGATGAGCAACAAATTTAAACTTCCCCCGCGCAGCCATGCAAGTATCCGTAAAATCAATCTTAGCATTTAATAAAATCTGGTAGAATGCCAATTAATTACCTAATTACCTAGAATTAGTTCGGTGATTCTGCTGTATTAGAGCTTATTTTGTAAAAGTTGTCAACTATCTTGAGGAGCAGGAGTTCAACGTGAAGGGAGAAGATTCAATTGCAGGTTTGGGGGCAACGCTTTGGAACGCACTTTCTTTGAACGGCAATTTTTACGAAAAAACTCCCTACACTGGCAGAACTAAGCGAATAGCTTTAACAATTGTAATTTTAGCTGCGCTGTCTCGCGTGTTGGGCCGTGCTGTCATCTTGTTAATCAACCGAACTGAGCTATCAGTATTATTTTTAGGACTTTTCATAGAGGGTTTGGCAGTCGCGGGGGGTTATTATTTTTGGACTTTCACTATCTTTAAAATCGGGGAGTGGCTGAAGCCCGGACACGTAACTTATGGCGAGTTGTTGGTTCCGATCGGGTTTGCTTACGCCCCCCAAGTGCTGAATTTTTTAACGCTAATTCCCTTGCTGGGAGAAGGAATAGAGCGGATATTAGCTGTCTGGAGTTTGCTAGCTGTAATTGTGGCGGTTCGGCAAGGTTTGGATATTCAAACTCGCTGGGCGGTGTTAATTTGTTTTGTGGGTTGGCCATTGATCCAAATTGCGATCGGCTTTGTGGAAGTAATTGAACAGTTGCTTTCACGATGGCTTTAATTTATCAAGACGGCAACAGTATAGTAAACTCGCTACCCTCTCCAGGTTCCGACTTGCAAATTAACTTTCCTCCATGCTGTTCTACCACAATTTGATAACTGATAGACAATCCCAAACCAGTCCCCTTACCTATCGGTTTAGTAGTAAAAAACGGATCGAATATTTTACCCCGCACCTCCGAATTCATCCCCACACCATTATCAACAATGCGAATCGCTACTTGATTTCCTTCCGCCACTTCAGTGCAAATCTGAATTGTCGGAGTCTGTTCCCAGTCAACTTCACTCCCTCTTTCGTGACAAAAAGCATCAATCGCATTGGTCAATACATTCATAAATACCTGATTAATTTCTCCCGGATAGCAGTTCACTAAAGGCAAATTGGCGTACTCCTTGATCACTTGAATATTAAGTAATTTGTGATCCAAAATCATCAACGTGCTGTCGATACCTTCGTGGATATTAACCCATTTTCTATCTGATTCATCTAGGCGAGAAAAGTTTCGCAGCGACAGCACAATATCGCGAACTCTCGCCGCGCCCACTCTCATTGAATCTATCATCTTAGTGAAATCATTCATTAAAAAATCTAAATCTATTTGCTCTGTTTCATTTACTATTTCTCGCACGGGATTAGGGTAAGTTTTTTGGTATAAACGTAGTAGATGTAGTAAGTTTTCAGCGTATTCATTGGTGTAATATAAATTTCCATAAATAAAGTTAATCGGGTTATTAATTTCGTGAGCAATTCCCCCAACCACTTGCCCTAAACTGGACATTTTTTCACTTTGAATTAGCTGCAATTGAGTGTGGCGCAGTTCTTCCAATGCAGTATGCAAATTCTCAGTTCTTTGGGCCACTCGCGTTTCCAGAATACTATAAAAACGAGCATTTTCTAGAGAAATAGCTGCTTGTGCAGACAGGATTCCCAAAATTTCTAGCCTGTCGCTAGTAAAAGCACCTTTTGTTAAATTATTTTCTAGATAAAAAATTCCCGTAAGGTTGCCTTGATGGATAATTGGCAATACGAGGATAGATAGGGGTTGATTGGTCGCAATATAAGGGTCGAATTGGAATTGCTCGGCTCGGGTAGCATCATCTAAAACCAAGTATTTTTGGGTTCTTTCTACATAGTTAATCAATGAAAGTGGGAGGAGCTCGGATTCGGCAATCGGGAGAGATTGTAACACGGTTACATCATTAAACTGACCTGTAAGTCCAGCTTCTATGAATAATTGATTACCTGTATTGGCAAGAAATAATACTTTTTGAGCGCCTGCGTTTTCTTTTACAAGCTGTACGAGTTTCTCTAGCAAGCGGCTGAGAATAATTTCGCTCGAAACAGCTTGTGATGCTTTGACAACTGTTGAAAAATCCAGCACCAAACTATTGTTCATAGTAGTTTTGGCAGTGCTGATAACATTTTTTTTATGTATTACGTCTTGATGGCGCTCAACTAAATAATGATAACGGGATTCTAAGTCTTTAACTTTGGCTGTAGCTCCCCAGCGGATGTAAGCATAATAAGCTTTGGTCAGATAAGCTCGAGCACTTATCTCTTTATCCAAAGATTGATAAAACTCTCCAGCTAATTCATAAGCTAATGCTTCTTCGTGGATGTAACCGTTAGCAGCAGCTCCTTTAATAGCTAAGTCATAATAATCCATGGCGGCAAGTTTATCGTTGATAACTCGCGCTTTTTCTGCCTCGACTAACTCGTATTTATGCTGATAATTCATGGGTGCATGGTAGGCCCACTTTTTCATAAGTTGCTGATTAGAGTTAACAATAGCTAGGGATGCTTCTTGATTGTCACTGTGAGGATAGTGAGCGAGGAGGGCCAGCGAATAGTAGAAATTGTGTACCCCAACAGTGATTAAGCCGATCGCCCCATCTGCATATTCTGCCGCTAATTTACCGCAGGCAACAGCCGCAGCATAATCTTTAAATAAATAAAGCAGCATCAATTTAGCAACATAAGCTGCAAACAGCGACATTCGATTATTTTCTTTCTGCCAACGGGACATCACAGCAGGTTCATCCAACCTGCCGCTAACTAACCGTACTTGCTCGGCTGTTTTGCTTCTTAAGCTTGAAGCAGTTACTTGCCAACTTTGAGCATAACCCATGGCAAATTCGTGTTTATTTTTTTGCAAAAACTCCATACAAACGCTTTGTTTTTCTTCGACATATTCTAACTGTTCTCCCACTAACACTAAATTAGTAATATAGTGCATAAAATTATAAACTGCCCATTCTAAATCACCATTTTCTACACCAAGTTTCATCCCTTCTAGAAATGAATTAAGTGTGTTTTTAGTAGACTCTTTCCAGATTCTTATATGAGCATTAAACATTACATAAACCTTAGCTTTCTGTTGGGTAGCATTAAATTGTTCTAGCAGCTTTAAAGCGATTAGCCCAGCGTAGTAGCCAGCTTCGATGTCGCCTTCGATGCCGCATAGGATCGTTCCATAAAGAGTATAGGGAAAAGTAGCTAATGCTGAATGACCGCGATCGATACAAAGATTGACCATAGTCAAGACGAGGGAGGACACAATTTCAGGTTTGGCAATATAAGCAGGAGGATAGAGGGCTGTCAGGATTTCCATAGCTGCCAGTTGATATGGATCTGTCATAACTGGCAGGTTTTCTAATTCCTCAATTCGCGGCAATCTTGGCACTGCAAT
The DNA here is from genome assembly GCA_014695175.1 of Microcoleus sp. FACHB-DQ6. Classification (GTDB taxonomy): domain Bacteria; phylum Cyanobacteriota; class Cyanobacteriia; order Cyanobacteriales; family Microcoleaceae; genus Microcoleus. Next base: position 23,176 of record JACJNV010000382.1, on the reverse strand, counting down.
GGTTGGGCTATCTAATAGGTTTACTCCCAGCATTTCCAGCACTTCTAGACCTGTTTCAACAGCTTTTAGCATCTGGCTTTGAGCCTGATAAAAAAGGATCTTGAGCTGATACACTTTCACGAGATCAAGCTGGTTTTTAGCCGATCGCAAAACCACTTCTGCCAAAACTTCTGCTTGCTCAAAGTTGGTGTTTAAATATTCCGCTTCCAGCGTCTCTACATACAAGCGCAGCGTCATGCTATAGTTGCGCTCCCAGCTATCAGGTGCTAATAACGACATTCCCGCATTCAAATACTTAACAGCGGGTTCGTAAGCATTAGCTACTTTTGCCTTATGTCCAGCAATTAAATTTAATCCGGCTAATTCATCTTTTTCTGATTGCAGGCTCAGACAATCACTTCCTACGTTCAACTGGTTGATAATATCAAAAATTTTCTCTTCTACTTTATCGGCGGGCGTATTTTCAAACAGCAATTTACCGATGCTAAGATGAGTGGCTTTCTTTTCATCATCAGGAATCAGCGAATATGCAGCTTGCTGGACGCGATCGTGCAAAAATTTATAGCTGATTCGCGAAGAATTGAAAGTTAAATTAGCTCCTGCTTCTCCATCTAAAAATAAAGGAATGAGGTAACTCTCATTCAAGGGAAGTATTAACCCAGCTTGCAAAGCATCCCAGAGTTCAGTCGCAGTGACTGATGGAGATTTTGCGTTGACAGTAGAGAGAACATCTAAAGTGAATTTGTCCCCTACACAAGCCGCCAATTTCAAAACTTGTTGTGTAGTCTCTGGCAATTTTTGAATCCGACTGGCTACCAGTTCAACTACGCTCTTATCTGTGATGCCAATAGCGTGAATCTCCTCAATGTTCCACTGCCACTCCCCTCTGCTTCCGGGAGACAGCAGCCGGGAAAAGTCAAATCTCAAAAGTTTTTCTTGATAAAGAGTGTTGAGCAATTGCGTCAAGAAAAAAGGATTCCCACCAGTCTTATTCCAAATTAACTCCGCTAAAGGTTGAATTCTGTCTGAGTCATTCAATGTATCCGAAATTAACTCAGTAACCTGGGCTAAAGAAAGAGGTTCCAGCACTAAATTGTTGATAACAATACCCGTTTGTTGAAGGTACTCTACTGTTTGCATTAAAGGATGTGTAGAGCTAACTTCATGGTCTCGATAGGCTCCAATAAATAGTAAATATTTGCTATCTGGGTCCGTCGCTAGCAATTCCATTAATTTCAAGGTTGCTGAATCTGACCACTGCAAGTCATCGATAAATATAACTAATGGATGCTCTTTTTGCGCGAATACGTGGATAAATTCTTTGAATAGCCTGTTAAAGCGGTTTTGTGCTTCTGTGGGGGCAAGTTCGGGAACAGCAGGCTGTTTGCCAATTACCAATTCTAGTTCGGGAATCACGTCAATAATTACTTGTCCGGCATTGCCTAGTGCGGCTAAAAGTTGATGTTGCCAATCTTGTAATTTTTTGCTATTTTCGGAAAGTAACTGCTGGATCAAAGATTGAAAAGCTTGAATTAAAGATGCGTAAGGTATATTGCGTTTGAATTGGTCAAATTTACCTGAAATAAAATAACCCCGCTGTCTGGTGATGGGTTTTTGAATTTCGCTAACTACGGCAGATTTGCCTATACCTGCATAACCCGACACTAGGATCAGTTCAATTTGGGAAGGGGAAGAATTTTCCTCGCAAGGATTAGCTACACGTTCAAATGCTGCCAATAGTTCGCTGACTTGTGTTTCCCGGCCGTACAATTTTTGAGGAATCAACAACTGACTCAATATATCTAAGTTTCCGGGCGTAAAATCGACTATCTTGCCTGTAGTTTCTAACTGCTCTAAACAGATTTCTAAATCTGCCAACAAGCCGCCTGCTGTTTGATATCTATCTTCGGCATTTTTTGCCATCAATTTCATCACAATTTGTGAAATGGCTGGTGGAATGTCAGAATTAATTTGATGGGCTAAAATTGCTTGAGAGGCTATGTGGCTGTAAACTATTTCTAAGGGGTCGTTACTCATAAATGGCAATTGACCTGTCAGCATTTCATATAAGGTAATTCCCACAGAATAAAAGTCGGTGCGGTAGTCGAGGGTGCGGTTCATTCTCCCGGTTTGTTCGGGAGACATATAAGCAAAAGTACCGACTATCGAGTTAATATTATTAATTTGGGGATTTTCTTTGGACAATCGTGAAGCAATCCCAAAATCTGTTAGTTTAATAATTCCTGTTTGGCTGTTGATGATGATATTGCTAGGCTTAATATCTTTGTGAATAATTTTCTGAAGGTGCAGATATTCCAAGGCTTTTATGAGTTGGATGCCAAACCTCAAACAGGTGATGACTTCGAGCTTTTGTCTCGACATCAGTCGATCGATAGATTCGCCCTCAAAGTCTTCTAAAAGCAAGCCGAGACGGTTATCAAAGGTTTCTAGGCTAATGACTTTAACTAGGCCCGGATGGTCTAAATGTTGGCGAATGCGATACTCGTGCTTGATCCGGGTAATTGCATCGAGGGTGGGATATTCCGCTCTCAGGATTTTGAGTACGGTTGTCTCCTGGTGGGTGGGGATTTTTCCTCGATAAATAATCGTTTCGATACCTTCGTGGAGAGTGGAGTGGATTTGGTATTGCGAGAGAAATTGCATGGAGTTCTCCTGAGAGTTGAAAATATATCAGATTCGAGTCGCTGTTCGTTGTTGACTGTTGGCTGTTTGCTGACAGCACGAACACCCTCAAGCGTCAAAAGTCTGGAGATGGCCACCCTAAAAAGTCTTGACATAGCAACTGTTATATGCTTAATTCAACCACGTACTTAGGTACAAAAAAATCAAGCTTTATTTACTCGTACAAGAATCTATTTATAGATAAAATGATAGTATTCATGGAATCAAGCCATTTTGCTACTATTATTCTCAATTAATATCCGATCGACAGCGGACGGCAACCACACCCCTACTATTCGGCTCTCCCCACTGTCCCTACCCCTTTAGCAAGATACATTGTTAGAGAAGGAAATACACAAAAATTTACATCTATAATTTGTGTAGTGTTCCAAATCGCTCCTCACCAGCAGCGATACAGCCCTCGCCAAGACAGTAGGATAGAAAAAATATGTTTGAACGCTTTACAGAACAAGCCATTAAAGCAATCATGCTAGCCCAAGAGGAAGCGCGGCGCCTCGGCCACAATTTTGTAGGCACCGAGCAAATCCTCCTGGGACTCGTCGGCGAAGGCACTGGCATCGCTGCAAAAGTATTACTGGATATGGGCCTCAACTTGAAAGAGGCGCGCAATGAAATCGAAAATATCATCGGTAGAGGTTCCGGGTTCCTCCCGCCTGAAATTCCTTTTACGCCCCGCGTCAAGCGCATTTTTGAGACGGCGCTGAACGAAGCGCGGCAGTTAGGCCACAATTACATCGGCACCGAGCACATCCTGCTGGGGCTGATTCAGGACGATGAAGGGGTGGCGGCGAAGGTGCTGCAAAACTTGGGAATCGATCGCCAGAGAGTCCGCACGCAGGTAATTCGTGCCGTGGGAGAAGTCGCGGCAGTACCCGGAGGTAGGGGGGAGAGCGGCGATCGCAAAATCCCGACTTTAGAAGAATTTGGCACAAACCTGACCAAGTTAGCCGCAGCAGGCAAACTCGACCCCGTAGTGGGCCGCGAAAATGAAATCGAGCGCGTGATCCAAGTGCTCGGCCGCCGCACGAAGAACAATCCAGTGTTAGTAGGCGAACCGGGAGTAGGCAAAACAGCCCTCGCCGAAGGTCTAGCCCAGCGGATTGTTAATAGAAACGTCCCGGAAATTTTAGAAGACAAACAAGTAATCAGCCTCGATATGGGTTCGCTGATTGCTGGTACAAAGTTCCGCGGCGAATTTGAGGAACGCCTGACGAAAATCATGGCCGAAATTCGCGCTGCCGGCAACATCATTCTGGTAATTGATGAAATTCACACCTTAGTCGGTGCAGGCGCAATTCAAGGCAGCATGGACGCATCCAATATGCTCAAACCCGCCCTTGCTAGAGGCGAATTGCAGTGTGTCGGCGCCACTACCTTGGACGAATATCGCAAGCACATCGAGCGCGACGCTGCCTTAGAACGCCGCTTCCAACCGATCAAAGTCGGTGAACCGAGCGTGGCTGAAACAATAGAAATATTGTACGGGTTGCGATCGGCTTACGAACAGCACCACAGACTGACAATTTCCGACGCAGCTTTAGAAGCAGCGGCTACACTGTCAGACAGATACATTAACGATCGGTTTTTGCCAGACAAGGCGATCGACTTAATTGACGAAGCAGGTTCCCGCGTCCGCGTGATGAATTCACAAACCCCGCCCGAAGTTAAAGAGCTCAAAAAGCAACTGCCTGCCGTAACAAAAGAAAAAGATGCAGCAGTGCGCGAGCAAGACTTCGACAAAGCTGGAAAATTGCGCGATCGCGAATTAGAAATTGAAGCCGAAATCGCCGCCGCTACCATCAACAAAAGCCAACTCAAAACCTCTCCTGTCGTCACCGAAGAAGACATCGCCCACATCGTGGCTAATTGGACGGGAGTACCAGTCAGCAAGCTGACAGAATCCGAATCGGAATTGCTGCTGCACATGGAAGATACTTTGCACCAGCGCTTGATCGGTCAAGAGGAAGCTGTCACCGCAGTTTCTCGGGCCATCCGCCGCGCGCGGGTGGGCTTGAAAAATCCCAATCGCCCGATCGCCAGTTTCATCTTTTCCGGCCCCACAGGCGTCGGCAAAACGGAACTTACAAAAGCCCTGGCCACTTATTTCTTCGGTTCCGAAGAAGCCATGATTCGGTTAGATATGTCCGAATTCATGGAACGCCACACGGTTTCCAAACTCATCGGTTCGCCTCCGGGTTACGTCGGTTACGATGAAGGCGGCCAACTAACAGAAGCAGTCCGCCGCCGTCCTTACACGGTCATCTTGTTCGACGAAATCGAAAAAGCTCACCCGGATGTCTTCAACATGATGCTGCAAATCTTGGAAGACGGCCGCTTGACGGATGCTAAAGGTCGGACAGTAGACTTTAAGAATACACTGCTGATCATGACCTCCAACATCGGTTCGCGAGTGATTGAAAAAGGCGGCGGCGGCCTCGGTTTCGAGTTTGCTGAAAGCGCCGCAGACGGGCAGTACAACCGCGTTCGCAGCTTGGTAAACGAAGAACTGAAACAGGTTTTCCGTCCCGAATTTATCAACCGCTTGGATGAGATTATCGTCTTCCGCCAGTTGAACAGGGAAGAAGTCAAGCAGATTGCGGACATTATGTTGCAGCAAGTCTTCAGCCGCTTAACCGAACAGGGTATTACTTTGTCGGTGACGGAACGGTTCAAGGACTTGTTAGTTACAGAAGGCTACAATCCCAGCTACGGTGCTCGACCTTTGCGCCGCGCAATCATGCGGTTGTTGGAAGATGTACTGGCTGAGGAAATGCTCTCTGGGAAGCTGAAAGAAGGCCAAAAGGCGATCGTTGATGTGGATGAAAACGGTCAGGTTAAGGTAGTGCCCGATGGTTCATCTGAGCCGAAATTGCCAGAATTTGCATTGAGCCATTAATGCCCTCTACAGACGGATAAATACTGTTGATTAAAAACCCGGTTTCTCAGAGAAACCGGGTTTTTAATTAAATGAAACCAGTAAAAAAAGCAACTTATCGATGAATCTAATCCCACCATTGTAATTGCACAACCCAATGCTGCACAAAAGTAGAAATGCGATCGCGCCGAGTTTCAAAAGTAGCCGCAATCCAGATAAACACAATCCCAAAAGCCAAACCAATCGCCCATTTAATTAGCGGATAATCGAAAATTAGAACCACCAACTGATAGAAAACATTGATTAAAAAAATTCCCGTTCCCACAAACAAAAACGCCCGAACTCGCAGCGCCAAACCCGCGGCAATCGCCACTAAACTAAAAGCTGCTGCAACTAAACCGTGGCTTTGCTGAGTCAAAAGAGGCATCCCGCAAATCAGCGCAGTTGCGAGCATTCGCAGAGTGTGGCGCAGCGATTTTTCTGCTGGTAATTTGAGAGTGCGATTCCCTACGGGATAGCTACGCTTCACGAACTGAGTAATATAAAGTAAAGAAAGTCCTAAAGGAGTAACATAAAACTCTGGCTGAGTCAATCCTATTTCCCAAAACCACCGCAGCATTATCCAGTCAATTATCGCCACACTCACATACGTAAAACGGACTTCCTGCCTTTCCCAAGCTAGGAAAACATAGAAGGCGGCAGCTATCAGCAAGCTAATCGGATAAAACTTAGCCGGACTTTCCAAAATAGTAACTATTGGAATCAGCGAAGCAATTACCTGCCAAGGTTTTTTTGACCAACCCCAGTTGTCCCAAGGCAAAATGTAAATGAAATAGGCTAATAGAGAAGCGAAGGCAACTTTCCACGGCCCCAGCGGCCCGGAAATATACTTAACTAAAGGTGTATTGATCCAGTAAAGCCGGATGCCAAAGGCTTCGAGCCAGCCCAAGTAAATCCAAATTTCTGCCCATTGGCGATCGAGATTATTTCGCCCTTGCAAGAAAGCATATTGAACTAATAAAGCACCAGTGAATAATCCTAAATTTAAGCCAGATTTAATATCATAGGCAGAAGCCCAAATCAGCAGCAAACTGCTCAAAACCCAGTGCAGGTGAGCAAATATTTTTAACTCTGCATTGGTTAAATGTAAATAATTACTGAGCCAAGGAGATAAAATTCGATAGATATATGTTAAAGTTGTGCCGAGAGTAGCCAGGACAATTAAGCCGTCGCCAAAAGCTCCTCCCGGTGTTTGAAAAAGTTGATATAGTAGCGATTCGTAAGCCGCAACGGACACGCCAATTAATCCTAAATAAACCAAAGGTTTGAATTCTGGCTCCCGCCTACCAATGCCGATCGCAATTAAAGACGCACCCAACACAGTTAAACCAGTCCAATTCGTCAAAGTGTGCGATCGGAAAGTTAAACCCAATACGCCGTAAACCAAAGGTATAAAATGAATGCTAGGTAAAATTGTTGGATCGGGGTGGCGGCGCCGCCACACATCGCCCAATAATTGAGTAAACAATCCCAGAGCTATATTAGCAACTGCCAAATTAATCGTAGTGCGATCGACAAAACTCAAACCGACTGCTGTCAACAACTCCAAACTCCAAGCCACAGCATAAATTGCCAGAGGGGAAAGTTGGCGTAAATTTCGGAAAATAATCGCAGCCATTATCACCAAAATAGCAGCCAAAACTTCAGCAGATGGTGGAAAACTCAAGGTACTGTCTGCGTAGAGTTCATAGGAATAAAAAGTAATAGTTGTTAACAGCAAGCCTGCCAGTAAGATTGCCCATCCATCTAAAGCTCGATCGTAAATTTCAGCTAATTGAGAAGGCTCAGGTAAACCCCTGGAAAAACGAACAATCATGGTGCGAAGCAACCACATACACAAAACAGCGATCGCCCCAGCAATTGCCCAATCCCAACCCGACACAAAACCTAATTCATAAATCACCGCAGCTACGAAACTAAAGCCAAATGCCACTCCTATTGCAGCCGCTGGTAACTCTACTAAATAGTAAGTATTAACCAACATTAATACGGCGGCCAAGCCCAAACCAATTAACCGATATCCCGGAAAAATAAAAATTAGAACTTGTGCAAGTATTAAAGCGATCGCACTAAAGGTACTGGCAACTTGTTTGTGAGTAATCTCAGTATATTTAGCAACAGCAGTCAAAGCCAAAGGAGTCCCCAGCCAGAGCAAACTCCACTGAGGGCGATGAGTGGCAGTACCCGCACTCAAATAATTTTGCAACAAGATAAAGCTGAATCCTGCTATTGCTAAGCCTAGATACCATGAACTTTGGAACCAAGCAGGATGCCAGCGGAAAAACGCAGAACTTTCTCGGGCATTGGCCGCTTTCATCCAGACAAAAAATACCCATTCACTCGCCATGAATATTAATAATATTGCCGACCAAATATTGGGTGTCAGGTTTGGGGAAAATAAGTCAATTGCCGAAGCGATCGCGCCTAAACCCATAATGTGAGTTATAGGAACCAAAATGACCTGAGCTTCCTGTTGTTCAGCCGCAGCAGCCGGTCTCGAAACTCGCCGGGAATTATCTGGAATTACGTATTTCCAAGTTATACAACCTAAAATTAAAGTAGAGACTAATAAATTGAGCGATCGCCAAAACGGATTGACTAAACTAATAACAGTTAAAACACTCCCCAAAGCGAGAGCAAGGTTTTCGCCCAAACTGGCAAGTTGAAACTTTCGCTTGCGGTAGAGCCACTCGGCCGCACTTACCATTAAAATTAAATAAGGCAACAGCAGAACACTCCAAAAAGCCCAAGGAGTTTCCTGAGAGTTTGTAAGCTGAGTTAAAAAGACCACCACTTGTGTTTTAATCCCTAAAGGAATCAGTCGCCAAAACAGCCAAATACTCTGAAGTCCCACCGCCTCCAGCATTACCAAATCAAACTTTTGCCAAAACCGCACTAAACGGTTATAAAAAAACCAAACAGCCAATCCGCTAACTGCGATCGCCTGTAGCGGAATTTGGCGAAAACAAACCAGCCATCCCAAACCCAACAAACCCCCTCCCGCTAATTGCCAGTTAAAAAAGTTGCTGGGATTTGGCTGACGGGATATATTGTTTTTAATAGTTCCAGATGGCCGGGGTTGCTGCCAATCTAGCCATGCTAAAAGCACGCCACAAATCGCCAAAGCTAAACCCATTTCAGCGATATTTACATCCTTGACAAATATCGCCCTACCCAGTAAAATTCCTAACGAATAAGCTACTAAAGCCGCTTTTTTGTAAGTCAGAAAATCTCGGCTCACACTGAAAGCAGCGGCGAATGTTTCAGTATTTTCTCCGCGTTTGATAGATTGCAATCGTTGTTGCTGAACTTGATAAACTCTAGCAGCAGCAGTTCCCACTGTACCTAAATAAACCGCAGCCAGGGAAAAGCCGGCCAAGGCCCACCCCCAGTGCAAATAACTCAATCCCAAGTGATTTAACGCGATCGAGCGAGTGATGTTTTTTCCTGAAAAGCTTTGATATTGATCTTTGATAATCCGGGCAGTTATCCAAGTCAAAATAAGTGCCGCTGCGAGTGCTACCGCCCAATCCCAAGGATACCGCCACAATCCAAAAGTATCCATCGCCCAAAAATTGATCGGCACTAGCAACAGCGTCACTTCTTGCAAAGTTTGAGCAGTCAAGTGCAAATTCTGCTGTCTGTTTGCCCAACTGCTAATCGCCCAAAAGGTTAAAGTATAAGCTAACAAAACTCCATATTGTCCGGCGGCAGGAAATCTTTCCCACTGACTGGCAGCTAAGACTCCAGAGGAGACAACTACCATGAACACTCCTAAAAACAACAGCCACACCACGCTAATTTCTGCCATTAGCGAGTGCAAAATTTGAGCTATAAAATTAGGGGTTTGAGTAGTTTCTGTGGGCCTCGCAACGCTTTCTCTGCTGCTAGGTACTGCTTTTTGCGTTGATAAGGCAGGTACTTTTGGCTCGCCAATAGGAGCTCGCGGGTTCTCAATTTCAGAAAGGTCTACAGCGGGATCTCTGAGTGGGCAGACTAAATACTGTCGGCACAATTCCTCAACCTCAGCGGGCGAAAGTAAACCTAGCCGCAGCCACGCATCTAAGCCTGTCAACAACTCAGGATGCGATGCTAAGACGCTCAATTCAATTTTGCTCGATCGATCTTGGGGAGACGACATTGGCTTAAACTTGTACTAAGTACCTTCAAGCTATAGCCTAGATTAATGTCGAGCGAACATGGCAACATTCCGCCATCGCAATTGGCACAATAAGTATTTATAACTAAAGATCTGTCGCAGCCAGTGTCAACCGGTGAAAAAACCCCCCTGATGGGCCTAAACCAGCGTACATCAGCGGTGAAAAACTCCCAATTAGGACACCGTAGCGGTGTCCTTACCGATCGACATATTTCAACAAAGTGTCCACACTAGCATTGTGGTCTATGAAAGAAAACAAATGTTTGAAGAGGAGTTTTCCATCTGCATCCAAAACAAACTGAGCAGGCAAAGGAGCACCTAAAGCCTGACCAACTTGATAAGCCCGAAACACTTTACAGCCTGGATCAGAAAGCAGAGGCATTTTCAAGCCTAAATCTCTAACCACAATTTGGCTTTGGCGATCGTCGGTACTGGCAACCATCAATAATTCTATATTGCGATCGGCAAATTTTTCCCAGTTTTCATTCAAAGCTTTAATGTGAGGAAAACAGAAAGGGCAATATTGCTTTTCTGTAAAAATCCGCGTAAAAGCCAGAATTACCGGCTTATCGCCCCGATAATTGGACAGCCGCACCAATTTGCCATTATTAATATCCGGCAATTCAAAATCAGGCGTCATCTGTCCCAGCTTCAGAACATTACTCGCCGGAACAGGCAATAAATTTTGGAAAAACCGCTCATTTAACAAGCCGCTAAAATTAGTAGAAGTCAGCATATTTCCTAATTGGGTAATTGCTAATGGCTAATTGTTAATTAAAAATCCGGTTAAATGAATGCCCCTGCGGGTACGGACACGACACTGCCGTGTCCCTACACCTATAATGTGCTTAAACTGAAGCAAAGAATACCTTAGACTTGACCGGATCGGGAGTCATAGTCTTGTCACCGGGCTGCCAGCCGGCGGGACAAACTTCATCGGGGTGAGACTGGACGTGTTGGATAGCTTGCAGAGTACGGAGAGTTTCATCCACGTTGCGGCCGAAGGCAAGATTGTTAATAGTAGAGTGTTGGATGATGCCTTCTTTGTCGATGATGAACAGACCTCTGAGGGCAACGCCTGCTTCTGGGTCGAGGACGTTGTAGTCTGAACTAATTGTTTTTTTGAGGTCAGCAACTAAGGGATAGTTGAGGTCGCCGACACCGCCTGATTTGCGGTCTGTTTGTATCCAAGCGAGGTGAGAGAATTCGCTGTCAACGGATACGCCGAGGATTTCGGTATCGATTTTCTTGAAGTCCTCGAAGCGATCGCTAAATGCTGTAATCTCAGTCGGGCACACAAAGGTGAAGTCCAAGGGGTAGAAGAACAGGACTACATACTTTTTGCCTTTATAGTCTGACAGTTTAACTGTCTTGAATTCCTGATCCACTACGGCTGTTGCTGCGAAATCGGGTGCAGCTTGACCAACCCGGAGGCATTCACTGGTCATAGATTTGGTTTCCTTTTTTACGAACTGTTACAAATATATCATACTCATAACGACTACAAGTATCTTCTGGCTCAATCAAAAAAAATACGCTCTCAAATTTGAGAGCGCAGTTTTTTTTATTAAATAATGGCTCAGGCGGGATTTGAACCTGCGACCTTGGGCTTATGAGTCCCCTGCGCTAACCACTGCGCCACTGAGCCAAATCTACTTCACGATTTACTATCGTAGCACGGTAGGGCTAGCTATGTCTTGTTTTCAAACAACACTATTTCTAATGACTTCCAGTAAAAGTTATGAGTTTTGGTAATCATTCAAAACCCATAACTTCCGACCAGTCGTTACCGAGAAGCGCTGGACGCATCGTCGGGCAGTAAAGCCATTGGGTTGATAGCACCCTGTCCGGCGGGATGAATTTCAAAGTGCAAGTGCGGCCCGGTACTGAAGCCAGTGCTGCCCATTTCTGAAATTTGTTCCCCTTGAGCAACTCTCTGACCCTTTTGCACCAAAATTCGGCTGTTGTGGGCATAGACAGTCTCAGTGCCGTCAGGATGGGTAATTTCCACCAGATACCCGTAGCCGCCGTCGTTCCACTGAGCATAGGTAACCACCCCGTCTGATGCTGCCACAATTGGCGTGCCGATCGGCCCTGCAATATCAATTCCTTTGTGCATCCGTCCCCACCGCCAACCGTAGCCAGAAGTAAGAACGCCCTTAGATGGCCAAATAAACCCGCTAGCCGACTGTTGTTTGCCGTTAGGCAGATAAGTATCAGGGTTGGAAAGCGGAGGCAATTCCGGAGAAACCATGCGTCCCAAAGACGGGTTGTTTAGGGGGTCGTAACCCTCAGAGCCCAAAGGAGCAGTTGCTACCATAGGCTGCTGCCCAGCAGAGGTCGGCGTCAGGTTTATCGGTTGCATTTCGGCTGCGCGAGCGGGATCTAAACGCTCTTGCTGCTGCTTCTGAACCTGCTCAGACCACGCTCTCGATGGCGGTCTGCTGATTTCATTCTGCACCGCCTCAGTATAGTCGGGGGTGTAGAGATATGGATTGACACTTGGCATATCCTCAGACGGGTTGACCGAGGGCCCGTCAGTTGGAGCCAGGGACACCGCATTGGCGCCGATCGAATTGCGCGAGGCGCGATATTCCTCTCGCAGCCTGACAACTTCTGCTCTCAAGCGTTCGGAATAAGGGTTGAGAGCTTCTGCGGTAGGGAGAGCCTCCGAATTCGACTCTGGTAAAGCGCTAGTTGGATCGGCATTTGAAGCCGGGGCGCTAGTATTTGCCACGAAGCTGATCGGCTGCGGGTATTCTCCCGTAGCTATGGCGGTAGCAGTTGCACTGGCTGGCGAGGGCAGGGCACTGGTGTCAACTGCACCTGTAAATGTTGGTTCGCCTTGAAGAGCCAGCTTCCCTGGATCGCGAATCGTTTGGGAAACTTGAGTGAGCGGAATGCTGTTAATTTGAGGAACCATCGGCGCTGAAATATTGTTCAGACCTTCCAGGTTCTCCAGGGGAGAGACAACAGGCACTGTGGGCGCGGGTGCTGCAACGCCAGCACCGGCTATTTCCGAGGTAGACGAGCTGGGGTTCAAAGATGCGGGAACCGAAGTCGCCGACCAGACAGATGTAGAGTTGGAGGCAGAATAAGAGCCTGCAGCCTCCACCCCTGGATTTTTAAACCCAACTTGGGGAATTTTGAGCCGTTGATTGACATTCAGCAAGTTGGGGTTGCCGAGCTTGTTGACGGAGATCAGATCTTTGGGCGATACGCCGTGACCTTTGGCGATCCCATCTAGGGTATCTCCCGGACGCACGCTGTAGAGAACATCAGCCGGCGCGGCGGTACTTCCCGCAGGGGGGACTACCACAGCCGAGGGCAAACTGGGTGTTGCCAAAGACTGTTCAATTGACTCGAATGCTCGATCGGGCGATGCTGCTTGACCTCCCCCGGAATTGGGAATTACAGGTGTGGCATCGAGGTCAGGAATAGTTGTCCCAGTTGCATATCCGGGGGAGGTCAGCGTCGGTGCTGACTCGGGCAAAAATGCCGCCGGTGTAGATAAATTTGCTCCCCCCTCCGACCCGAACATAGTTCGACCCGATTCTGTGGTGCGGTTTTCCTGTTTTTTCAAGCTGTCGATCGCCCCGTCTGCATTCGGGATGTCGATCGAACTTTGTGCCGGTACCGTCGTGACCAGCGGGGTCGCTGCGGTTGATGGCAGCGCTGTCATGGCTGCACTATCCAATGGCTCGGAGCCAGTCAGATTTAACTCTTGTTCGGGATTGACCGTCGCTGCGCGATCTAGCGAAGCCGATGTGCTATAGCCGGCGTTCTGTTGTGGTGTGGCTTCCGTCGCAGTCGGAATTCTGAGCTCTTGGCCAACTTGGAGTAGAGTATCGGGTTTGATGTCGTTGGCAGTTGCTAGTGCCAACGGTGCAACTTCATAATCCCGAGAAAGCTCCCAAAGGCTTTGCCCCTCCTGCACCTTAACCGCCGCGGGTTCAGAAGGTGATCCGGGCTGTTCGGTCCTGGAACCGTCAACTTGTGCCGGCGTAGCGGGCCCGTTGGCCGATACTGGCTGTACTTCAGCGGTGGATTCTGATGTCGGTGCGAGTTCAGACGCGCGAGCGCTGTCTCCATTTCTCGGTAGCAGGATGCCAGAAGCACCTACCGATATTGCCAGCCCGATCGTGGCGAGAGAGCGAACTCTGCCTGTGCTGAGCGTTGTCTGTTTGGATGGTTCCGCAGAACCGTCTCTGTCGATTTCACTAGCCTGAACAGGCTTAATTTGGGGATATGTTCGTTTCAAAAAAACGACCTCCTACTGAGAAGCGCTAACTGTCCTTGGAAACACTCAAGGGGATCGCATGACGCTGAGTTTAAATCAACAAGCAAAAATATTCTGATTGTTGACAGCTATCATGCTTAGGCCAGATTACCTTGCTTTTTAAATTTAGACAAGCTCAAACCGTCAGAAATTTTAAAATTCTCGGTCAAACCTGCTGCAATTAACCCCAAAAGCCTTACACCGCAATAGCTGGAACGAATATATAAAATCTTCGTTCCCGTAAGGATCTGAACTCTTACCTATTATCCGACTTTATGCTAATTTCCGGACAGGCAACAACCGTATATTTACTAGATATAGTGTTCAGACCTAAGCTGGCGCTCGCTCACCCCCTAAACCGCTAAAATTCTTTATTTTTGTTGCTGAATCCTCTTGGCAGTCATTTGGTGTTGCTGATAACAATCTGTTTTTGAATGAATAAAATATATTAATGTCGGCTATCTAGATTTTCACCTCTTTGATACAAATTTCTTATATTTAAAAGAAGATTTGCCAGCCTGCTGCAGCTATTAAATATCTATATATTTATGTGTTGATAATGATTTATCCCAGCTCGCCCAACTGTCGTTTAGCCTCAAATAAACCCACAGCGGCGCTGACGGAGAGGTTCAAACTCCTGACTCCAGGCTGGCTCATAGGAATAAAAAGTGTGGCGTCGCAGGCATCCAAGACGAATTGGGGAATGCCTACAGTTTCCGAGCCAAACATCAGCCAGTCGCTGGGCTGAAATTGGAATTGCGCGTAACTGTATCGCCCCCCAGTGCTGAATCCGATCGATCGTCCCCCGCGCTGCTGCCGACAGGCCCCAAAAGCCGCTAAGTCTTCGTGGCAGTGGAGATTGACGTAGGGCCAGTAATCTAAGCCGGCCCGTTTCAGGTAGCGATCGCTAATTTCAAACCCCAGCGGGCCGACTAAATGCAGTTCCGTGCCTGTGGCAGCGCAAGTGCGGGCGATATTGCCAGTATTCGGGGGGATTTGCGGGTGAATCAAGACAAGTTGGGGCATGAAGCTAATTAAAAGGATAAAATACAGCTATTGAGAAATTTCTCCAACCACCCAAAGGTAGATCTAGCTTATAGCTTTTATTTATAACCTTTATCGAGCTCCATTGATTAAATATTCTGATTTGTTTTTGGGCGTCGCTCGGCAACTTTTTTCAGGGAGGTTCGGGCTATTTGTATTATTGGCTGAGTACGCATAGCCAGGGGGCTAGTGAAAGCCCCCCTTATAATAACGGCGGGTACTTCAGGCAGCTAACTGGGCGCACAAGTTGTCTTCGAGCTCCCATTCTTGGTGAGCCATGCCCTGAATTCCTTGGAGAATAATACTGCGGGTGTCCGAACCGCCCTCGTGTAGCTTCAACCAGTGCTGCGCCGTGTTGCCTTCCCGGAGAATCTTTTTGAGTGGCGAGAGAAAGCAGCTAAAGCCGCGTTTTTTGGCTATAGGCCACACTTCGCGGTAAATTTCCTCAATCCAATCTCGTGCCAGAATAGTTCTGCCGTCTTGCCAATGGGTGAGTTCGGCATCCAAACTTTGCCGGGATGCAGCAATTTCGTTGGCGTCTGTGAGGGCAACTAAGTCTTCGTTACGGGTGGCCGCCGGCAAGGTGCTGAGTTCTAAAGGGTCTAAGCTGGGGTCTTCCATCATCTGCCAGATGCGAGCTTCTAGTAAGGCAGTGATGGCTAACAAAGCCAGAGGATTGACTTCGAGGTCGCAAATTCTCAGTTCGAGGCGGTTGAGACAGTAGGGGCGGCGATCGCCATTGGGCCGCACGGCCGACCACAAATGGCGGACGTTTTGCATGGTGCCGAGTTCTAGCTGTTCTTCAGTCCACTGAATGTAATGCTTGTGACTTTCAAACAGGGGGACGATGGCGGGAGTTTTGGGAAACAAACCCCACCGAGTGGAATGATAGCCCGTGACTTCGCCGTCGAGAAAGGGGGAAGAGGCGCTCAACGCCAGGTATAGCGGTGCTTCGACGCGGGCGAGGCGGATGGCACGCATCAGCATTTCTGGTTGGGAGATGCCGATGTTGATGTGAATGCTGGCGGTGACGACTTTGGTGCCGTAGGTTTGCTCGATGTAGGTGTGGTAGGGGTTGTTGGGATCGGATCTGTAAAATCGATCGCTCCCTCCGAGAGACAGGGTACTTCCCGGCAGCAAGGTATAGTCGCCTAATTGTTTTAAATACTCGCGCAACCGGACTCGCGGCTTGACTAAGGCGCACAACAGGCGATCGTAGCTGCACAGCGGGGCGGTCGTGTACTCCACATTACGGCTATCAGGCTCCCGGACAAATCCCTCTAGATCGGCAACTATGCGATCGGAGAGACCGACAACCTCACCTTCGGGAGTACCGGTATACATTTCTACTTCAAAGCCTTTTGATAGCAGCACGTTTGTTCCTCAGCTAAGTTGAGTGCTAGTTTCAAGTATCCCAAAAATTGGCCTGTTCATACTATCTTCCACGAGGCAGAGTTGAAATTTTTCACGACTGGCACTGAAACCCGGTTTTTCGGCGCCGGCAAGTTTGAGCGTTTGTGTTTTAGTTGCGATCGGGCTGCCACGACAAATACTGCCATCGCAAAGAGTTTCCGAGGCGGTTTTAGACCCAGAAAGGCTGTTTGTTCGATCGCGAGCGTGTTTCATTGGGTATTCGTGACGATCGAACTTATGGTGAATAGAACCCACTCCTACCTCAGTTCGACATCTGTTTTCTGCCTTGAGGGGGATAGCCGCAGATATATCTTGGGTGCGATTCTTAAAGAGGGCTCTGCAATATTTTTGAGCTCTAGTATTAACCCCTAAAAATCCCTGTGAAAGAGCAAGAAAGAACCCCTCCCAATTTTTGGAATATGCTAAGCAATTTAGCCTTAGTCCGGTTTTTGCTTTTATTTGCTTCTGGTTGGGCTGGACTGCAACTTTTAGCTTACTTTGAAACAGCAGTCGCGGTTTTCACCATTGCTGCCCTCGTGGCTTTTTTGCTCAACTATCCGGTGCGAACTCTCCAGAGATTTTTACCGCGAAGTTTAGCTGTCGCCTTCGTTGTCTTGCTCACCATTTTAGTTTTTGGCGGTCTCACCGTCACTGTAGGCGTCACTCTTTTATCTCAGGGACAGCAATTAATTGACAGCATGACTGAATTTCTGAATGCTCTGGCGCCTCTGTCCGAGCGCCTCGAAACATTCCTGCGGGCGAGAAACCTGCAAGTTAACCTGCGAGTTATTGAGGAACAACTGCGAAATCAAGCTTTGGCGGGAGTTGTGTCGAGTATTGCTTTTTTACAAGTATTTTTAACTAATTTATTGAATTTAATATTAATTATGGTCGTGGCTTCTTTCATGTTACTTGATGGAGAGAGGCTGTGGGTGTTGGTTCTCAAATTTATACCCCGACACCTGCACAGGCGTTTAAGTTTAACAATAGAGCGAAACTTTTTAGGATTTTTTCAGGCCCAAATTTTGTTAATGTTATTTTTGACAACAGCAAGTTTTTTAATTTTTCTGCTGTTAGATGTGAAATTTCCCTTGATTTTAGCCTTTATTATCGGATTGTTTGATTTAGTTCCAGGGATCGGAGCGACGCTGGGCATTAGCTTAGTTTGTTTTATTGTATTGTCTCAAAATGTGTGGCTATCTTTAAAAGTATTGGCAGCTTGCATTGTTTTGCAGCAAATTCAAGACAACTTTATTCATCCGAGACTGATGCAAAATTCGCTTAACCTCAACCCGGTAGTGGTATTTTTTGCACTGTTAGTGGGGGCGAGAGCCGCAGGACTTCTAGGTATATTTCTGGCTATTCCCCTAGCGGGAGTGATAGTTAGCTGGTTTGACATTGAAGAAATGCAAGCGGAAGGTTAATTGATACAGCTATCCTATTTTATATCAAATCCGGCTGAAAAATTCGGTTATAACCTGCCCACGAGAAGTCCCATGCTTCAAAAACTCTCCTGTGCCTCAAGCGACACTAAAAGTAAAGAGAAAAAAGCAATGTATGGTACACCTTACTGCCTAAAATTAATGAATAAATTGCAAGTCGGTAGGAAATCTTTCTTCTTCTGGTTCTGGATCGTAAATGTAATCGCAGTCAAAGCGCAGAGCTTGAGAGTGGCGGCTGATAGAAAATCCGCAATTAGTCACCATTTCTGTAGTAAAAGTTGCCATGACTAACTCAATGAGCTTTCTGTAGGAAATGTTAGGCAGTTGAACGTAATAAGTGCGTCTGGCAAAAAAAATTCTCTCATCTTTGGGTAGAATTATGCCATTAATTCTGTGGGCGTGTTGAATCGGCTTGATATAGGTTTCAATAAACTGGGACTGATTTTTTTGCAGTCTTGCTAATCTTTCGTGTTGCAACCAGCTCATTTGAAACACAATTTTAATAAATTCAAAGCCCAAAATGTAGTTAAAAACATTATTGCGTTCTTCTGTATTCAAGACGAAGCGGAGTGCAGATTCTAAATATTGGTCAGTTTCTCGCCGCGATTGTTGAGCTGAGTGGATATAAAATTGTTTGATGTAGCTTCTTAAATCGGATTGGTTTAATTGTTTTTTGACTCGAAATCTGATTAAATACTCTTTGACTCGGTGTAGAGTATCTACATCTTCAAACATTTTTGAGACTAAACCGTCGGCTGTATAATCATCTAAGAATTCTGCTTGCAAGTCGGGAGTAGATGCACACAATATGTAGCAGAGGGACAAGACATAGCGCCGCTGGTTCCAAGGCAAGCTTTGGGCCCAATCTTTAACTTCTACAGGGAGTTTTTGGAACACGGTATCTGTGTGGGGGAGTTGAGCAAGGTCGGCATATTTATGTTTTTGTTTAATCATTGCCTGAAACCTTATATTAGTAAGTATAAAGAGCAGTAGAGCGCAGATTATGGGAGGGGAAAGCTGCGACGGAGGGTTGCAAGTTATTTTGTCTTATTTTATTGCCATCTATCTAAATATACATTATGTATGGAAGAGCGGGCGTGATCTGTCTCACACTTTTGCGGATTTTAAATCACAAATGCTAGCTCTTCGCATCACATTTGGGGGCGACGAGTGTCACGGATAAAACTTATTCACGTCACTGGAGCAGCAGCGGGTGTTGTTGATGATTAAGTCGGGTGATTCATAAATTTTTGTTAGTAATGATTACTGAGATATATCATGAACTTGACTACCAGTATTTTCCCGAAAAATCAGAGCCAAGACTTAACTTTTCGCGATCGCCCGCCTCGTGCAACCAGTGCCACAGTGGCTTGATAGCATTGCAGTGGGAGAGCCATCAACAACTCCGTGGTGTGCCAACTTATACTCGCCCGCTGTTCTTGTGAGAGAGATATTCCGTTATGGGGACACCATCTTTTCTACATACCGCCTATGTGCAAGCTTAATCCTGTGTATGAGGAATTAGTGCGGTTGCGTTTTCGATCGCCCTCGTTTTTTCCTAACCTATACGGGGAAGATGTAACGCCGTAGCTAATTGAGGGGTGTCATACCTCGATCGCCCCTTGATATCAATTATTTATGGGGTCTGTCGCTCTGGTAGTTGCGAGAGCCATAATTTAAGCCATAATTGTTGATAATATCGATGGATGCCTCTCGATAGGAGCGGGTATCCATTGTGGCGCTTAAGCCAAAAATAACATCAAACGGTAGCAGCAAAAACAATAACTATAAAAATAATTTAATAATTTACGTGGACTCGGGGAAGTGAATATGTTTAACGCAACTGAACTGCTGATTAAGGCTTTTGTCAATCGCCTGATTGAAGGCTACCGCCACACTTATGGCGGGTTTAAATCTGACTATGGAGAGATTATTGCTTGGGTGGCGAGTATGGCTTTAGAAAATATTGCTAATAGCGATGCTCTTTACCACAATGTCGAACACACTATTTTAGTAACCTTGGTGGGACAAGCAATTCTGGGTGGGAAGCACATCCGCGAAGGGGGTGTTTCCTGCGAAGATTGGCTGCACTTCCACATTGCTTTGCTATGTCACGATATCGGGTATGTTAAAGGTGTTTGCCGGCAAGATAGAACAGATTTGGGACTGTATGCGACGGGAATAGGCGACCTGAAATTAACGCTGCCTCCGGGCGCGACGGATGCTAGTTTGATGAATTATCATGTCGATCGCGGAAAAATGTTTATTGACGAGCGTTTTGGCGGCCATAAACTGATTGATGCTGAGCTGGTTAAGCGTAATATTGAGCTGACTCGTTTCCCGGTTCCGGCCGATAAAGATTATCAAGATACGGTAAATTATCCGGGTTTAGTTCGCGCTGCTGATTTAATTGGTCAGTTGAGCGATCCGCGATATTTGCAAAAGATTGCTGCGCTGTTTTACGAGTTTGAAGAAACTGGGCAGAATCGAATTTTGGGCTATCAAAATCCGGGGGAGTTGCGGGATGGTTATCCGAAGTTTTATTGGAATGTAGTTTATCGGTATGTGAAGGATGCGATCGGCTATTTGGAACTGACACAGCAGGGGAAACAAGTAGTTGCTAATCTGAGCGCAAATGTTTTTCGGGTGGAGCATTCTGAGGTGTCAGAGTCTGCGGTGGCTGTAGTTAGGTAGGGTTTGTTTGGGTGGATGTCGGGCGATCGCTCTTTTTTCGGATAAGTAAGCCCACCTAAAAAACAGAATACCCAGATCCTCGACTTCTTGTAGAAGTCGGGGATCTAACAGAAGAATCCTTATGCAAGACAGAATTCAACAATCCTGTTGATATTGAAGCGCTAAATCTTCGATGAGTTCCACCATTGCGCGAACCATAGGCATTTTAGTGAGAATTTCGATCCAATACCACTGTCCGTTAGGATTGAGTTCGATAAAATAGAGCCTGTCGTCCTCATCGCGAATGATATCGAATGCACCAAAATTTAAACCAAACTCGTCAAGCATTTGATGAAGTTTGTTGAGGTAGTCGATCGGCAGCTTGTCGGGAACGTGAACGAGTTTATCTGGTTCGATAACGCGCCAATCCAAAGTCACGTCTGCATCGTTGGTATGCTGGGCATCAATGCGACAAACAAAATCATGCTTACCAATTAATGTAACGCGATATTCTGCCTTCTTTTGAATGCGTTTCTGAATAAAAACGGGTGCCAATCGAATGCTCTCTCGAAATGCTAAGAGTGTTTCTCCATCAATGGGGCGAGTATAGCAAGCGTACTGCTTTTCATCATGTAAAAAACCCGAGTAGCGCATGGGTTTGACAATGCACTGTCCCTGTTGTGTCACAAAGTTGCAAGCCGCCTCGTATGAATTGGTAACGAGTGTTGGAGGGATGGTAATTCCTAGCTTGTGAGCAATTGGAATCTGATTAATTCGATGAGAGGGCAATCTAATTTTATAGTAATGATTGACCCATCTAGCTTTGGGATATAGTCCAGAAAGTGAGTAAGTCAAAGATTCTGTTTCCTGTTGACAATATTTGATTGCCCAAGCATCATTAACTTCTGGATAAACTTGATAGTTTTCGGGTTTTCGCCACCAAATTACGCCAACATCTTGAACTTCTCTCAAGGAGTCTTCAAAAGACAAAAAACTTGGACGGGGAGTTCCAGAAGCTTGCCATTCATAAAAGTATTTACTTTTTTGAATAAAACTTTCTGAATTTAACCTAATTGCTCGAATCTTCGATTTTTGCAATTCTTTGATAATAACATCCGCATGAAGGTCAGTCTCGGAAGTCACGATTAAAAGGTCGGTCATAACTAAATCAATTGAAATAATGTTGACAATGAAAGACCTGTAATGCAAAAATTCATACAGGTCTTTCAAGAAACGAAAGGGCCAGCAAAAAACGACCTTAACCAAAGAAAATTCTAGTCGTCCTCTTGCTGGTCGTCGTCACAATTAAAAGTGGAGCTATTGCGAGTACACCAGGAGCCGCTCATGGAGGTGATGTTGGAAGTCTGCGTGCTGGGATCGTAGCTAGGTTCCTCTTCGGAGATGTCGTACTTCGACAAGATGCTCAGGTGCATCATCAAAGGATTTGCTTTTTTGTCTAGAGCGAGCTGGGTAGTCGTCATAAGTTAAATTTTTTTAGCGAGGGTTTTACATTCATAATGCTACAGCTTGCAAATTCATTTGTATAGTCGAATAAAGTCGAAAAAAGTCGGATAATGCAGAAAATTTTAAGAGCTATTCAACCGTTTTTGTATTTAAGGCGAAAATAGTCGGATATAGACGGTTATAATTTTATTGTTGCGAGGTTGTGAGGGAAGCCTGATGAACGTTCGAGAAGCACTGGCTTTTGCTGATGAAGTGGTCTTTGCGAAAACTGGCAAGCATTTAGATGATATGCAAGTTGGCGTGATTGAGGGCGTTTTGAAGCGGCAAAAGTACGGCGATATTGCTCAAACGCTTAACTGTACTGAGGGTTATGCTAAAGATGTGGGCTACGAGCTATGGGAGTTGTTCTCTGATGTTTTTGGAGAAGAGGTTAATAAATTAAACTTGCGATCGGCACTGATTCGCAAGTCCAGGATTAGCAACGTTACTGGCAGCGTCATTAGTGGCAATCATGTTGCTCGCGGTCATGTAATCGGAGCGCTGAATGTTTGCACGTCACAGGAAGAGTCGCCTGAGTTTTTGCGGGGAAAGCAGCGGGCTAAAATGGAGGCGATCCAACGCTTGCAAGCAATAGGATTGAGCGATGAGCAAATCGCGCAATGTTTGGATATGACGCTAGAAGAGATTCGACAAGTCGATTTGACAGAATAGAATATAGAGCAAGCGCTAATGGCTGATGGACTTCATTATCGATCGGCTCAAGGTTGGATAGAGCATCCGATATCTAGTTTTGGTAACTCGCCCAATCCATTTTCCCAATGGGTTAAAATAATAGGTATAGCCTTTCTCAAAAAGATGAGGTACAATAACAGCAGTGTGTAAACCAGTTAAAAATATTTGACGATGTAACTTGCCCCAACGCAAACTCTATGGCTTTTCCTAATTCTTGATAATTAGTAGTATTGATAGAACGGAGAATAATTTTAAGTTTTGACCACAGATTTTCAATTGGTGAAAAATCTGGTGAATAAGGTGATAAGTATATTAATTTGGCCCCTTTTTTT
>JACJNV010000381.1 GCA_014695175.1 Microcoleus sp. FACHB-DQ6 | reverse complement strand
GCTAACACAGAACGCTCGCAACTTTCTTCTCAAATCTCGGAATTACAAAATCAAGCCGAGACAGCCAACCAGAATCAAAATCAACTTCAATCTCAAATCTCGGAGTTAGAACAACAGTTAGAAAGTGTGCGTCAAAGTCGCTCTGAATTGGAATCTCAACTCAGTTCTCAAATATCGGAATTACAAAATCAAGCCGAGACAGCCCACCAGAATCAAAATCAACTTCAATCTCAAATCTCCGAGTTAGAACACCAGTTAGAAAGTGTGCGTCAAAGTCGCTCTGAATTGGAATCTCAACTCACTTCTCAAATCTCCCAATTGCAAAGTCAAACCGAGACAGCCAACCAGAATCAAAATCAACTTCAATCTCAAATCTCCGAGTTAGAACACCAGTTAGAAACTGTGCGTCAAAGTCGCTCTGAATTGGAAGCTCAGCTAAAAACTGCTAACACAGAACGCTCCCACCTTTATTCTCAAATATCGGAATTGCAAAGTCAAACCGAGACAGCCAACCAGAATCAAAATCAACTTCAATATCAAGTAGCCGACTTAGAACAACAGTTAGACAGTGTGCGTCAAAGTCGCTCTGAATTGGAATATCAGCTCACTTCTCAACTCTCGGAATTCCAAAGTCAAATCGAAACAGCTAATCAAAATCAAACTCAACTTCAATCTCAAATCTCCGAGTTAGAACACCAGTTAGAAAGTGTTCGCCAAACTCGCTCTGAATTGGAATCTCAGCTAGAAACTGCTAACAGAGAACGATCGCACCTTTATTCTCAACTCTCGGAGTTCCAAAGTCAAATCGAGACAGCAAACCAGAATCAAGCTCAACTTCAATCTCAAGTATCCGAGTTAGAACACCAGTTAGAGACAGTTTATCAACAACGCTTGCAGTTAACATCGCAACTTTCCGAAGCGGGCGATCGACAATCTGAGCATTTTGACTCGGAATCAGGGCAAATTGAAGCATCTACTTCTGAGCCCAAAGTTTTGAAGAGTCAAAACTTTGTTGTTTCTCAGCAGGGTCAAGGCGATTATACTACTATTAGCGAAGCGCTGAAAAATGCAGCACCGGGCACGCGCATTGACGTGCATCCAGGCGTTTATCGTGAAAGTCTAATTCTCGACAAATCGGTAGAAATTATCGGCAGCGGAGAGGTCGCTCGCATTGTTGTTGAAAGTATCAGCTCAAACTGCATTAAAATGGTAAGTGACAGTGCTTTAGTGCGCGGTTTAACGCTGAACGCGACTGGGAAATATTACGCTGTAGATATTCGCAAAGGCGAGTTAATCATAGAAGACAGCGATATCACTTCTGCGGACTATTCTGTGGTGGGAATTTGCGGCCCTGATGCAAATTCTATCCTCCGCCGCTGTCAAATTCATGATGGGGTATGGAACGGAATTTTTATATCGGATGATGGGAAAGCAACGGTGGAAGATTGCAGTATTTTTGACAACGGCAGTTTGGGAATAGGTGTCGGATTGGGAGGAAAATTGATCGTGCGCCGGTGTCGGATTAATGGTAATCAAGGTGAGGCGATCGGCGTTTACAGAGATAGCATTGCTACCGTGGAAGATTGCGATTTAACGGGCAATGCTGGGGGTGCTTGGCGCATTGCAGATAACGGATACCTGCGCGGCAAAGGCAATCAAGAATAGAAGAAGGAAGAAGGAAGTTCGGCAACGGATTCTGTAACGGATGTAACGGATGTCAGGAAGAAGGAAGAGGGAAGAAGGAAGAGGGAAGAGGGAAGAGGGAAGAGAATTCCCAATCCCCGATTCCCAATCCCCGATTCCCAATCCCCAATTACCAATTTTAAATGCCTAACAATAGAGCTGGATTGTGTTTCGTCATTAAATCAATTTCGTGCGGAGAAATGCCTTCATTTATCAATTTTTCCACAAATAACTTGTAACCTTCCGCCGGCAAAGGATCGGGTTTTCTTCCCAAATCGGTACTCATAACAAAATGCTCGGCTCCGATTACTTTAATCGCTGCTGCCATCTTAGTAATAGAAACTTGATGCCAGTTTTTGTGTGCCTCATCAGCGGCATTTTCTCCCATCAAATCGTTCACAAATGCGAGTTCTAAGAAAGCTCCGGCTGCGGCGGCTGCTTGCATATTTTCTAGAGACAAGCCTGGTACATCCGCCATTGCGTGGGTAATCAGGATGTTTTTAATGTTGAGCAGGTTGGCTTCACCGACAACTGCCATCACCTCTTCTGAGGAAATATGACCGGTTTCCAATACCAAATTCTCTTTGGCTACAATCTTCAACACCGCTGCTGTTTCCGGTAAAACCTTGCCATTTTCCGCAACTTTAATCCCCATTCCCGACTTGTGAAAAACCTGCAAGTGATGCTCAGCATCAACCGTTGGCAGCCACACTACTTTACCGTATTTGCCGCCGATGCGGTGCATTGCATCTACAGCGTCGGGATTAATTCCACCTACGGAGTGATTGAGAACAACTCCCCCGAAAACTTCGATTTCTGGTACTATTTTATTAACCAAAACTGCCCGCGCTGCTGTGCTGGCATAATGATTTTTCAATACAACAGCTTTCATCTTCGCCCTAGCAGCTAATTTCGCTACTTCAAAATCATCCAACCTGCGAGGAATCACATCAGGAGAAGAATGAATGTGAAAGTCGATCGCACTTTCGATCGTACTCTCTTGTGAATTAGCAAACGGCGGATTTTCCACAGCATACAGTGGCAAAGGAAAGGAAGAGAAAACCAGCCAAAATACCGCTGTTATGCTTATGATGTAAACCGCCCAGTTAACCGCCGAATATAATTCGGGGCTACACAAACAAAGTCCGCCTGCGCGGACTGAAGAATTGGATTGAAATAATTTAGAGAAAAGATTGAAGCGCATTTGCTAAAGCTTCTGCATTCTCTTCGTGCATACCCAAAGAACCAGGAACAACTCGCGACTCAACACCCGGTAATTCCGTTAATGCTTCCATTTCAACCTTTGATTTGGGCGGCGCATTCTCAGCAATTACAACCATCACCGGCACTGCTAATTGTTGAAATTTTTCGGTAAATTCCGATCGCACTTTGGCCGTATCTAAACCACCCGTCACAAAGGCAGCGGGACCGTAGCGAGCACCGGGTTTTTGCGTAATTTTCCACTTATTTTGGATGAAATCGGGCGTGACTTTTGCAGCATCAACATAGACGTGGCGGCGGTACATGAGACTGAGGAATGACGGTGTAGTGTTGAGTTTGTATAGGAATTGTCCCAGTAACGGCGATCGTACTAATTCTCTCACGATTCCGTGCCACCCGCTTTGCTGTTTGCTCATCGTCGGCAAAGGCCCGCGCCAAGTCGGTGCAGCTAACACAATTTTTGACCAAACATTGGGCTGTGATTGCGCTAATTGCATCACATAACCCGCAGCGTGACCAGCAGCAACTACAGCAACCGGACTATTAAAAATTGCCTCAACAAA
The DNA here is from genome assembly GCA_014695175.1 of Microcoleus sp. FACHB-DQ6. GTDB lineage: Bacteria > Cyanobacteriota > Cyanobacteriia > Cyanobacteriales > Microcoleaceae > Microcoleus. The sequence continues at coordinate 55,005 of JACJNV010000381.1, read as the reverse complement.
ATCCTTGATAAATTGATGGTATAATTGCGGTTGATAGTCGGTTCGCGGGCGATCCGATTCGCCAAAACCCGGCCAATCTAAGCTCACAACTTGAAATTTAGGAGCTAATAATTCTGCTAAAGGACGCATTTCTTCTCGCGTCGAAACCGTACTGAAAGCCGGCAGCAGCAATACAGGATTTCCCTGTCCTCTGGTTTCGTAAATAACTTGGATTTGCGTTTCTCTCCAATTCCAGAGATATTCTTGAACTGCGGCGGGATAGTTGCCCGCATTTGATTTTGTTAAATTTGTAGTTTGAGTCATGGCTGTTTATGCTTTTAATTTGCTTCGGCTTGCTTGCTCAATTCACAAGCAACTGCCTTATTTTTCATCATTTGAAAGATGTTGTAAAATCCGTTAGCGCGGGAAGGTGTCAGACTCACATTCAATCCCGTGTCTTGAATAAAATCTGGGGTAATGGTGACAATTTCAGCAGGCGTTAATCCGCTCAAACCTTCCACCAGCAAGCCAACTAATCCTTTGACTAACTGAGCGTCTGAATCGCCTTGATACAAAACTTTTCCGTCTGCCAAATTTGCAGTAACATAAACTTGCGAGGCGCAGCCAGAAACTTTGTTTTCCGGCAGTTTGTCGCTTTCGGGAAATGCTGGGAGTCTTTTGGCATACCACAGCAGTTGTTCGTAGCGCTGTTTCGGATCGGAATGTCGCTGAAAGCGCTGAACGATTTTAGCTAGGGCTGCGGGTAGCGCGGTGTTTGCGGACATGATTCACTCGTAGCGGTTTACTTCGTTAATATTATACATTTAATTTTGGCTGCGGGTGCGATCGCCTGCTCGTCTGTTCCCACTGAAGCCCTCTTCAGGGGAATCGGTTATTGTTATTGTAGTTAACGAGTTCGAGCATTAAAAACACAGGAAATATGGGATTTAGTGCTGTTAAGGAAGATTGTGGTGTAATGTAGTGACTCTGAAAAAAATCTGGCTAAAATATCGAGTTATTCAGACATTTGTCTTCTTAGGATTGGGTTTGCTATTAACTATCGCCCTTTCGCTTTCTTTTGGTGCGGTGCCGATGAGTGCGGATCAATTGTGGCAAGCATTTATGCACCGAGGTGATGCTGTCAATCAGACTATTTTCTGGGAATTGCGTTTGCCCAGAGTGGCGGCAGCGCTGACGGTTGGTGCCGCTTTAGGAATGTCGGGGGCTTTGCTGCAAGGTTTGCTCCGCAACGGTTTAGCCGATCCTTTTGTATTAGGAATTTCGGCGGGTGCAGGGTTGGTTGCGATTACCATGCTGACTTTGGGAATATTTCAAACTTGGGTGCCTTTGGCGGCTTGGATAGGTGCTATTTTAACTTCGATGCTGGTCTACTTTTTGGGAAAAAATAAAACCGGGATTTCTGTGGAACGTTTGGTTTTAGCTGGTGTGGCTGTGAGTTCTCTTTTTGGGGCAATACAAACTACACTGCTGCTGTTAGCTGAAGACAGCCGCTTGCAAGCTGCTTTGAATTGGTTAATCGGCAGTTTGAACGGTCGCGGTTGGTCGGATTTGCAGGTAGCCGCACCTTATATTTTGGCTGCTTTGCTGTTAGGATGTTTTTTGGGTCGATCGATAAATTTGCTGGCTTTGGGCGACGATTTAGCTGTTGGTTTGGGGGTTTCGCTGGTACGATCGCGCTTGTTGATTGGGGGTGTTGCTACTTTGCTAGCTGCGAGCGCTGTCAGCATCGGCGGATTGATTGGTTTTGTGGGATTGGTTGTGCCTCACGGGGTGCGTTTGTTGGTTGGTAATGATTATCGGTTTGTGTTGCCACTGAGTGCGATCGGCGGTGCTTGGGTGTTGACTTTTGCTGATTTTTTGGCTCGTTTGGGTGCGGTAGAATTGCCTGTGGGTACGGTTACGGCTTTGTTGGGTTCTCCACTGTTTGTCTGGCTGCTTTATCGGCGTTCTAGTCAGTAGCCATTAGTCATTAGTTATTAGTCATCAGTCATTAGTTATTAGTAACCAATGCCCCATGCCCCATGCCCCATGCCCCATGCCCAATTACCCATTACCAAAATATAATGTCTTTAGAAATTCAAAATTTAACTGGGGGTTACGGCGAAGTTGCGATCGCCCACAACATCACTTTATCTTTACAACCTGGTGAGTGGTTGAGTCTCATCGGTGCCAACGGTTCTGGTAAGTCTACTTTTTTGAAGTTAGTTAGCCGCATCCTAACTCCGCAGCAAGGAAGTGTGTTGCTTGATGGCAAAGCAATTCATACTCAACCTGCTGCTGTTGTCGCTCAAAAATTAGCGATTTTGCCGCAGCAGCAAACAGTACCGGAAGGTTTGACGGTAAGGCAATTAGTTAGTTTGGGGCGTTCTCCTCATCAGGGTTGGTGGCAGTGGGAATTGAGCAAGAAAGATGCGGAAAAGGTGGAGGTTGCTATCAGTCAAACTGGGATTGAGGAATTTCGCGATCGCCCCGTCGAACAACTCTCAGGAGGCGAACGCCAGCGCGCTTTCCTCGCCTTAGCTTTGGCTCAAAATCCGCAAGTTTTGCTATTAGATGAACCTACTACTTATTTAGATATTTGCTATCAGTTGCAATTGTTAGAGTTGCTTAACCAACTAAATGTAAAACAAAAATTGACGATTATTACGGTGCTGCATGAAATTAATTTAGCTGCTCGGTACAGTTCGCGGATTGCTATGTTAAATAAAGGGGAACTTTTTTGTGTAGGAACTCCCGCACAAGTTTTAACTCCTGATAATTTAGCTAAAATTTTTGGCGTAGAAGCTATCATTTTAGAAACTTCTGTAGGCTTGCAGATTTGTGCGATCGCTCCTACTATTCACACTTAATACTTTTTTGCTAAATATAACCTTGTCCTCGCACTAAGTTCTTAAGTTATTCATAATTATTTCAATTAACTTGGGGCCACAATCCGCTGTTCGATATGAGTGCCACAGGCTTTAAACTATTGCCTAGTATTGATTCCCAAGGGTCGAATAAAAGTTAAGAGATACTTAAAAAATCCGCATTCAGGCAATAAGTGCGGTTTTTTATACAAAATCTACCGTAAACTATTGATATTTAAATCATTAAGCGCTAAAGTGCGATCGAACTTCCCGTCATATCGTTTCCGGTTGCATCGGTATTGTTCAAATATCCAAACAGTCAACCGTCAACAGTCAACCGTCAACAATCATTTCTGAGTGCGATCGAACTTCCCGTCAATTCTGTCTCAACCTGGTTTAAACTCGCTGTAACTCCCGCCTAAACTATGTACAAAACTTTGTTTTATCGTACCGCTATCCTGTTGCTGAGTTTAGCATTTACCGCTTGCTCCGCCGCCACTTCACCCCAAATTCAGCAATCAACTCCTGCTGTTTCCCCAGCCAATCAACCACAAACAACTAAGATCGAATCAGTACAAAAAGTTGTAGCTTTAACACCTTTAACCGCCGATATTATCCATCAACTTGACCCAACCAAACTTGTAGGAATTCCCGGCAGCGCATTAGTCAGCAGCAACCCCAAATTTAAAGGGATTACCGCCGTCACGGCCGAACGCACCCCTCCTAATTTGGAAAAAATCATCGCATTGAAACCCGATTTGGTCGTAGGTGCGTCGGGATTTCATGACCAAACAATGCAAAAATTGCAGCAGCTTGGAATTAAAACTTTACTCACTCAAGTTGATAGCTGGAAAGCCCTAGAAGAGTTAACAACAACTTTAGCTAAATCCCTCAATGCCAATCCCGAACCTCTGTTAAAACGCTACCAAACATTTTTAACAGACATCCCGAATCAAAGCCCCGCCACTTTAGTTTTAGTAAGCAGACAACCGATTCTGTCGCCCAATCAAAGCAGTTGGGCTGGAGATTTGCTGGGTAAGTTTAACGTGAAAAATGTCGCCGCCCAATTGCAAGGAGATAGCCCCGTTCGAGGCTACGTGACGCTTTCAGCGGAAAAGATTTTAGAGGCTAATCCCGAAGTAATCATTGTAGTCGATCGGGGAGAAGGAATTTTAGACCAATATAAATCTGATTCATTTTGGAATAAACTAACAGCCACAAAAAATAATCGAGTTTACGTTTTTGACTACTACGGATTGGTCAACCCCGGCAGTATCGAAAAAATTGAGCAAGCAACTGCTCAACTTAAACAAGTTCTAGCTAAAAAGTAGAGACCCGATTTTGAGAAATAAAAAATCTCTAGAAATCCTGCAACAAATTGACTACAATTTCTCTAAAAGGGAGAAAGCTAAAGGCATTCCAAAGCCCGCAGCGATCGGAAACCAGGTTTTTGAGACTGACTCCCAATGCTGTTTGATCGATCGCCCTCAAGTCAGATCCAGAGGCGGCAAACCGCGCAACTGTCGCAGCGCGTTGATACACAACTGACAGTCGCAGCCAAACAACGCCGAGGCTGCATCACTTTCTTCTTCCGAAAAATCCAGCATCGCCAACCGTTCTTCGCCCGGGCGCTGCCAACTAATTCTCGGCTTAGAAGCCACAGCAGCAGACTTGCCAGGAAGCCGCACGCAAGTCAGACGCTGACCGTGGGGCGATCGCACGCAGTTGGGCGAATCAGCCGATTGGCTTGGTGTTTCGGTAATTTGAGCGGGATTTGCGATCGCGCTCAAAGACATCACAGATCCAAACAGCGTCGGACTTACCAATAAAGTGAGGAGCAATCGATTCATTTGTCGTCCTTAAGAACTTTAACGTATACATTAGCCGATTATCTGTTGCAATTCAACAAGGTTTTCGTCCGAAATCAGTATGATTTGCCGCTATTAAGGCTTAAAAGCCGAATATTTGCCGCCCAAACTTTCAATAATTATCTGCCTATTGGCAACCAGCATTTTCTGATAAGTATCACCTTTGCTTCTCAGTTTAAGATTTGTTGCAATTTTAGTAAGTTTAGCTTGCCAGTGATAACAAATTCATCCAAGGCGGGTAAACTGATTTCAGCAATGGCAACTCGAAGCAGCGAACCAGTTTACCTCAGAAACCAGGTGGGGAGTGATGAGTACAGTTTTAGTGGTGGAAGATTCCCGCAGCCAGCGGGAGTGCATTTCACATCAGTTGAGATGCAGCGGATTGAATGTAATTCAGGCATCGGACGGTGTGGAAGCGCTGGATAAAATTGAGAAAAATTGCCCTGATTTAGTATTATTAGATGTCATCATGCCCCGCCTGGACGGCTACGGGGTTTGTCGTTTAATTAAAGCTAATCCCGAAACTCGGAACATACCGGTGGTATTTTTAACAGGCAAGGGACAGCAGTTAGCTTTATTTGCGAGGTTCCAGGGCGATCGCGCCGAGGCTTATGTGAGCAAACCTTGGCAGCCGAGGGAACTTTTGGCAACGATAAAAAAAGTTTTGCTCAATGCCAATATTAAGTTCGATCGAGCTTCAGCGGACGCTTGGACAGAATACGGAATTTTAAACTTAAGTACAGTCGAACTGTATCAAAGCCATGCCGACGCTTGGACAAAATACAGTTCCCAAATTATTAAATTGTACGATTCCAGCTTAGCAGCTTTCGAGCAAGCTTTGGCAATTGAACCGAGTCACTCGAATGCAAACAAGTATCGCAACCGAGTCCAGACAATCCGGGCAATTTTGATGAAAAAATTAGAGCAAACTAAACCCTGCAAAGTGTGCGATTATTATTACGGCAAGGACGGCATCAATTGTGCGGTGCATCCTGCGGGCCGACCTCAAGAACAGTGTCGCGATTGGGAACTTAATTAAACTAAAATGAAAACAAATAACCGTGCTAACTTGGAAAAGTTGCTGCAAGAAAGAAACGAACATCCCGAAAGAATGGCTGAAATTGATGAAAAAATTAATGCCACTTTCCGCAAAAATTACGCAATTTTAGTAATGGATATGTCGGGATTTTCGCGCACGACAGTCCGCTACGGAATTATTCATTTTTTGGCAATGATTCACCGGATGCACGGAATTGTCAAACCGATAATTTCAGAATACGGCGGCACTCTAGTTAAGGAGGAAGCCGACAATATTTTTGCAGTTTTTACTGATGTAAAATCAGCGGTGGAAGCTGCGATCGACTCTGTGAAACAAACAGCGGCTGTCAACACGACACTGCCGCCGGAGATGGATATTTACCTCTGCATTGGTATTGGCTGTGGCGATGTTTTGATGCTGGAAGGAGAGGATATGTACGGAGGGGAATTTAATCTGGCATCTAAGCTGGGAGAAGATTTGGCGGAACGGGGAGAGATTTTGCTAACCTCAGCAGCCTTTGAAAAGTTAGAAGGTGACAAGCAAGGTTGGGAAAAAGTGGAACTTTCGGTTTCAGGTTTGGAATTGGTGGCGTACAAGCGGCTGTAATCGGGTGAATTTCTGTTGTCTTCTCGTTCTTCGCCATGCTGGAAAATGAGAACATGACTTGCCCCAGCCTCGACTAGAAACCCGGTTTCTTCGCACAGATCCGGCGACTCCGCGATTTGGGGAGAAACCGGGTTTATGAGGCTATATTCTTAGAGAATATCGAGTTTAAATAAAATTTAAAATCAGATGATTGAGGAACACAAAACTTGGCAATCTATTAATTTATCCGCTATTGGACAGCGGCTGGCTTGGCTACAGCAACAGCCAGATAAACTTATTTTTTGCAAAGAGTCTGGTGTTCACTATGTTGCAGTCACAAAAGAGCGATCGCACATTAAGCTATCTTTAGTAGAAAAAGTAAATCAGCACACAGATTTACTGCAATCTGTTTTCGATTTCAACAATCCTTTACATTTAGTGTCTGAATATACTCAGGCGATGATGTTGGGTTTAGTGTGGCAAAGCCAACCTCAAAGAATCTACATGGCTGGATTTGGTGGCGGCAGAGTTCCCTTAGTTTTGCACCACTATTTGCCGGACACTGTTATAGAATGTGCGGAGGTCGATCCGATCGCGATCGAAGCAGCTAAAAAGTGTTTCGGGGTGCAGTTTGACGATCGGCTAACTGTAACAATTCAAGACGGCCGAGAGTATTTAGAGCAGCAAAAATCAGATACTCAGTACGATATCATCATGATCGACGTAGCTTTTGGCAACGGCTACTTTCCGCACCGCCTATCCACCAAAGAATTTTATCAAATCTGCGAAAAACACTTGTCAAGCGAGGGAGTTGTGCTAGCAAATCTGCTGCACAGAGATGAGTTTTATGCCGAAAAAATCACAACTTTTCAAAGTGTGTTTTCTCAGGTGTGCCTGTGTGTTTGCCAGGAAAGTAATAGCATTTTGATTGGTAGCAACAGCCCGATTTTGGAGAAAGATGAGATTGTTGCTAAGGCAAAATATTTGCAAGATAGCCATCAATTTTCCTTTCCATTAACAGACAGGGCGCTTGAGGTAAAAGTAGGTAGAGAATTGGCGGAGGCTGTACCTAATTTAGACAAAGCTCAAATTTTTCATGACGACTCGCCGCCCGCTGGTTATTTTGATTGCTGGTTATTCTGATATTGATAATAATATTTCGGTTTTATCGAAGTTTCGATCCCCCTCGCATCCCCCTTAATAAGGGTGACTTTGAATGAATGTTCTTGTCCCCCCCTTGTGTTTTGCGGGGTTAGGGGGGAGCGAGATGATGGTTACTCACACAGAATATTGATGCTACTTTTTCCCGGAATTTTCAGCGCCGATCGCCGATCGAGAAAAAATCTATAATAAACCCATATTCTAAAATCTATAATCAAATGGCGACACCAGTTGATTTTCCTAAATATCTGCAATCCCTGGTTGAGTCTTATAAAAAACAACAGCATCTCTACACGCTGACGGATTTACAGGTGGAGGTGCGGGTGGAAAAGCCACCGGAGGAGCGATCGCAACCTCCATCCCCAGAAAATAAACCAGAAACGAAAATCGAGCGGCTGGAAGTGCTGGCGGGAATCCGCAAGTACGTGCAGCAGGGAAAAGTGCTGCTAGTGGGCAAGCCCGGTTCGGGAAAATCGACGGTTTTGCAGCGTTTTCGGTGGGAATTGGCACTAGAAGCGCTCAATGAGGGCGATCGGCAGATTCCGGTGTTGGTGCAGTTGAGGAGCGATCGCTCGATCAAAGACGCAATCTGTGCCGAATTTCGACAAGCAAAGCTGAGAGTTTGCCCGGAAGAGGTGGAGGATTTGCTGCTGGATGGCAGGTTGCTGCTGTTGCTGGATGGCGTGAATGAGATGCCATCGCAACAAAGGCGGCAGGATTTGCAGGTATTCCACGACGACAATCCCGATACGGCGATGATTTTCACGACGCGGGATTTGGCGCTGGGCGGATCTTTGGGAATTGAGCAACAACTGGAAATGTGTGCGCTGACGCAACCGCAGATGCGGGAGTTTGTGCACAAGCATTTGCCGCAACATGGGGATTTGCTGCTGCGACAATTGGGCGATCGCCTGCGAGAGATTGCCGAAACGCCGTTACTACTGGAAATGATGTGTAAGGTGTTTAAAAATAGCGGGAAAATTCCCCAGAGTAAGGGCGAGTTGTTTCAGGAGTTCGATCGCCAGTATGAGGAGTTTAAGCGCGGTGCGTGGTTTTCGGATGGTTTTCAGCTATTCAAGTCGGAGGTTTTGCAGCAGTTGGCTTTTGTGATGTTGCAGGGTGACTCGCAGCCCCTCACGGATGGTTGGGTGGCGATTTCTCGCGATCGGGCTGAGGGGATTTTGGAGTGCTGGTTGCGCGATCGGGGGGTGGTGGATGCGCCAACCAAGGCGAAGGAGTGGCTAGAGGATTTGCTGGAGCACCATCTTTTGCAGGTGGCGGCAAAGCCGGAGGAAATTGAGTTTCATCACCAATTATTTCAGGAGTATTATGCGGGGCGGGCGTTGCTGAAACTGTTGGTTGAAAGGCATATTGATGCGATCGACGATCGACGGTTGCAGCATTTCTATTTGAATTATTTTAAATGGACGGAGCCTCTGGCGTTCATGCTGTCGTTGTTGCGGGATGAGGTGCAGGCGGTGCGGGTGGTGCGGCTGGCATTGGAGGTGGATTTGATGTTGGGGGCGCGGCTGGCGGGGGAGGTGCAGCGGGAGTTTCAGCAGCGCACGGTTGGGTTGGTGGATGGGTTGGATGTGCCGGGGTGGTTGAAGGCTGAGCTTTTCGGGGAAGCGCGATCGGATGAGGCGATTCCGGGATTACTTAAACTCGTTGAACATTCACACTCTGATGTGCGTTGGAGGGTGGCAGATGCCTTAGGCAAAATCGGTGACGAAAAGGCGATTCCGGGATTACTTAAACTCCTTGAATATTCAGGCTTTCATGTGCGTAGTAGCGCGGCAGATGCCTTAGGCAAAATCGGTGACGAAAAGGCGATTCCGGGATTACTTAAACTCCTTGAACATTCAGACTCTGAGGTGCGTAGTAGCGCGGCAGATGCCTTAGGCAAAATCGGTAACGAAAAGGCGATTCCGGGATTACTTAAACTCGTTGAACATTCACACTCTGATGTGCGTAGTAGGGCGGCAGATGCCTTAGGTAAAATCTGTGACGAAAAGGGGATTCCGGGATTACTTAAACTCCTTAAACATTCAGACTCTGAGGTGCGTAGGAGGGCGGCAGATGCCTTAGGCAATATCGGTGACGAGAAGGCGATTCCGGGATTACTTAAACTCCTTAAACATTCAGACTCTGAGGTGCGTAGGAGGGCGGCAGATGCCTTAGGCAATATCGGTGACGAGCAGGCGATTCCGGGATTACTTAAACTCCTTGAACATTCAGACTCTCATGTGCGTTGGAGCGCAGCAGATGCCTTAGGCAATATCGGTGACGAGCGGGTGATTCCGGAATTACTTAAACTCGTTGAAGATTCAGACTCTTATGTGCGTAGTAGGGCAGCAGATGCCTTAGGCAATATCGGTGACGAAAAGGCGATGCCGGGATTACTTAAACTCGTTGAAGATTCAGACTCTTATGTGCGTAGTAGGGCGGCAGATGCCTTAGGCAAAATCGGTGACAAGCGGGTGATTCCGGAATTACTTAAACTCGTTGAAGATTCAGACTCTGATGTGCGTAGTAGGGCAGCAGGTGCCTTAGGCAAAATCGGTGACAAGCGGGTGATTCCGGAATTACTTAAACTCGTTGAAGATTCAGACTCTGAGGTGCGTAGGACGGCGGCAGATGCCTTAGGCAAAATCGGTGACGAAAAGGCGATTCCGGGATTACTTAAACTCGTTGAAGATTCAGACTCTTATGTGCGTAGGACGGCGGCAGATGCCTTAGGTAAAATCTGTGACGAAAAGGCGATTCCGGGATTACTTAAACTCGTTGAACATTCACACTCTGATGTGCGTAGTAAGGCGGCAGATGCCTTAGGTAAAATCGGTAACGAAAAGGCGATTCCGGGATTACTTAAACTCGTTGAACATTCACACTCTGATGTGCGTAGTAGGGCGGCAGATGCCTTAGGCAAAATCTGTGACGAAAAGGCGATTCCGGGATTACTTAAACTCCTTAAACATTCAGACTCTGAGGTGCGTAGGAGGGCGGCAGATGCCTTAGGCAATATCGGTGACGAGCAGGCGATTCCGGGATTACTTAAACTCCTTGAACATTCAGACTCTCATGTGCGTTGGAGCGCAGCAGATGCCTTAGGCAATATCGGTGACGAAAAGGCGATGCCGGGATTACTTAAACTCGTTGAAGATTCAGACTCTTATGTGCGTAGTAGGGCGGCAGATGCCTTAGGCAAAATCGGTGACGAAAAGGCGATGCCGGGATTACTTAAACTCGTTGAACATTCAGACTCTTATGTGCGTTGGACGGCGGCAGATGCCTTAGGCCATATCGGTGACAAGCGGGTGATTCCGGAATTACTTAAACTCGGCGAACATTCAGACTCTTATGTGCGTAGGATGGTGGCAGATGCCTTAGGCAATATCGGTGACGAAAAGGCGATGCCGGGATTACTTAAACTCGTTGAAGATTCAGACTCTTATGTGCGTAGGACGGCGGCAGATGCCTTAGGCAATATCGGTGACGAAAAGGCGATGCCGGGATTACTTAAACTCGTTGAAGATTCAGACTATTCTGTGCGTTGGAGGGCGGCAGATGCCTTAGGCAATATCGCTAAGCAGCACGCAGAGAAAGTCGCCCCCCATCTCCCCCACCTCCTTACCTTAATCCCCTCCGAATCCGGCGCAGAATTGCACGGCCTCATCCTCGTCATCCAAGCCGCCTGCAAATACTACAACTACCCGATACGTCAGTTGTCCCTACTCCCGGAAAGTGGCAAGCAGTCGGCGAATGCTTCTGCTAGTGTATACAACATACAATCTATCGAGGAATTAAAAGTGATGTCAAACGAATCACCCATCTTCAACCAACCAAATGCCAACATCGGCGTTAACTATGCCGCTGAAAACAGCAATCCCAAGGTTATTCAAAAAATCGAAGCCGCCCAGCAATCCTCCCCTGAAGCTGCACTGAATTCAGTGGTGCAAATAATTCAGGCATTGGAAAAAAAGTATACCTATGTGCAAGACGAACAACAGGCACTCAATATTATTGATGCAGAATTTAAGGAAATCAAAGAGCAAAAACCCATCGAGTGGCAAAACCTAATCAGCCTCAAACGGCTGTACAACGGTGGCAAAAAAGCAGCGGTGAAAGTTGGCGAACACTTCGCCGAATCAAACCCCTGGGGCAAAGGACTTGTTGCCTTCATCGAAGGCGTATCCGAAGACGTGAAATAGCCAACTAACCCAAAAGCTTGCTGAAATATTGCAACATTTTTAATAAGGCTTTCAGGGCGGGCGAGACGCCCACCCCAGAAGAAAATTTACTCTTTCTGGAACAGACATCTTGCCTGTTCCTGACAGAGATGCAAGAGGTAAAATAAAACAGCAGTAAGCTCTATGCAAACCGGAGGCTGACAGCATGATTCAAAATCCCGCATACTATCAGATGGTGCTAGACACCTTGTGCACCGCCCTAGAGGATGCCCGCCCCGCTGTCAGGGCGAAAGCTGCAGAAGCACTGGGAAAAATAGGAGATGTCGCGATGGCGCCCATATTAGTTAAAGCCTTCAAAGACACCTCGCCAGAAGTCCGTTCCAGCGTCATCCAAGCCCTCGGACAACTGATACTAAATGAGGCTTAAATACTCCTTTCATTTCTTAGTCCCCCTCTGCTCGGACTTCCTTTGTGTAGACGCGATTTCCATCGCCAAGTAATCTTATCCTTTCATACATTCAACCATCTGCTGTTCGAGCTTAGCCAACAATGTATCAACATCTGTTGCGGCTTCCTCAAAACAAACGGGAGGTTCAGGCTTAGGTTCAAAAAGAATCAACTTAATTTGACCTTCCCCGATCGCCAAAATCGCCACTTCCTTCTCAGGCTTGTGAGCGTTCAACACACCTACAACTTCCTGAATCTGACTTTTTACTTGACGGTTTAACTCTTCAACCGCCTCTTTCTTACAATACACAAAACGCGCAGTTTCTGCAATATCAATTGCCAAAATCTCCTCGCTTTCCTCTCCCCTTTCCAGAAATAGTCCCCAAGCCAAAGCAGCCAATTCATTTTGATTAGCTTTCACAAATTTATCTAATTTGCGGCTCCAGCTATTTTCGTTGGGTTTGGACTCAGGGCTATCAAATAAAAACATTTTCTCTTCTTGTTTGTATAAACTAATATTTTACAGTCAGTTGTCAGTTAGCAGTTGGCAGTTGGCAGTTGGCTGTTGACTGTTGTCATTAGTTACCCATGCCCAATGGCCCATCCCCAATTACAAATTAGCAATTCCCAATTACCCAAAACCGCTGCGTTTCTATCTTATACCAGATTGCACGCGCCAGAGCGCCGCATAAATTCCGTCCTGTTCGATCAGTTGTTCGTGCTGCCCCGATTCTACCACCAGCCCCTCTTCCATGACACAAATGCAATCGGCATTGCGGACAGTAGAAAGACGGTGGGCGATCGCAATTGTAGTGCGATTCTTGGTAATCCGTTCGAGTGATCGCTGAATTGCCGCCTCAGTCTCGTTATCCACCGCTGAAGTAGCTTCGTCAAGAATCAAAATCGGCGGATTCTTCAAAACAGCCCTCGCAATTGCAATTCGCTGCCGCTGACCCCCCGACAATTTTTGACCGCGTTCCCCTACAATAGTGTTGTAACCGTCCGGCAATTGGGCGATAAACTCGTGAGCCTCCGCAATTTTAGCAGCATTTACTATCTCTCGATTGCTAGCGTCAAAACTGCCGTAAGCAATATTTTCTGCCACCGTACCGTGAAACAAAAACACATCTTGACTCACCAATCCGATCGCTCTCCGTAAATCTTTTAAATTCAGGTTATTTAATTCTATACCGTCGAGATAAATATTGCCATGCTGTACCTCATACAGCCTCAAGATTAGCTTCACCAGGGTACTTTTTCCCGAACCAGTAGCCCCAACAATCGCCGTAGTTTTTCCCGCCGGCAGAGTCAGGGAAAAATACTGCAAAATCGGTTTTCTTTGATTATAAGAAAAGGTAACATTTTTAAATTCCAACTCACCCTTAATCGAACTAACCGGCCGCCGAATATCACCGGTGCGAATTGCGATCGGAGTATCCAACAAATTCATCACCCGATTAGTAGAAGCCATAGCGCGCTGGTATTGATCCAGAGTATCTCCCAGGCGAGTCAGCGGCCACAGCAACCGCTGGGTCAAAAACACCAAAACGCTGTAAGTTCCCACAGACAACCGGCCCGCCACAACCTCCAAACCGCCCAGAAATAGCGTTGCAATAAACCCCAAGAAAATCACAACCCGAATCAGCGGAATAAAAGCTGCCGAAAGTACGATCGCCCGTCGGTTGCTTTGGCGGTAAGCTTGGCTTTGTGTTTCGATGCGCTGAATTTCATAATCTTCGGAAGTAAAACTTTTAATAGTAGTAATTCCCATCAAATTATTCGACAGTTGCCCGTTCAGAAAACTCACCTTTTCCCGCACATCAGCATAGAGAGGAGCGAGGCGATTTTGAAAGGCGATCGAACCCCAAATAATAAAAGGTATCGGCAGCATAGACAGCCCAGCAACACCAGGAGATGCAGCAAAAAAAGCCGCACCAATCACAACAACCGTTGTCATTACCTGAATCACCTCATTAGCGCCGTCGTCCAAAAAACGTTCGAGTTGATTGATATCATCATTGAGAATAGAAATCAAACCGCCCGTGCTGCGTTCTTCAAAATAAGCTAATTCTAATTCCTGCAAATGACTGTAAGCTTCCAGACGCAAATCGTGTTCAATATCTTGAGCCAAATTGCGCCACAAATAATCATAGGCATATTCAAAAAGAGATTCCAAAGTCCAAATAACCGCGCTCAAAATAGTGATAATTGCCAGTTGCCAAAAGACATCTTTTATGCCCCACTGAGCGAGGATAGAATCTTGCTGTTTCACCACCACATCAACAGCAATACCGATTAATGCTGGCGGCGCTAAATCAAAGAATTTATTCAGCAGCGAACAGATACTTGCCAGCCAAGCTTTCAGGCGGTAGCGGCGCCCGTACTTCAGCAGCCGCTTTAGGGGATGAACAGGTTTTGATGGATTTGGTGATGCTTGAGAATCATTCATCAAAAAAATGGGTAGAAACCCCGTCCTTCTAGGACGGCTTTATATTGTCTTTTTTTGATTACTACCGCCTTGGGACTGGTTGGCTCGGTGTGCTTTTGTGTTGCACTTTCAGCGGGACAATTACCGCTTCAAACTTCCCAGCCCTGTACGCATAGTGTTTTGCTCTTTCGAGCCTCCCTTTCGGGGTGATGTTAGCCTCGCCAAGGTTTAGTGAGCTTGTTAGGCTGAAAGCACTGCCCCAGTGACCTTAGGGCTGTTTAACCTTCAGCGACAGAGCGGAAAACTGGCTTCGCATTCTCCGGTGTCGTGACTCAAAAAACGTAGTCAGTTAAGACTTAGGCCCGTCAGAATGGCTTGTCAGATTACTCTTCCAAGCCTCACGCCTTTAGGCTGAGGTTCCTGACAGGGCATGGGGTATCGGAAATAGGGCCGAGAATTAAAAATTAGTAGGGTGCTTGGCGCGCACCTTACCCTTGTTTAATTTTTAATTCTCAAATGCCCCGTTCCTAGGCTTTAAACGTTAACACTGGCTTCATTTTAGCGACTACACCAACTATTTGCGCCTCAACCTGAACGTCAATTACTGGTTGAATTGGCTTGTAAGCTGCCGGTGCTTCTTCGATTCTGCGTTCTTCGCGCAAGGTAATGCAATCTACGCCCGTTAATCCCAAAGCGGAGTCAGTTTTGTCAGCACCTTTGCGACTCATATCGAAGCGCGATCGCGCCCTTCCTGCACCGTGAGAGGCCGATCGCAAAAATCGATCGTTCCCCGAACCAACCAGCAAATAAGACGGCGCGCCCATCGAACCCGGTACAATTACAGGCTGACCGGAATGTGCGGGACAAGCGCCTTTGCGCGTTACCCAGCCGGCACCTTCAGCTAAAGTGATATTGTGAGGCAAATCGTATACTAAGGGAGCTTCCACATCGCCGAAAACTTGTCGCAAACGCCAGCGCAGAAGTTCTGCTAGCAGCAAACGGTTGATAAAACCGTAGTTAGCGGCGGTTGCTTCCGCTTGCAGGTAGCTGTTCACAAGTTCGGGATTTGCTGCGACAGACAGCGGGAAAAGCCGGGATTCAGGATGTTTCAGAGTTTTCGGCCAGGCGTCGCAAGCTCGATCGCGCCACATTCCGCCGATGTATTTGCCGACATTGCGCGAACCCGAGTGAATCATGAAAGCGATTTGTCCCGATCGAACTCCCCAAGTATAAGCCGTAGCTCGATCGATAACTTCCTCAACCACTTGAATTTCGACAAAGTGATTGCCGCCACCAATGGTAGCTAACCCACCATCCCTGACTAAGCCCTCATTTGGGACTAATTCTTCGGGAGCCCATCTGACATCGCCATTCATGGAACCGCCGAGAAAAGTGCGATTGCACTCTGCGGCCAACTGCTCGAAATCCGAATTAGCCGCGCTGCCGGTTGCCTCGTCTGGCATAGCATCCAGCCATCCGGGAATCCCGTGTTGGAACATCGCGCGAGCAGTTTTTGCAGTCATGCTGACATCGCGAGTACCGAAGAAATAATCGCCTTTGAGCAATTCTACAAATCGATCGCGCTGACTGAGGAATTGTTCGATCGACAAATCCGCAACGTGTAACCGCATCCCGCAGTTGATATCGGAACCGGTAGCCGCCGGAATCACCATTCCTGCTGTTTCTACGATCGAGCCGATCGCCACCCCCGAATCCCCCGGATGGAAGTCTGGAGTAGCGCAAACGCGGCAAACGCAGCCGCCTTGAGGGTGTCGAACATTCGCCAAATTTGCTAACTGTTTGAGCGCCTTTGCTTCCACAGGAAAATCCTCTGGGAGCAAAACTTCTGCTGTTGGAGCATCGGCATCTTGCCACTGTTCTTTCAGAGAACTATTGAGACAAATCGAGTAGACTTTATTGTCGTAACTAACATCAAGACCTTGCCGAGACAAAGCTCGCAAAAGCCTGTTCAAGTTTTTTGGCTGCTGCATAAATAGTCTGTTGCGGGTTGCATAGCAACCCCCAAAAGTTGAAGAGATTTTTTAGGGAACAAAAGACTTGGGTTCAGCAGCCGCCATCTTTTTTAAGATAAGTTGAAAGGCAACTTTTCTAATTACTCAACTCATAACATATCATTTTTGATATGTCAACTCTTTCCTTTAATTTTTAATAAATATATAGCGATCCTAAATCATTTGTGAATTTCTTACTCCCTCCCCTTACTAAGGGGAGGGCTGGGGTGGGGTAAAAAATTTACGACTCCTGCAAGGATTGCTATATATGATTTACCAAGCGGTGTCAGAAACCCGGTTTCTGCCTAGCAAAATCGCATCCCAACCAAAGATTTTGCGAAGAAACCGGGTTTCTTGGGCCAGCGCGTCCGACCGCATTCCAGTCTTAATTGCGAGGAAGTAGGGGCAATCCCCCGTGGTTGCCCATCCCCACTTAAAGATAATATCTAACCGTTGTTACAACCCGACTTTTTTTAGCCCGCAAAGCCGCTTTCAAAAAGAAAGCAGTTTGATTGTGCAGCAGTCCCTCCCACCAATTTCGCGTCACAAAAGCCGGAATGATCAGCGTTAAATATACTCCCGGTCGCTGCTCTTCAAACAAAGTCAAAAAGTGAGTCAAAGCCTCACCAACAGAACGGTAAGGCGATTCCAGAATTTCCAAAGGAATATCTGACTGCAAATCTTTCCAAGCTAATTGTAATTTCTCTCGATCGGTCAAACCAATATCTACGTGAACTGCCACAACTTCATCAGCAATTAAACGAGCGTAATCAAGGGCCTCGAAAGTTCCCCGGTGCAATTGCCCGACTAACACCACTGCCGGATGTGTCACCGTCTTAACTCTAGGTCTGCGAAGATAAGACCTCGGTTCTATTCCCTGAATGCTCAACCGAGCCGCGACATACCGATAGTGTCGGTGAATAGCTAAAAATAGACTGACTACGATCGGAATAGTTACTACGACAACCCAAGCTCCCAAAAGGAATTTTGTAGCTAGAATTACAGCCAAAACTCCCGTTGTTGCCAGTGCACCAATACCGTTCATCACAGCACTAACTTGCCAACCTTTACCTCGTTCCTTAAACCAGTGAATTACCATTCCCAATTGGGAGAGAGTAAAAGAAGTGAAAACTCCCACCGCATACAGGGGAAGCACCGCACTCGTATTGCCTCGAAAGATGATAATTAAAAGAGCAGCGCAGAAGCTGAGCAGATTAATGCCATTAGAATAAACCAGTCGATCGCCCAACAGCGACAATTGCCTGGGCAAAAACCCGTCCCGCGCCAAAAAATAACAAAGTCGGGGAAAATCCGCATAACTCGTATTTGCCGCCAACAGCAAAATTAACAGAGTTGCTGCCTGCAAATAGTAATAAAATATACCGACCCCAAAAATCTGTTTTCCCAACACAGAAAGGAGCGTTTCATGTTCGCTAGGAATCACATGATAAATATTACCCAAATAACTAATTCCCACAAACATCACTCCCAGAATTACCCCCATATAGGTCAAAGTCAGGCTCGCATTTTTCCATTCAGGAGGCTTAAAAGCCAACACCCCGTCTGATATGGCTTCAACTCCTGTCAGGGCCGTACAGCCCGCCGCAAAGGCGCGCGCCAGCAGAAATAATCCCAAAGGTTCCTTAGCCGGAATATTTTCTAAGGTCGGCAAAACGTGACCTGTTGCCTGTTGATATAAACCCGTGCCAATCAAAATAAAAATTACCACGATAAAAGCATAGGTAGGAACCATAAATATATTGCCAGATTCCCGCACGCCCCTGAGATTGGCAAACATGACTAAGACAATAAAAAATAAGCACAGTTCCACTGTATACGGTTGCAGTGATGGAAATGCTGAAGTCAAGGCCGCAACGCCAGCCGAAATACTCACTGTTACAGTTAAAATGTAGTCAATCATCAGCGAAGCTGCTGCGATCAAACCGGGATAAATACCTAAATTTTCTCGCGCTACAATGTAAGCACCGCCGCCGTTGGGGTACGCTTTAATTGTCTGTCGGTAAGACAGCGCCACGATCGCCAACAGTAAAATAATAATTCCAGAAATAGGCAGCGATAAACTCAAACTGCTACTCCCCGCTAGTAATAGCACGAGCAGAGTTTCTTGAGTAGCGTAGGCAACAGACGAAAGTGCATCGGAAGCCAGAACAGCTAGTCCAGCAGCGTTGCTTAGCCGTTCGTGAACCGATGCGCTAGTGGGGAGAGATTCACCCAGTAAAAATCGCTTGAGTCGAGAATAAGCGTACATTGAAACTCAATATATAGGCGTCCACAAATCATAATCTAGACGGGAACCGTTTTAAGTAATTTTTGGCTCATAAGTTGTAATTCTCTCTCGCTTTTTGAGTCAGTTTCAGCTTTTGTTCTAGATCTTGCCAATTTTCGGCTTCAATATCGCTGATGAACTCGTCGAGACTGTCGCGGTAAATAGAGAGCGATCGCAACAATTCCTCTCGATTGTACTTTGCCACCATTACTCCCAGCTCGGGATTGCCGCCGCCAACGCGGCTCGTGTCCCGAAAACCCGAACTCGCCAAATGTTGGGCTAAAGTAACAATATCCCGATCGCCCTCTCGATCGCACGCAGCAACCAGCGTCGCGCTCGCCACGATCGGCAAATGAGAAATCCAAGCCACAGCTCGATCGTGTTCTTCCGGCTCACATCGGTAAACCGACGCACCCAGCAACCGCGCAATTTCCTCAACCTTATCCACCGCAAGCGCCGGCGTCTGGGGAGTCGGCGTCACCACGTAAGGCCGCCCGACAAACAAATCCGGCACCGCCGCCTCGATTCCGCTTTCAGCAGTCCCCGCCATCGGGTGTCCCCCGACAAAGTTCGGCCACAGAGAAGACACAGCCTGCACTATGGGTGTTTTTACGGAACCGACATCCGTTACAATAGTATCCCGGGAAAGATAGGGCACCAACTCTCGGACGATCGGCTCGATCGAGCCGATCGGCGTGCAAATAAAAACTACATCGGCTGCTGCCATTAGAGACAGGTGTATGCTGGCTTCATTGACAACACCGCGAGCTTGCGCCCGAGAGCAAGTCTGCAGCCGACTGGAAACCCCAAAAACATTAAACCCGCGCGATCGCAAATCCAGCCCGATCGAGCCGCCAATTAAACCCAGTCCTACAATACCGATATTCATAGCAATAAAATGGGGATATTTGATACGGTGCCGCCCCCATGACAGTCGAGGAACTCCTGAAAAAATATGCCGCCGGAGAAAGAAACTTTGCCGGAATCAACCTGACTGAGGCCAACCTCAGCGGCGTCAACTTGAGCGGAGCCAACCTCAAGGGTGCGAATCTGAGTGTAGCAAACCTGAGCGGAGCCAACCTCAGCAAAACCAACCTCATCGGTGCCAAACTCAACATTGCCAGACTCAGTGGCGCCCATCTAGGCGGCGCCGACCTCACCGACGCCGACCTCAACGTCGCTTACCTAGTGCGAGTTGACCTCAAAAAAGCCATACTGATAGGAGCGAAACTGATCAGAGCCGAACTCATTCGAGCCGAACTCAGCGGCGCAAACCTCAGCGGCGCAAACCTCAGCGGCGCCACCCTCACCGAAGCGACCCTTCGAGGAGCCAACCTCGCTCAAGCCAACCTTCGAGGCGCTCATCTCAGTGGCGCGTGCTTGACAGAAGCCAACCTCGAACAAGCCAACCTCCAAGGCGCCGACCTCAGCCGAGCCGACCTCAGCGGCGCAGACTTGCGAGGCACAGAACTGAGACAAGCCAACCTGACTCAAGCCGTACTCAGCGGCGCCGACCTCAGCGGCGTCAATTTGCGCTGGGCAATCCTCAGCGGCTGCAATCTCCGCTGGGCCGACCTGAGCGAAGCCAAATTGAGCGGTGCCGACCTCAGCCGAGCCGACCTCTGTCACGCCGACCTGTCAAATGCCAGTTTAGTTCACGCCGACCTGACAAATGCCTATCTGATCCGCGCCGACTGGATTGGAGCCGACTTAACCGGAGCCACCTTAACCGGAGCCAAACTCCACGCAGTTTCGCGGCTAGGCATCAAAACCGAAGGCATGACCTGCAAGTGGGTCGATCTGAGCCCCAACGGCGACCACAGCCAAATTTACTGGTTGAACTCCGGAGGAACCCACGAATTTTTTCACGAAACCTTGCCCACAGTTCGGATTGTGATTGACTCGCCCTTAGATCAAGGCGCTCATTTTGCCCTAGCTGCAACTTATTACCAAATTGCCCAACAATACCCGAGTTTAAGTCAGCCTCCCACGATCGAAGTCAGCTCCAGGCGCACCGTACTCGCCTTTAAAATGGACAGCGACGATAAATTATTTGCCACCGCTTACGTTGCCATCATTCCTTTTAACGACGCCGCCATCACTCAAAAAAACCTGATCGCTTTGATGAAAATGATTCAATCTCACGATGCAGGCAAGCTTAACGTCAAAGAATCTAAACACGTCCAGTTATGCAGCAAAGCTCTCAACCAAGCTATTAGCAAAGTAGACCAAATCAAAATTTCCAGTTCTTTTCCAAAAATCGGCGAAAGCATCAATTTTTTTCAGATTCCTACACAGATGATCTTAATTAATTCGCGCGACCAAAGACTCAGCGTATATCACCACCCAGGCTTCGGCAAGCGCCTGATTAAAAAATACGAGCCGAGCAACTCAACCTCGGGTAAGTTAGCCGAAAGCACAAAATTAGGTCAAGCTAATATCACTAGCATTTTGGATTTTATAAAAGGCTTCCACAATATAGATGTCTAGGCATATTGCATCAAGTTACAAAAAATGCTTATTCTAGTTTAAAGGTTGGCACAACAAAGCTTTGTTCTAGCTAACACATCAGGGAAATTGAAAAGCATGGATGCCCAAGAACTCATCACCAAATATGCCGCAGGAGAAAGAGACTTTACTGCCATCCTGCTTTGCGAGGCAAATCTCAGCAGGATCGATCTCAGCGGGGCTAATTTCAGTGAGGCAATCTTGAGCCTGACTAACATGAGTGGCACCAATTTGTCCAACGCCAACATGAGAAAAGCCAAACTCAATGTTGCCAGACTCAGCGGTGCCAATCTCTACAAAGCCAACCTCAGCGGCGCTATCCTCAACGTGGCAAACTTGATTCGAGCCGACCTCAGAGAAGCCCAACTCGTCGAAGCTACAATGATCAGATCCGAACTGATCAGAGCCGACCTCAGCAGTGCAAACTTGACCGGTGCAAATCTCAGCGAAGCAGATTTGAGAGAAGCAACCCTCAGAGAAGCCAATCTAGAGCAAGCCGACCTCAGCGGGGCTCACCTGAGAGGCGCTTCCCTAATAGCGGCCAACTTGGAACGGGCCAACTTGCACAGAGCCGACCTCAGCAGGGCAGACTTGCGAGGAGTCAACCTCTGCAATGCCGAACTCAGACAAGCTAATCTGTCTCAGGCAAACCTCAGTGGCGCTGACTTGCGAGGCGCTAATCTCCGGTGGGCTGACCTCAGCGGAGCGAACCTGAGCGGTGCTGACCTCGATGAAGCGAGATTGAGCGGGGCCAACTTGTACGGGGCAAATTTGAGCAATGTCAATCTGTTGAACGCTACTCTGGTACACGCGGATTTGACTCAAGCGAATTTGATTCACGCTGATTGGGTGGGCGCAGATTTGACGGGGGCGGCCCTGACGGGGGCAAAAATTTACGCGGTGTCTAGGTTTGATGTCAAAGCAGATGACATTACCTGCGATTGGGTTGACCTCAGTCCTAACGGCGATCGCAGCCACATTCAGCGCTTTACCCCAGAAGAATCTCAAAGGTTTTTCAATGCTACACCACCGACAGTTCAAATTATTGTCGATCGACCCCTCGACCCCGATGCTAACTTTGTCCTGGCAGCTACCTACCGCCAAATTGCCCGTCAATACCCTGGTTTGAGCCATCCTCCCAGTATCGAAGTTAATTCCAGACGCACAATCATATCATTTAAAATAGAGCAGGACGAGGAACTATTTCCCACAGCTTTCGTTGCGATTATTCCCTTTAGTGATGCAGCATTTACTCAGAAAAATTTGATTACTCTGATCAAGATGATTCAACCCCAAAGTGGTAATAATCTGGGCGTCAGAGTCTCAAATATGGTAGTGCAATTAAACGTAGCCCTGACCAAAGCAATGAGAAAAATAGGGGAAATGAAAATTCAGCCGATTCGCCTCGATCGCGAACCGATGTCAAGTTTTTTCCAATCGCCTACCCAAACTGTACTGGCTAACTCCAGCGCCGAAACTTTGATGATTCACTATCACCCAGATTTTGGCAGAAACTTGACAAATTTGCCCGGAGTCAACAAAACGTCTATCAGTCCTGGAATTAAAGCCCAAAGATTTACCACGCCGCCGCTAAATACGGTCATTGAGTTTGTCAAAAGCTTTTATCAGCTCGGTGAGTAAATACTATAAATTAATTTGATATCATTTCTATTCATGCCATATAAAAGTTAGCAAATTGCCATTTCATTCAAGTAAAAAAAATGCAAGCTGAAGAACTGCTCAAACGATTTGCACTCGTCAAGAGATACACAGAAGGTGACAGAGATTTCACAGGAATCAACCTGAATGAAGCTAATCTCAGCCGCATCAACCTCAGCCAATCAATTTTAAGGCGGGCTAGCTTATTTGTAACCAACCTCAGCGGCGCTAACTTGAGCGACGCTAACTTGAGCGAAGCTAACCTGAATGTGGCGAGACTCAGTAGCACTAATCTTTCGCGGGCAATCTTAAACGGGGCTACTATCAACGTAGCAAACTTAGTGAGAGCTGATTTAAGTGGAGCTCAATTAATCGGAGCATCCCTGATTAGAAGCGAATTAGTCCGCTGCGAACTCAGCAAAACTAACTTCACCGGCGCAAACCTGACTGAAGCAGATTTAAGAGAGGTAAAACTGACGGAAGCAAATCTTTCCGGTGCTAATCTTTCGGGTGCTAATCTCAGAGGTGCTTCGGCTTCTTCAGCTAACTTTCAAGGAGCTAACTTGCACGGCGCGGATTTGGCGAAAGCAGAACTTAGCGGCGTCAATTTAAGCAATGCCGATATGAGACAAGCTTCTTTGCAGCAGGTGAATCTCAGCGGTGCCGATTTGAGCGGAGCTAATCTCAAATGGGCTGATTTGAGCGGAGCTAACCTCAACGGTGCCGATCTGAGCGATTCTAAATTCAGCGGAGCCAACCTCAACGGAGCAGATTTAAGAAATACTAATTTAGCAAATGCTAGTTTGGTTCACGCTGATTTGACTGAAACTAATTTGATTAATGCAGATTGGGTGGGCGCTGATTTGAGGGGAGCCAATTTAACTGGGGCAAAACTGTATTTGGTTCCCCGATTTGGCATCATCGCAGATGATATTACTTGCCAGTGGGTTGACATCAGCTCGGCCGGCGATCTCACTCAGATTCAACAATTTAATTCGCCGTCAGAATCGAGAAAATTTTTAAATCGCACGCCCGGGTTAGTGCGAATTGTGGTTGATGCACTTTTAGATCACTCAGCAAACATCTTTTTAGCAACCGCTTACAGCGAAATAGCTCAGCATTACCATGCAATGAGCTGTCCTCCCAATATTGAAGTTGGCTACCGCCGGACAATTCTCACTTTTAAATTTGATGGCGACGAGCATTTATTGGCAGCAGCTTTTTTAGCGATTGTTCCTTTTAAGGATGCTGTACAAACTCAGGAAAATA
The DNA here is from genome assembly GCA_014695175.1 of Microcoleus sp. FACHB-DQ6. Taxonomy (GTDB): domain Bacteria; phylum Cyanobacteriota; class Cyanobacteriia; order Cyanobacteriales; family Microcoleaceae; genus Microcoleus. Next base: position 30,706 of record JACJNV010000381.1, on the reverse strand, counting down.
TTGTGGCTGTTAGCAAAAATATCGCCAGTCAAAATTTGGATAAAAAACGGATTGTGCAGTTGTGTAAAGCATTGAGTGCAGCGAGGGATAATTTAAATAACTTGATATATTTGCTTTCTACTATGCCAATGGTAGATCGGAAAACAAAGTTTTTTGAGTCACCTACCCAAACTATTTTAATTAGTTCGGGACAGGAGAGTTTGACGGTGAATTCTCACGGAAATTTTGGGAAGGGAGGTGCAACTCATCAGGAGAGTAAATTCAGTTTGCCTCTCGGTCAAAAAGTAGTTGATTTTCTGGCCAGTTTTGATTATGTTGAGTGAGAAATGTCAATTTTAAAACCGATTGATTGAGGTAGAAGTCCACAACTCATTGCTCCGCTTCCTGCGATCGAACTCCGAGCCGCACTGGCCGCACCATTTAACGATGGCGCGGCTCGTGGCGCGGGCTTTGCGCTTGGGGCGCAGCGCTCTGATCCAAACGGGGCTTCCGGCTGGAGCTTACCGACAGCGGTATCGAGTCAGCTATTTGATGCCGGTTTTGATGTGGCCGGAACCTGTGATTTTGGTGGCGCCGATACCGCTGCTGGAACATTTGCAGGCGGTGGAAATTCCGCGCTTGCAAGAGTGGCTGCAAACTGATAAGCCGATCGAGACTTATTCCGATAATGCCACTGGACGAGGATTGATGCTAGCAGATCCCGAGTCTTGGCTGGCGGCTCGCTTGGCGGCGAATTCGCAACTTCACAGCAATATTCCGACAATTATTGACGGTGTGGATGACTTGGAAGTTTGGACGCGCCAGCAATTGACGGCGTGTTTGCAACCGGCTGACTGGAATGATTTAATGCAATCTCTGCCTTTGGAAGCCGATGCAATCCTCCAAGGGCGGGTACTGCTAACGCGGGCTTTCTTTCGGCATCCGGCGAAACCAGAGGAGTGCTATTTGCTGGAAACTGCAGAGCAAAATATTTTGAAGGGGCTGTTTGAAACCATCGAGCCAAACCCCCTAATTCCGGCTGCTTGGAGCAATTTTTGGCAGCGGTGGGAAACCAACGGAAAACTGCGGTGGGCGGAAATTCATCGGGAGGCGGGGTCATTTTCTCTGTACTGCGCGCCGGTTCAGGTGGCTGAGGTTTTGAGCAAAATTTGGGACGATCAGCCGATGGTGTTGATTGGCGGGGCGGTGGATGTGGAACCCAAGGCTCCGATTTTCCGGGAAATGTTGGGGCTTCCAGAATTGACGAGCGTTAAGTTTTCGCCCGATCGACAAAGCGAATTAATTCAACTGTACATTCCCAACTGGCTGCCACTGCCAAATACGCCGGAATTTCAGGGTGTTTTAATAGAAGAAATTCGGACTTTGCTGTTGATGAGCGCGTCGGTGGCGGGTTTAACGGTGCTGATTGTTGGTGATGTACCGCTGAGGGCTCGGCTGGCGGCGATTTTGGCTTCTGAGTTCGGTTCTCGGGTGCAGGTAGAAAAAACAGATGTGGGCGAGAATGCGATTTTGGTGACTGGGTGGGAGTTTTGGCGGGAACATCAGGGGGAATTTAGGGCGCCTCACTTGCTGGCGATCGCAACTTTGCCGCTACCTTCTTTGGAGAATCCTTTGGTGACGGCGCGTGTGGCTTATTATAAGGAACGGCGCAAGGATTGGTTTCGGTTGTATTTGCTGCCGGCGGCGCTGAATGAATTGCAACGGGCGATCGCGCCTGTGCGAGAACGTCAAGGGGTGGTGGCGATTTTCGACAGCCGGGTGATTCACCGCAGTTACGGACAGCAGGTTTTAGCGGCTTTGAGTCCTTTTGCGAGGATTGATTATTTGGATACGACTTGGCTGACGCAGGCTTGAGATGACCTGTTGGCGTATAATTTGGTTAGGTATCCAGTTGAAATCTAATTTAGTAGACAAAGATTATGGGTGAATCTAAGCGTCGCAAAGAGGCGATCGGCGACGAATACGGTAAAGAAGAACGCATTGTTCCCTGGCTGCCAATCACGAAAACCCAAAGCCAAGATTTTGTCAAGTGGACAAGTCGCGGAAGCTGGATCGGGATTGGCCTTTTGGCGGCTTGGTGGGTGGTAGTGCGGTTTGTCGGCCCCGCGGCGGGTTGGTGGGTGGTTAACTGATGCCAGACTCGACAAATGCCTGTATTCTTGGCATTGTGTCGAGTTTAACTCGGAAACAAGCGGCTGAATTTTTAGGAAAAATTTAGTTGCCAATTTGGAATTAGTATGGTATCTTAATTATCTGCGGGCAATTAGCACAGTGGTAGCGCACTTCCTTCACACGGAAGGGGTCACTGGTTCAAATCCAGTATTGCCCATCGAATTTATTTTCTTTCTTAGTCCCCCTCTGCTGGGACGAAATTTTGTGTAGCTGCGGTTTCCACCGCCGTCACCTTCTTAAGCTTCAACATATTCGCAAATAGAGACAGGTTCGGGAATAGGAAAAGCATCCTCTTGTAGTCCTTCAATATGAAATGCGATCGCCTCTTTAATTAAATTCCTCACCTCTTCTAAACTTTCAGCCACAGCTACACATCCAGGTAAATCGGGAATATACGCACCGTAGCTAGTTTCACCTTTTTCAATTACAACAGCATAACGCATTAATCTTCCTCGTCTAGTTGAGATTGCCGCAAAACACTTTCAAGCTTAATTAGTACGTTCTCAATAATAAACGTAGTAAAGTCAGAGCGCTTAGCTACTGTATTAATGGAAAGAGGGGGCGGTGTTTGTAAATAACTATTAGTTAATTCAGTTATTTCTAGAATTACAGAACGAAGCAAATCCTGATGATCGTCAAATTCAATTGGCAGGATTGAAAGTACATCTCTTTGTGTATAATTAACTTTATTAAATAGTTTAATAGTAAAAAGCATTGCAACATGAAATATTAAAATCCGAATTGTTCCAGAACTTAATAAGCTACTGGTATTATTTTGTGTTAATGCTGAAAAATCTGTAGTTCTTATATACAATTCAATATTCTTCATTAATTTTGCACAAAAGAGATAAACTTCCATTGGAATTAAAGAATTAAAAACTCTGCTGTAATTTGTATCACCTTTAATAATTGATGTTGGTCGGGCTCTAGCTATATGTGGCTCCCGATGAACAATGGAAGTAACTGCTTGAGCTAAATAAGGAATACTAATTATTCTTTCAGAAGTTTTCCAATATTCTTGTAATAATTTTTGCGGCGATCGTAGAACCAATCCTTATTTAAAAAGTAATCTTCTATATCACGCTGAATAGGTTCAGTAGCTCTTAAAGAAGCAGCAGGAACGGGAGTTTGAAAATTAGTTGCTTTAATGATTCTATCTCTCGCTTCTAATTTGTTTGCCACTATTATCTTTACAAGAATAGCTCTCTTATCATCAACCTTTGCAAGAGTGTTCATATACTCATATATCGAGTTAGTTGTTTGTAACCCATTCACAATTTGTACATCATCGAGTGTAATGGTTTTACCTGCGATAGTTGCTTTTGAAGCTAATATGGTTATCCCATTGTTTAACCACCAGAAATCTATATCAGTATCTTTTGAAGCAAGGGTATTTTTGATATCTATATTGACTTCTACATTCCCTTGGTAATCTCTAACGTTTGACTCAAATAAATATTTGCGTAAAGAGCCCTCATCAGTTACAAAATTATAGTATTCATCTAATCTTGTCAAAACAACATAATTATCTTCATCTGTAGAAATGTAATTTTCCAGAAATTTTAATTTTAAAGAGTAAGTTTTTTCTTGCCTTGTATTCTTTAGTAGTTCTCTGGCTCCTGTGAATTCAAACTTTACCTCACAGCCTGTAAAAAATTTTTCGGTTTTAGAACAAAGATTGTCCGCTTTATTTTTGACCTTAATATGAATATTTTCAGTATCACCTTGACTAGCATATACGTAGGTAATTTTCACTTGAATATGTTTAATGGCTAAGTCAAGGTATGTTTTTCTAAATAATTCGACTTTTTCTATAACCTGTGCATTATAAAAATCTTTAATATCGGCAATATTTTTACCTAAATCAAATATATCTTCTATAGTAGCCATAAGGGTCTCTATGGGTTTTTCTCCAAACGAAGATGAACTCTTTGCTTGGATTAAATATACTTCTATTAATGGGTTCTTTTTTATACTTGCCAAATCCAAGTCTTTATTAAGAATTTCATTGTTAAGAAACATGAAAAAACCATCGATTCCTCCATCATCTTTTCCATCAACCTGATTAGACAATAACTCATCATATGAAAGATCGTAGTCTTTTAACAGTTCTTCAAAAGTAAATCTCTCAAAATACTCATCTTGTGATAATGTACTTGCTAATTCCTGTCTTTTTCTTTCTAGAATACTTTTGAGAATTACGACATCATTATTGTTAGACATGAATATTTATCTTTTGATAAGTTCTACTGTACTAGAGTACACCATAACGCCACCAGTTGCAACTCCGTCACCGCTTGCTTCCCCGTTGCGAATTGCTGTGATCGTCGGGTGAGTCTCCACAATCTCCAAAACCTTCCCCTCAAAGCGCTGGCGGTATACCTCGTCAATCGTGAATTAGACAATATTCAACAAGGCTAAAACAGCCGATCGCCCAACCCCATTTATTGATACTACACCTACGCTACACTAATATTGTAGCTCGTGCCCCCGCAGGAGGTTTCCTCATGGCAAATGCCAATATTCCTCAAAATTTCAACTTAATCATCCCCGCAGGAACCCAAATTGTCACCAAAATAGAGGTCAAAAACCCCGCAGGCGACCAATCTTGGAAACCGGGATTAGTAGGTGTCATCGTTCAATCGCCTACGGACAATTCCCACGCATATTTAGTCAAACTCCCAGACGGAACACAAGTTAGTCTGCGGCGGCACGAACTCAGTATCCGCAAGCAGTTTCAGAGCGAAGGATTGCAGTCAGGAGGAGATTTTCTCGCAGAATACAACCTCTATGATTCTGTAATTTATCGCTGTATTGTTGGTTCCAGAGCCTACGGTCTTGATAACGAGCAATCTGATACAGACAGACGCGGGATTTACCTGCCGCCCGCAATACTTCATTGGTCGCTTTACGGCATTCCAGAACAATTGGAAAACAAGGAAAATCAGGAATGCTATTGGGAACTGCAAAAGTTTTTAGTTTTGGCACTCAAAGCTAATCCAAATGTACTAGAATGTTTGTACACGCCTTTAGTAGAAACACTTTCTCCTGTAGCACAAGAATTGCTGGAAATTCGGGAAATCTTTCTTTCTCAATTGGTTTATCAAACTTACAATAGCTACGTTTTGTCTCAATTTAAAAAAATGGAGCAAGACCTCCGCAATACCGGAGAAATTCGTTGGAAGCACGCGATGCACTTAATTCGCTTGTTGCTGTCAGGAATTACGGTGCTCAAGGAGGGGTTTGTGCCTGTTCGCGTCCAGGATTATCGATCGCAACTTTTATCTATCCGCAACCAAGAAATATCCTGGGAAGAGGTGAATCGCTGGCGGTTGAGCTTGCACGGTGAGTTCGATCGCGCTTTTGCTGCAACTAAGTTGCCAGAACGTCCTAATTACGAGAAAGCGAACCTATTTTTGATTAAATCTCGTAGAGGTGCGATCGGCTAAAAGGGGCGGGTTTACGAGATCATTAATTTGAGACATATATGGTTGGTAAAACCCGCCCCTACAGGTATTTGCGATTGTTTAACCGGAATTGAAATTAGCATTGATAAAATGTTGAAAAAATGACAGAATACATCTCGAATCTCGCCCCAATTATCTCCGTTCAACCTTATCCGCTGCTGTTTGCGACTGTCAGCGGTTCGCACTTATACGGCTTTCCTTCCGCAGATTCTGACTTCGACTTGCGGGGAGTACACATTTTGCCGCTACCGAAAGTAATTGGACTGATTTCTGGAGAAGAAACAATCGAAGTTTCTGAAGTTCGGGAAGGAATGCAACTCGATTTAGTAACTCACGACATCAAGAAATTTTTTGAGATGCTGTTGAAGCGCAACGGCTACGTGCTAGAACAACTGTATTCGCCGCTCATAGTTTACAGTACAAAGGAACACGAGGAATTAAAGGATATCGCCTCGAACTGCATTACCAAGCACCACAGCCACCATTATCTCGGTTTTGCTCAAACTCAATGGAAATTATTTGAGAAAGAACGCCCGCGTCGGGTTAAGCCGCTGCTGTACGTTTACCGGGTGTTGCTGGCTGGGATTCACTTGATGCAAACGGGGGAAGTCGAGGCGAATTTGGTGAAACTTAACGATAAGTTCCAGTTGTCGTATATTCCTGATTTGATCGCTCGCAAGCTGGCTGGAGAGGAAAAATCTGTGCTGGAAGATACAGATATAGAATTTTATCAGCAAGAGCGCGATCGGCTAATTAATATATTAGAAGATGCAAGTTTTACAAGTCATTTGCCGTCAAATCCTAATGCAAAGGTTGCTCTTAGCGATTTTCTGGTAAGGGTGAGGATGTCATCTGTGAAGTAAGCTATTTCATGTCTAATTTGCATACTGCGGACGGGCGGGACGCCGATCCCACAATAGCTGGGTAAAATTAGTCGTCTGGTGCAGCCGTGCACCCTACAGATTAGTCGCTACCTATTAGTCGCGGACGGGCGGGACGCCCAGCCCACAAGAGTTAGGGAAAATTTAATTTCGGATTCTGGAGACTATTTTCTCTAATTTATCGCATCCGGCTGCCGACAAACCAAAATCTCTAATTTCCCCTTTGAGATTGGAGAAACTGCCGAAGCCCGCGACGTAACCGTTGACTCTTGCTGCTACAGTGGAGTTAACAAACTGAGTGCGATCGAATTCTTTCATCAGTTCGGGTTCCTGACGCAAATAATATTTTTGATGGTAATCCTCAGCCCAATAAAACTGGGTCAAAGGCTGAATTAATGTATAAATTTCGCCGCCATTAGCTTTTTCGCGATCGAGTTTTTGTTCAACACATTGCTTTTGTGATTCACTGCGATAGAAAACGGCATCCATGTACTGGCGAGACCAACTAGGAGATTGCCGGGGATTGTGACTTTTCCAGAAAATCTCTAGCAGTTCTGGATATGAAACTTGCGATCGATCGAAATCTATTTCTACCGCTTCAATATGATTCCCTATGTTATGATAAGTCGGGTTGGCTGTAGTCCCGCCCGCATAACCGACGCGAGTTCGCACGACTCCTTGGATAATTCCAAACTGCGCGTCGGGAGACCAAAAACAACCAAGTCCAAATGTAGCTGTTTCTATTGTTTCTGGTAATTTTGTGTTCATTGGTGGCGGGTTGTGTGAAGGAGATTTTTTTTATTAACCGCAGAGGGCGCAGAGGGCGTAGAGAAAGAGAAGATAGAGTAATGTTGCTTTTGACAACTCACTTAGACTTATTTTTGGTACCTGCGCGGCGTGTAAACCCAAACATCTCCATATTTACGGGGAATAATCCGAGTTTGACTCGAACCGACTATCACTAAAGTTCTCATGTCGGCGTCTTGCGGCTTGAATTCGCCGAGGGTGCAAACCCGCACAGATTGACCGGGCCGGCCGAGGTTTCGCCCTAGTATAACGGGGGTTTTAGCATCGCGACTTTGCAACAAAATATCGATCGCCCTTCCGAGTTGCCAAATCCGCTGTTTCGAGATGGGATTGTAAAATGCCATAACTAAATCGGCAGCAGCAGCCGCCGCAATCCGCTGTTCAATGACCTCCCAAGGCTTGAGAATATCCGAAAGCGAAATCACGCAAAAATCGTGTCCGAGGGGTGCTCCGATCGCAGCAGCGGCCGCCTGCATGGCTGAAATGCCCGGTGCCACCCGAATATCAATGCCTTGCCATTCGGGTTTGGCATCAAAGTCGATCGCCTCAAACACCGCCGCCGCCATCGCAAAAATACCCGGATCTCCCGACGAAACCACGGCTACAGATTTGCCGGATGCTGCTAAATCTAGGGCAAAACGCGCGCGATCGATCTCTTCGCGGTTGTCGGAATCGTGCCGCTTTTGTCCTTCCCGCAGGGTTCCAGCTAAGTCGAGATAAAATTTGTAACCCACCCAATCCGTGGCTTCGCGCAGAATTTCCTTAACTTCCGGGGACATCCAGGGCGCGCCTCCGGGGCCCGTACCGACGATCGCCAGTTTGCCGCGGCTAATTCCGATCGCCCTAGCATCAAAGGGTTGGGCGGCCAGGGCGATCGCGCAATTCGCTGCGTTTGTGCGATCGTACTCGATTAACTGACTGTTTGCACCGGCTGCTGTCAGGGCAATTTGTGCGGCCTTATTTTCCATGAATTCAATTGAGTCTAATTCGACAAGTTCGGAGAGATTCAAAAAGCGGACGGGGACTTTAAAATATTGTGAAACTGCTTCAAGTGCCGGATTTCCCATCTCATCTTTTAAGGCAAAAAATCCAGCAACGGAAGCTGCTGCTAAACCTGCATTTTCCAAGACTTGCTGCACCCATGAAACCGCTATTTCCGGCTCAATATTCGATAGGTTTGTGAGTGCAAATGCCACAATTTGCGGATGGTAAACTAAACAATCGGGCGTTGGCGCAATTGCTTTTTCGGTGACGCGGATAGTCAATTTTGCGTCGGGGGCGATCGGCAAATTGCTCTCGGAAAGCCAGCTTGCAGCCCCTTCTAGGCGTACTTTTGCCCCGGCGAGCAAATTTGAAATAAAAGTCTTTGCGTCCTCTGGATTCGCTAAATAATAGCCTTGGGGAGGACTCAGCAACGCGGTGCGAAACCGGATATCTCCGGTGGTGGTAATTGCAGGTTGTACGCCGAGGGCTGCTGCAATCTCTCTGGCCAAATCATTAACGCCGTGCAAACCGCCCAGCAGCGGTACGACGGCGCTTCCGTCTTCTGCGACGGCTAAAACTGGCGGTTCGGCGCGTTTGTCTGACAGCAGCGGGGCGAGGGTGCGGATGATAATTCCGGCGGCGCAGATAGCGATGATTGGGGTTTCTGTTGCAAACAATTCCCGCAATGTTTCGCCGAAGTTGCTAAAGTTGATGTCTGTGTCGTTCGTGCGATCGATTAAACCGTAAATCTGGGAACCGGGGAAATGGGCGGAGATTTTTTTGGCGATCGGCTGGCTGTTTTGACCTAAGATGATTATTGCGGGAGGTATTCGCTTCACGGTTATAGATTTGAGTTTGTTTGGATTGGTTTAATTATTTTAGTCTTTTGTTACTTCTTAAATAAATATTTGATGAACCGCGAAGACGCGAAGGGCGCGAAGGAAGAGAAAGAAGTGAAGCAATAATTTTTTCTGTTTTATTAGTGGCACAGGCATCTTGCCTGTGAATCTCTGCGATTAGTTTATCATTAAAATAAGCAAATATTCGGAGGTTTGGCTGTGAAACGCATTGTCTTAATTGCAGGGTTTGAATCTTTTAATGCTGATTTGTACCGCAAAGCGGCTGAGTTGGCTGTTTCTGGGTGTCAGGGATTGGAAGTGCGCGTTTTTAGCGATCGCGCCCTCGCAGACGAACCGGACGCTGTAGCGGCTGCCCTCTCTAATGCTGATGTGTTTTTCGGGAGTTTGCTGTTTGATTACGATGCGGTAATGTGGCTGCGGGAAAGGGTGCAACATATCCCTATTCGCCTGGTTTTTGAGTCGGCTTTGGAATTGATGAGTCTGACTCAAATCGGCGCTTTTAAAATTGGCGACAAACCGAAGGGGATGCCAAAGCCGGTTAAGTTTATTCTGGATAAGTTCAGCAATGGGCGAGAAGAAGATAAGCTGGCTGGTTACATCAGCTTTTTAAAGGTGGGGCCGAAGTTATTAAAATATGTGCCTGTGCAAAAAGTGCAGGATTTGCGAAACTGGCTGATTATTTATGGTTACTGGAATGCGGGCGGTGCGGATAATGTTGTCTCGATGTTTTGGATTATTGCCGAAAAGTATTTGGGGCTGAAGGTTGCAGAAATTCCGCCGCCTGTGGAAACTCCCAATATGGGTTTATTGCATCCTGATTATAATGGTTATTTTGAATCGCCTCGGCAATATTTGGATTGGTATCTCGGTCATCAAAGTGCTAGGGGCGGGCAAGATGCCCGTTCCACAAAATTTAGAACCAATGGCTTCCCTAATTCCAATCGAGTAAAATCCCCTGTTGTGGGAATTTTGCTTTACCGCAAGCACGTTATCACCAAGCAGCCTTATATTCCTCAATTAATTCGCTATTTTGAAGATGCGGGAATTGTGCCTTTGCCGATTTTTATCAATGGCGTTGAAGGCCATGTGGCGGTGCGGGATTGGATGACGACTGCTGGTGAAACTGCGCGCAGAAAACAAGGCAATATTGAAACTCTTTCGCTTTCTAAAGATGCTGTGGAAGTTGATGCGATTGTTTCTACTATTGGCTTTCCTTTGGTTGGCGGGCCTGCTGGTTCGATGGAGGGTGGAAGGCAGGTGGAAGTTGCTAAGCGGATTTTAACTGCTAAAAATGTACCTTATTTTGTGTCCGCACCTCTGCTGATTCAGGATATCCATTCTTGGACTCGTCAGGGGATTGGAGGTTTGCAAAGTGTGGTATTGTATGCTTTGCCGGAGTTGGATGGCGCGATCGATCCTGTTCCCCTGGGCGGTTTGGTGGGTGAGGATATTTATCTGGTGCCCGATCGCGCGAAACGCCTGACAAGTAGAATTAACAATTGGGTGAAACTAAGTCGAACTCCGCCATCTGAAAGGAAAATTGCGATTATTCTCTACGGGTTTCCTCCCGGTTACGGCGCGGCGGGTACGGCTGCTTTATTAAATGTACCGAAATCGCTGCTAAATTTCCTGCACAAACTTCAAGCAGCAGGTTATACAGTTGGAGAAATTCCGGCTGATGGTGAGGAGTTAATTCGCAGGGTGAAAGAGGCGGATGATGCTGCAACCGCAGATGGGGGCGGATTAACGGGGATGAACGCAGATGGGAGGGGAGGGTCGGGCAATACTGTTAATGTTAAAACTCTGGAGAAGTGGCTGGGGTATTTGTCAACAAGTCGTATTGAAAAACAGTGGAAATCTCTGACTGGTACTGGGATTAAGACAGACGGCGACGAGTTCCAAATCGGTGGCATTCAACTGGGGAATGTTTGGATAGGTTTGCAGCCGCCGCTGGGAATTTCGGGCGATCCGATGCGCTTAATGTTCGATCGCGATTTGACGCCTCACCCTCAATACGCTGCTTTTTACAAGTGGCTGCAAAATGATTTGCAAGCTGATGCTGTGGTTCATTTCGGAATGCACGGCACTGTTGAATGGTTGCCGGGTTCTCCTCTGGGAAATACTGGCTATTCTTGGTCGGATATTTTGTTGGGAAGTTTGCCGAATCTTTATATCTATGTCGCCAACAATCCCTCGGAATCGATGTTAGCAAAACGGCGCGGTTACGGTGTTTTGATTTCTCACAACGTGCCGCCCTACGGCCGCGCGGGCTTGTACAAGGAATTGATGGCTTTGCGGGATTTGATTGCGGAATATCGGGAAGATACGGCAAAGAATTATGTGCTGAAAGAGGCTATTTGCAAGATAATTTTAGATAGCGGTTTGGAGGCTGATTGTCCGTTTGATGAGGCTCGCAAGTTAGGGATTGCTTTTAGTGTTGAGAATGTGGGAATGTTCAGTCCTGATGCTTTTAACCGCTATTTGGTGAAGCTTTACGAGTATTTGCAAGTGGTGGAATGTCGCTTGTTTTCTTCGGGTTTGCACGTTCTCGGCGAACCGCCTAATTCTGAGGAAATGACCTCTTATCTTGAGGCTTATTTTGGGGAGAGGTTATCACAGGAACAGGTGCAAAAACTGGTTTTTGAAGAAAATGAACCGCAGAGGCGCAGAGGGCGCAGAGAGGAAGAGAAAGAGGGGTTTGATGGGGTTTTTGAGGAGGGTTTGTTGGTGCGGGATTTGTTGTTGCAAACTTCGGATGAGTTAACTAATCTTTTGCGGGGTTTGAATGGGGAATATATTCTGCCGGCACCGGGTGGGGATTTGTTGCGGGATGGGGCTGGGGTGTTGCCAACTGGTAGGAATATTCACGCTTTAGACCCTTATCGGATGCCTTCTCCGGCGGCTTATGAAAGGGGGCGCGAAATTGCTCGGAAAATTATTGAGAAGCACCTTGAGGAACATGGGAATTATCCTGAGACTGTGGCGGTGATGTTGTGGGGTTTGGATGCGATTAAAACGCGGGGCGAATCTATTGGAATTTTGCTAGAATTGGTGGGGGCTGAACCTCTAAAAGAAGGTACTGGCCGCATTGTTCGCTATGAATTAAAACCGTTAGCTGATGTCGGTCATCCCCGGATAGATGTGTTGGGAAATCTTTCGGGGATTTTCCGAGATAGCTTTGTGAATATTATCGAATTGTTGGATGATTTGTTCGTGCGGGCCGCGGATGCTGATGAACCGGAATCGGAGAATTTTATTCGCAAACACGCTTTAATTTTGCAGGCAAAAGGCGTGCAGAATTATTCGGCAAGGTTGTTTTCTAATCCGGCTGGCGATTTTGGTTCTTTGGTTAATGACAGGGTTGTTGATGGCAGTTGGGAATCTGGGGATGAGTTGGGGAAAACTTGGGAAAGTCGCAATGTTTTTAGTTACGGGAGGAAGGATAAGGGGGAAGCGAGACCGGAGGTTTTGACTCAGTTGTTGCAAGGGTGCGATCGCATAATTCAAGAAATTGATTCTGTTGAATACGGTTTGACTGATATTCAAGAGTATTATGCGAATACTGGCGGTTTGAAGAAAGCCGCAGAAAAGCAGCGCGGCAAAAAGGTTAACACGAGTTTTGTAGAAAGTTTTTCTCAGGATACCACCCCGCGCAATTTAGAAGATTTGCTGCGCTTGGAATATCGAACTAAGTTGCTAAATCCTAAGTGGGCTAACGCAATGGCAAATCAAGGTTCTGGCGGCGCTTATGAAATTTCGCAGCGCATGACGGCGTTAATTGGTTGGGGCGGAACGGCTGATTTTACTGATAGTTGGGTGTACGATCAGGCTGCTGATACTTATGCTTTGGATGAAGAGATGGCGAAGAAGTTGCGGGAGGCTAATCCTGAAGCTTTTCGCAATATTGTCGGCAGAATGTTGGAGGCTAACGGGCGGGGTTATTGGCTGCCGGATGCGGATAAGTTGCAGCAGTTGCGCGAGTTGTACGAGTTGACTGATGAGAAAATTGAAGGGGTGACAGTGTAGTTTTTTTAGTTAACTGGTTCCCAGGCAGAGCCTGGGAACCGATATCCAGAGGCTCTGCCTCGCGCTTCCATGAAAATTCGAGGCAGAGCCTCCGGATCTGCGTTACCAGGCACAGCCTGGTAACGAGTAGATAACGAGTAGAATTTAACTGGTTCCTAGGCTCTGCCTGGGAACCGATATCCAGAGGCTCTGCCTCGCGCTTCCATGAAAATTCGAGGCAGAGCCTCCGGATCTGCGTTACCAGGCACAGCCTGGTAACGAGTAGATAACGAGTAGATAACGAGTAGAATTGGAGATTAAATACCTCGATCGCCCTGCGGTTTTGCTACAGGAACTGACGGTTTATTGTTTGGAGAATTAAAAGCTCGATCGACCATATCTCCAAAGGGAACAAACTGCGGTGCAGATGATTGAGTTCCTGTTCGGAACGTTGTAACTGGCCCGCTGCCGTCTTGGGCAAAATTAATCAATCTCGTTAAAGCATCACCGGGATTTTTAGCATTGCGCTTGTCTAGGGTGAACAGCAGATTTTGAGAGTTGCAGCGCCCCTGTCCGTTCACATAACAAACTACGGGCAAGTTATTAACAATTCCTGTTGTTAACTGCAAGTTGCTCAATCTTCCGCCATTCTGGGCAACAGCTTTGGTCAATCTATTGGAAACAATTTGACAGCGCTGCCAAGGTGTATATTCGCGGCCGAACTCGGTAGATTTCCACAGAATTATCGGATCTGTCGTGACATTTCCCCGCCGCGCAATTGTGACAAAATTACGACCGGAAGTAACGCACTGAAAGGTTGTTCTAGTGTTATTCCAGTTGCTCGTTGGAGCTGCTTGCACTTGGCTTGCAAAGGCGACAGTACCGGCGAAAACAAAAGCGGATGCTAATAAGGGTGCACTCAATTTCATAATAACTCCTGCCGCTAAGGCAGCTAAATTTATGTAGGAAGTCATAGTTGTAGGGACAGGGCAGTGTCCTGTCCCTGCCTATTCACATTCTGCTGGTTGGCTGTCGCACCCGGATATTTTTCAAATATTAAAGTTAGTTGCACCTCATATCTGTAGGTACATGGCACTGCCGTGTCCTTGTTTCAAAACTTCCAGCCCACGGCGGCACAAGTTTCCTAGATAGTCTTTTTAGCTACATTCTGCAAAGCCAGGAGAGTCAACAATGGTAAGTAAAACTACAAAGCACAGCTCCGAAATAGGCTGGCAATAAATTTTTATGAAACCTCGAATCATTGTTTGCGGGTTGGGCCACACGGGACACAAGATTTTTTGTTTGTTGAGACAGCAAGGAGCGATCGCGATCGGTATTAGCGATCGCCCAATTCGCGGCGAAACTTCTGATGTGGTTGTCGGTAATTTGCAAGCAGCTTCTACCTTGTTGGCGGCTGGCATTCAAAACGCTCACACTTTAGTAATTGCCGCAGACGATGATGCTGTGAATTTGGCAATTTTGATGCAGGCGAGGATTCTCAATCCTCAGATTCGCATCATCAACAGATTGTTCAATACTAGCTTGGGCGACAGGATTGACCACACTTTGCCCGATCACACTTCCATGAGCGTTTCATCGTTGGCTGCTCCGGTTTTTGCCTTTGCGGCTCTCGGAAGTCAGGCGATCGGACAGTTGCGTTTGTTCGATCGCACTTGGCCGATTCACGAAGAATATATCGATGAAACACATCCTTGGAAAAATCGCAAACTGAGCGATTTGTGGGACGATCGATCGCGAATGTTGATTTATTATCTGCCCGCTGCTAACAAAACTGATTTAGTATCGGCCGTGCTTGCCGATCGGCAGTGTCAGCAGGGCGATCGGCTAATTGTTGCCACTCAGCCGACTATCCGCAGCCCCCAAAAAACTTTAACTCAAAAACTGCTCAAAACATTAACTAGGCTGCACAGATTTCAGCAGCACAGCCAAGCAGCAGTAATTGTTGTACTGACGCTGCTGTCAATGATTGCCGTTGCTACTGCTACCTATATTTGTGTTGACAATAATATCTCACTTGTCGATTCTCTCTATTTTTCAGTAGGGATGATTACGGGAGCCGGAGGCCATGAAAAAGTAGCCGAACAAGCTCCCGAGAGCATTAAACTATTTACAGTTGTGATGATGTTAGTTGGAGCCGGAATCATCGGCATCTGCTACGCACTGCTCAACGATTATGTATTGGGAACTCGCTTTACCGAATATTGGGATGTGGCGCGAGTGCCGCAGCGCAATCATTACATTATTTGCGGGATCGGAGGAATTGGCATCCAAATTGCTAAAGAACTGCACACTAACGGTTACGATATTGTGGCGATAGAGCAAGATCCGAACTGCCGCTTTCTGAGCACGGCTCGCTCGATGAAAATTCCGGTAATTCAGGGAAGTGCCAGTTTGCCCGCAACTTTGGAAGCTGCTAACGTTAAGCAAGCGGCAGCACTTTTGGCTGTTACTAGCAGCGATATGTCTAATGTAGAAATTGCCTTGAGCGCTAAAGGATTGGCACCAAAACTATCAGTTATTGTCCGCAATCAAGACCCACATTTTGCTTTAATGGTGCAGCAAGTTTTTGAGTTTGAAGGAGTTTTGAACCCGACGGAATTGGCTGCTCCTGCTTTCGCGGCGGCGGCGATTGGAGGCAGAATTTTGGGCAACGGAATGACTGCTGACAGTCTATGGGTTTGCTTGGCCACATTGATTACGCCAAAACATCCTTTTTGCGGCCACCGTATTCAAGATGCTGCTAAGTCTGCTGATTTTGTGCCTCTTTATGTGGAAGCTAAATGTCAAACTCTCCACGGCTGGGATTTACTCAATTGTTGTTTGAGTACGGGGGATGTTTTGTATTTGACGATGCCGGCGAATCGGTTGGAGCAACTGTGGAGAACGACATCGGAATTAATTAAAACTTAATGGTTTGACGCGGGAATTTATGTTGCCGATCGCTCAATTGCAACTACAAACCTGATAAAATGGGGCCTGTATAGTAAATAGGACTTACGGCTAATTCTCAGAAACCCGGTTTATTCCCGGATTTCTCCCGGGTTTCTTAGCGCAAGTCCTAGTATAAATAACCAACAGAGTCTCAATTAGTTGCAGTTTAGAATGAGAAAATTTTTAGGATTATGTGTGTTTGGGCTGATAATGGCGATCGCCTCTGTAGCTGTGGCGGCTCAACCTTTGTTCGTCTCTTATCCTCCAGCCAACCACAAAACTACAGCCGATCGCATTTTTTTAATCGGCACAGCGCCCGCACCGGGACAAGTGTTAGTAAATGGCAACCAAATTTCGCGCACCGCATCCGGGCATTTCGCCCCCACTTTTCCGCTGCAACTCGGCGAAAATCTCTTTACCTTGCGTTACGAAAATCAGGAAGTCAAAATTAAGGTGACGCGCGAGTCTAATCAGCCGGAAGTCCCTGTAGGATTGGCTTTTGCTAAAGATTCCCTGACGCCGAAAGTCGATGTGGCGAGTTTGCCGGGGGAATATATTTGCTTTGGGGCGATCGCACCTGCGAATGCTCAAGTTTCAGTAAAATTGGCGGGCGTTACTATTCCTTTAAAAGCGCGATCGCAAGTCGAACTACCCGACAACAAATCTGTACTGTTAGGTGAAAACTCCCCGATCAAAAAAGGCGGCAGCGAACAGTATCAAGGCTGCGCTCAAACCCCCCCCAACCCCCCCTTGCTAAGGGGGGAAAATGAGTCTAACTCCTCGCTACCAAAAACGGAAAAAGTGGATTTAGGAGTGCCTGTATTTGAGCTAACAATGAATAATCAAACTATCAGCCAGGAGGGTACTGGCAAGATTTCTATTCTTTCTCCGGCTGACTTAGAAATAGCCGAAGTAACAGCAGATCCCGGTGTTGCCCGAACCGGGGCGAGTACAGATTTTTCTCGGATGACACCGCTGCCGAAGGGAACGCGAGCAACAGTTATCGGGCGCGAGGGAGAATGGCTCAAACTCGATTACGGTGCTTGGATTAAGGCATCGGAAGTGCAAATTGTCAAGGATTCAGTGCCTCCGCGATCGATTATTCGCAGCGCCAGTTCGCGTCAAGTTTCCGGCTGGACAGAGGTCTTATTTCCCTTAGAAATACCCGTCCCAGTCATGGTGCAAGAAGGAGAACGCACTTTCACTTTAACTCTGTACAATACTACCGCTCAAACTGACATTATTCGCATCCAGGATGACCCCGTAATTTCGCGTTTGGAATGGCAACAAATCTCGCCGCTGCAAGTACAATACACTTTTAATCTCAAATCCGCCCAACAGTGGGGTTACAAGTTGAGATACGAGGGCACAACTTTAGTGTTGTCTTTAAAACACCCGCCTGCGAATACAAGCGCGGTGCCCAATTCGCAAGCAAAACCGCTGTCGGGAATTAAGATTCTCATCGATCCGGGACACGGCGGGCCGGAGGATGGAGGTGCTGTGAGTCCAGTGGGAATTAGGGAAAAAACAGTAGCTTTAACGGTGTCGAAATTGGTGCAACAGGAATTGGTAAATCGGGGCGCGAATGTGCTAATGACGCGGGTAGAAGATGTCGATTTGGATTTGCCGCCAAGGGTGGAAATGATTCAAAAAGAAGAACCTGCGATCGCAATTTCAATTCACTACAATGCTTTGCCAGATAACGGCGACGCCATTAAGACTAAAGGCGTCGGTGCTTTCTGGTTTCACCCGCAAGCGCACAGTTTGGCAATCTTTTTGCACAATTATTTAGTTGCCAAGTTGAACCGTCCGAGCTATGGTGTATTCTGGAACAACTTAGCAATGACTCGTCCTGCCGTTGCTCCATCTGTTTTAATGGAATTGGGATTTATGATCAATCCCGAAGAGTTTGAATGGATTGTGAATCCGACCGAACAGAAGAAGTTAGCCGAGGCGATCGCTCAAGGTGTTACCGAATGGTTTGCCTCTGTCAAATAACAGTTAGTAGTAACAACTGAAGTCCTTCTCAAAAAGTTCATAGTCAGGGCTTCAGTTCGGTCAATCCAAGGAAATGAAATAATGCTAATTTTTACTCAATCAAAAGCCTTTTTTATTGCAGCCGTCGTTGCAAGTTTTAGCTTCTCACTTTACAGCTTTCCTGTTTTCGGCAAGCAGCAAAGTCTTGCTCCCGCAAAAGCAGAAGCTTTAAAAAAGCAAACTCATTGCTCGTTTATTACAGGTGAAGGTGGCGCTGTTAACATTCGCAAAGGCCCAGGCAATAAGTACGCGGTTGTTGCTAAATTGAAAAGAGGAGACGGAGTTAGGGCTGTCAGCAGACAAGGTAATTGGGTGAAAATTGCGGCCAGATTTTCGGGAAATCCTCCTAATGAAACTTTGACAATCCTTGACGGTTGGGTAAGCAATCAATTTATTAATGGCTGTTCCGAAGACCAATTTGACAGGTGGCGGAAATAGGGAATTTGGTTTGTAGTAAGGACTTCCTTCCTGAGTTTTGATGATGACTAAATTCCTCACTACAAACCCAACCGGGAAATTTTTAAAATTGGTACAAAAAAGACGATCGCCCTGATTCATTGTTGCATTCTCAACCAGCTAAACACCTGTTCAGCGGTGATATTCAGGGGAATCATTTCCGGCACAGGAAGGACATCGCTACCTTCGCAGAATTGCGGTTGTTGGTTGGGCAAAAACGCTAAAATCGATCGATCGTCTGGATCGATTAGCCACCCCAACTGACAATTATGTTGCAGACAGTGAATGATTTTTTTAGTTACGCGATTTGAGCTTTGTTGTGGCGAGAGAATTTCGATCGCCCAATACGGTGCAATTAGCACATCATCCAACGGTTCACCGCTCTCATCAAATTCAATTTGTTCCCACAATAGTACCGCAATATCTGGAACAATCGATCGACCGCCAAAGGTACACCGCAACTCTGGAAAAGCATAAGCTATCTTGGGAGTTTGCGTCACCTGATTAATTTCGTTGCAGGTTCTTAATTGCAATAGGCTGTGCTTTGTTTTCGGCATAGGTTTTTGGATAATCTCGCCCTCAATGTATTCGCTAGCCGGTTTAGTTTCTGGCAGTTTCAGAAATTGTTCAAGAGTAAGGCGCCCAGTTGCGATTGTCATAAATAAATTCCTCAATTCTACCTATCTTCAGTGTAAGCAAAAAAAATATTTATCTTGCATAAAATTTGTGTGACCTCGCCTAATTTTCCGGAACAATCTGCTGCTTAAACTCAAACAAATTAGGATTCCTAGGGTCATAAAAAGCCCGCAACCAATGCACGTTGGGAGAACCAAAAGTTTCAACTCTAGTAAAATTTTTCATTCTCGGTAGTTGAGTCTCATCGGTAAAATAGGGTAAAGGTTTATCGATGCGGAAATAGTGAGTATCGCCGTGGACGAATACAACCTGCCCTTGGAAATTGCCTGTTTCTGTTTCCAGAGTTGCGATAAAATCGTTGTAGCCGCTTCTTCTTTTGTCCGTCGGATCGAGTTCAAATCCCGGATTTGCCTGTGCAACTAACACAATTCCTTTGCTGTTGCTGCGTTTGGCTAAAGCAAAACATTCTTTGATCCAGGCTAAGTTAGCCCAATTGCGATCGGCATATTCTGCATCTGCTTCGGGAGTGCGACCAAAATTGTTGTTGCTTCCCGGCATATTAATCGCCAAAAACACAACTCCATGATAAATCCAGCGAACATTTTCGCGGAATTTAGCAAACTGCGGGTTTTCGCTTTGACGGGTGAGAGTTAAGGTGCGCTTTCCCAAACTTTGATTACGTTGGTTGAAGATTTCCCGCAGTTTAGCGAGTCTTTCTACTGGATCGTAACTGCCATTATTTGAACGGTGGCAATCCGTCCATTCATTGTCACCATAGGCAAGAATAAACGGTATCTCAAAATTGTCAAATAACTGCTTGCGGCTAAGAAAAGTTGCATCATCGCAGACACTTGAACCGTTTTTAATGTCGCCGTCGTGGACGACAAACGCTGCGGGCGATCGATTGATATCTGCAATCAAACTCGGAAATTGTGCTTCCTGTTCGACACTGTAGGGCAAATCGCCAATCAAGGCAAATTCAAAAGGTCTATCGCCCGAAGTTTGAGCGTAAGTTAAAACGCCAAAACCCGTAATTGATACAAAAACAATAAAGGCAAGAATTAGATAGTTTTTTTTCATCTATTTAGCCGTAACTAAATTAGTTATGATACCATATAAGCCGACAAATTACTCTCAAAAATCATGAATTTTAGTCGGTTGCTCGGGGTAATTGCCATGCTTTCGATCGCAGGCTGCAATATCCAAACGCCACAAACCAACACACAGCCTACAGAAAGTCGATCGCCAATAGCAGCCCCTGTTCCCCCCAAACCAAAGTCTGAGATCGAAGAAGCAAAACTAATTGCTGTGGGCGACATCATGATGCACAGTACCCAAACGCGATCGGGCTACGACGCAAAAAATAAAACATACAATTTTGACAATTTCTTCGCACCAGTTAAAAGTATCCTGTCAACAGGCGATTGGGTGATCGGAAATCTCGAAACACCTTTAGCGGGCGAAGATGCGGGCGGATATACGGGATATCCGCTATTTAACGCACCGGCTCAATTAGCGGATGCGGCTAAAAAAGCCGGATTTAATATCTTGACAACTGCGAACAATCATGCTTTAGACCGTGGAGAAAAAGGGGTGATTAGGACGATCGCCAATCTGAGCGATCGGCAAATTGCCTCAACAGGAACAGCCACATCTACCACCGAGGCTTCACGTACTTTAATCACCACCAAAAACAACATTTCACTAGCCCTCCTAGCCTACACCTACGGCACAAACGGCATTCCCATACCCAAAGGCAAAGATTACTTAGTTTCCCTAATCGACGAAAAAAAGATAATCAAAGATATTGCCAAAGCCCGAAAACAAGGAGCAGATGTTATCGCAATTTCCCTGCATTTTGGCAACGAATATCAGCGACAGCCAAACACCCAACAAAAACAATTAGTGGAAAACCTATTAAAAGCCGGTGCAGACATCATTCTCGGCAGCCACCCCCACGTCGTCCAACCTTACAAAATTTTTAAGTTCCCCGGCAAAAATGGGAAAACCCGCAAAGCTGTAGCAATTTATTCAATGGGAAACTTCATTTCCGGTCAGAATAAAAAATATACAGACTTAGGCGTAATTTTGCAAGTAAATATTCGCAAAAAATTTCCCGAAAAAACCACAGAAATTACCAGCGTCAAAACCATTCCGACTTGGGTACACCGCTATACTCAGAACAATAAAACGAACTATCGCGTTTTGCCCTTAGAAACAACTGTCAGCCAGAAAAAAGATGCACTTCTAGCAACTTCACAGTATCCTGTTTTATCAAAATACTTGCAGGATATGAACAATCATCTTAACTCTTTGAATACTCCGCAAAAATCCAAATAATTTGGCAGTGAGAATTGGGAATTGGGCATTAGTTATTGGAATTGGAGGCCTAGCCGAGCGATTTGTATTCCCAGGCAGCGCCCATTGGTAAGGTAACAATTTAAGCTAGGGAAGCATTTGTCAATCAGCAATTATGCTCATAATCTACTCAAGTTTTTGGTAGAAAACTTAGATTTTGGCGATCGAACAATCATGCCGAATCTTCAGCAAGTAAATTTACCCAACAAGCTTGGATATCCTTTCCGATCAGTGCGAAATGGGCAGCAGAATAGCGCGTCATATCAACTCCGCTAACATCGAATTGTAAAATCGAATCAACCGTCAATACTCAACTATCATTCAGTTTTTCGACTGACAGTCAACAGTCAACAGTCAACAGTCAACAGTCAACCGTCAACAGTCAACAATAATTCCGGGGCTACCGGAATTGAGATCAATTGACCCCTGGAAAGCTTTGGAAGCAATCATGTATCCAACGGAAGAGGGTGTAGTGGAGTAGAGCGACTTTTCTTTTTATGATTATATTCTTCCGATACCCCAAGATAATCTGATGGTTGATATCTGCCGAATATCTCAGCGAAAAGGTTAGGCAATTTTCGATAAGGAGAAACACCTATATCTTTAAGCAAGATGTCAATATATTGTTGGAAGCGAGCGTTGCTCCCACAGGATCGCGAAGGTTCAAATTGAATATTTGCGCGTTTCCACTGGCGGATATATTCAATACTTTTTTCCATATTTTCGCTGGAAGGTAACTCAAGTTCACCACGCAAGTAAGCACACAGCCATTGTGCGGCGACCTCCACTGCTGGCACGTGCATATATCCATGATTGAACCCGGCAAAGGCAATGCCAGGAATGCGAGGATGAAGCAAGTGGCGATATAACTGCACGCCATCGGGTTCGGTTTCCAACATTTTTCGATATTTATCAGGCAAAAATGGAAAAATCGGCGTTTGCGAACCCAAAGATAGAACGACTAAATCGCATGGAATCTCGCAACCATTTTTCAACTTTACTGCTTCTGGGGAAAAACCCGATAATTCTGCACGGTGGGGCGAGATTTTTCCTTCTGCAATAAACGGATAGTAATTTTCAGGTGCAACCGCTGTGGCTGAACGTAAATCAGGCAATAGTTTGTGGTCTGGTTGTACAGCTTTGATGCGATCCTGGGCTGCTTGGCTTTTTCCAGAAACATTTCGCTGAATTTGAAAGCGGAAGATGGATGCAATCAAATCCCAAAAACCGGAAACAATGAAGCCAAGGCGATTGTGCAGGAAACGTTCAATGGCGGTTGGGTGTGCCCAACTTGTCGTCATCACTGTTCCAAAACGGCTGAATAATGGGTAGCTAAAATGTACGCCCAAAATCCATTCGGGTACAAGCCAGCGCGGTGTACGAAATACATGATTTACTTGCGCGCCTTGTTTTGCTGCGAAAGTCGCCATGTCCAAGGCGCTCTTTCCGAAGCCAACGATTACAACTCGTTGATTGTCGAATATATCAAGCGTGTGGACATCCCGTTCAGTGATGATTTTGCCGCCGAAATCTTCGATACCTGGAAATGCAGGTTGATACTTTCCTTCTGTATATTGCCCAACTGAGATAACGACGTATCCAAATAATTCTTCGTGAACACCCTCCTGGTTTTTATATCTTAATAGCCAGCCATCTTCTGTTTCTTTTAGTTCGATAACTTCGTGATTTAACCGCACATCAAGCTTGAGATGGTTGACCGCTTGCCCCAAATACTTCAGGATTTGTTCTCCCGTGGGATGTAAATCAGGCGTGAACGGCCACGGAAAATCTGATAAATGATACTGTTCCCTGATATTTTGCAGGTGTACGTTTGGGTATGCAAGTGCCCATACTCCACCCATCTTTTCGGCTTTCTCAAAAACAACTGCTTGGAAGCCATTTTTCTTGAGAATTTGGGCTGTCGTAATGCCAGATATTCCCGCGCCAATAATGGCAATTGGCATACCGTTTTTGTAGTGCATATATTTGAGTCTCCTGATTGGGTAGGGTTATTAGAGTAATTCTCCTGACGGAGTGACAAAAAACCGGAAAGCCTTGCACTGAGAAGGGTTTAAATTGATCGCTCTCAAAAAGACAGAGGCGTTGTCACCCCGTCAGATCCGCGACCTTAACCCAACTGCTGATAGTAGCCTAGGTGGTTATAGACGCTTGGGGGAAAGCAATTCTTGCAGTGTGGCTGCTATAACCTCAGTTGAGGCGAGCTGGCACCTTCCGATCGCGAAAAGGATGTAACTAATAACTCATAACTCATAACTGCTTAATTAACCAAGCGATCGCCCCTTCAACATCAGCAACCTGCTCAACATCGGCAATCTGCGGGCGCTGCACCATCACAACCGGAATTCCCTGTTCCCTAGCCGCAACAATTTTCGCATAAGTAGCACCGCCGCCGCTGTTTTTGCTAACAATTGTATCAATTTTATATTCTAATAGTAATTGCCGCTCGTCTTCCAATGAAAAAGGCCCCCTTGCTAATAACAATTTACCGTTAGGAACAGGAGTATTTAGTGCAGGAGGATCGATCGCCCGCATCAAAAACCAAATAGCATCCAAACCCGCAAAGGCAGCCAATTCCTGCCTACCAATCGTGAGAAACACCCGCTGAGACTGCCCTAATAAAGCTTTTGCAGCCTCCGAGTGGCTGGCCACCTCAATCCAGCGATCGCCCTCCACCCTCTCCCAAGCTGGACGCACCAGCATCAAATAGGGCACATTACATTCAGCAGCAGCAACAGCAGCATTGGCAGAAATCTGAGCCGCAAACGGATGAGTAGCATCAATTAACAAGTCGATCGGGCGATCGAGCAAAAACGCTGCCAGTCCAGCCGCCCCACCAAACCCCCCAATTCGCACCGTACCCGTTTTGGGGGTAAAAGGCTGTTGAGTGCGTCCTGCTAGCGAAGATATCACCTCTATTTCAGCAATTTGAGACGCTCTTACCGCCAGTTCCGCAGCATCCCCCGTCCCGCCCAAAATTAGCAACCGTTTTTTCACCAAATTCTCCCTAACTTATTGAGATTTTAGATTTTAGATTTTAGATTTGTAAATGACTGATGAAATAAGGGTTCGGAGGTTGCCTACAGTCACATCCTTTTTTGAAACTGGTACTATCCAAGCAACGCCCGCAATTTCGGTTAATAATATGTTTAGTAAAGTTTAAACTGCCAACAACGATGATTCGCTCACTTTTGACATTTTTTACAGTATTAATTGTAACCGGGTTAGTTTGGTTGGGAAATATCGCGCCCGCTACCGCACAAGTACAACCAACAGATATCGCCGCTCCCCAACAGGAATTGGGAGAACTCGTTCAAAAAGCTTTTGAAGCTACAAATGAAGGCCAATTTCCCGCCGCTGAAACTTTTTGGACTCAAATTATTGACAAATTTCCCTCACAAGCCCCCGCTTGGAGCAACCGAGGCAATTCTAGAGTCAGCCAAAACAAGCTGCAAGCAGCAATTTCCGACTACGAAAGAGCGATCGAACTAGCTCCCGATGCCCCCGATCCATACCTAAACCGCGGCACAGCCTTAGAAGGTTTAGGACGCTGGGAAGAAGCGATCGCCGACTACAATCACGTGCTAGAATTAGACCCCAAAGATCCAGCAGCCTACAACAACCGAGGCAACGCCGAAGCAGGTTTAGGAAAATGGGAACAAGCAATTGCCGACTACCGCAAAGCCTTTGAATTAGCCCCCGAATACGCCTTTGCCCGCGCCAACCACGCCCTCGCACTTTATCAAAACGGGCAAACTAAAGAAGCAATTCGCAACATGAAAAACATCGTCCGCAGATACCCCCAATTTGCCGACATGAGAGCCGCCCTCACCGCCTGTCTTTGGGAAGCCGGGAAGCGCGGCGAAGCTGAGAGCAATTGGGTAGCAGCAGTCGGCCTCGATTCCCGCTACAAAGACATCGATTGGGTTGCCCATACCCGGCGCTGGCCACCAGTTGCAGTCAGTGCATTAGACAAATTCTTGCACTTGCAATAATCTCAAAGGGAAAGTTGACTGTTGACTGTTAACTGTTGACTGTTGACTGTTGACGGGCGGGTCGAAAAACTGAATGTTTGAGTGTTAACTGTTGACTCGATTTTATTATTCCGATACAATCGGAAACGATATCATTGGTTATTTGTTATTTCGACAACTAACTACTGACAATTGACAACTAACAACTAACAACTAACAATTGACTAATTCTCGAATCCGCGCAGCCGTCAACTCTTCGACATTCCTGAAAACCGCTGCTGCACCAGCAGTTTTCAGCGCTGCAGCATAAGCATCGCAGCGCACAGAATCATCCAAAACATGAGGTGGCAAAATTCCAGTCCCCAGCCAAACCCGATTTGGTTGCACTTCCCGCGCATTCACAACCGTGTAAATATCGGCAACAGTATCTCCCGCGTAAATCACGGGCAAATTTTTTTCTAAACCGTGCAGGTTTTCCAACTGTTCAATTGCCGCGAAAAGTCCAGCCGGATCGGGTTTTCCCGGTGCATCTTCCATCGCCACCAACACGGGGGAATTTAAACTCAGTTTCCCTGATAAAACATAAGCAGCTTCATCCCGCATCGCCCCGCTAAAAAAGCCCCAAAAAATGCCCCCAACCGTTAAATTTTCCAGGTAAGCCGGACTTAACAGCAGCGGTTCGTCGCAAATGTAACCAGTCCAATTTTCCTCGTCAGGCCCGCGATAGCGACTTTGGAAAAAAGCCACTAATTCGTCATAGTTGAGAGCGAGTTCGTTTCTCGATCGCCCAATCCCCTCAAAATAACGGCAAACTAACTCGAAAGACGCTTGCCAGTCATTATTCCACACTCCCTCAGACTTCAGAGAGTCGATATCGAGAGAATTCGGGCGAAAAGCACCCGCCGTGAAATGCTCCACCGCATCGGCGATCGCCCGCCGGTAGGAACCCGACACATCCCGCACCACACCGTCAAT
Source organism: Microcoleus sp. FACHB-DQ6 (assembly GCA_014695175.1). Classification (GTDB taxonomy): domain Bacteria; phylum Cyanobacteriota; class Cyanobacteriia; order Cyanobacteriales; family Microcoleaceae; genus Microcoleus. The sequence goes on along the minus strand of JACJNV010000381.1, from coordinate 4,124 downwards.
GTCGAAGACTACAATAACTCTGTTCACAACTTAACCATCCTTGTACCTAGGGCGCGTGAGAACCCAAATTTTATCTGTTCCCAGCCCCTGAGTGGCGCTAAAACCAGCCGCGCCACAAAACTTTTCATGGCCGATGACCAATTATCGAACAGAGTGTGCTACGCTTAGCGATTGTAGAAATTTTTAACAAGTTCGATCGGAACCCTGGAGGTTTGCTTGTCCAAGTTCATCTTAAAAGTTCTCTGGCTAGAAGAGAATGTTGCCCTCGCCGTTGACCAAGTTGTCGGCAAAGGAACTAGCCCGCTGACAGCTTACTTTTTCTGGCCCCGCAAGGATGCGTGGGAAGAACTCAAAAACGAACTCGAAGCCAAACACTGGATTGCTGACAACGATCGCGTCGAAGTCCTCAACCAAGCTACAGAAGTAATCAATTACTGGCAAGAGGAAGGCAGACGGCGCCCGATGACTGAAGCTCAGTCAAAGTTCCCCGAGGTGACTTTTACCGGCAGCAACTAAGCCCAGCTTTAAGTTGCTACCCATATACATTGCCTGTTATGGCTGACGAGGGGAAGGAGAGAGAGGGGAGAAGGCGAGAGGATTTGACGCTTTTTCCACCTCGCCGTGAAACATACAATTTAAATGCGCTACAGCTTATATTGATACTAACTCCGATTTTGGAACCTACTCGGGTTTTGGGCTTGGTCGATTTGAGATTTGAGATTTGAGATTTATCCAAAATAAAGCTCTCAAATTTGATTTTCTACAGTCTAAAAAGACGAAGCAACCAAACCTAATAAATCTAAAATCGGCTTTTTTATACTCTTAAATTGTACAGTTAGCTCTCAAAAGACTTCCCTATGACTAATGACTAATCACTAATAACTAATGACTTCTTCGCGGAATTTATGGGCGCCGAAAGTACGATCGACCAGACCGAACAGCTACCGCTGGTAGTAAATCCCGACATTCTCCAGCAAGCTATCCTCTACAAAATTAATACTCGCATAATCGCTCGCGGAGAATTAGTTTTCCCCTGCGTCCCGGGAATGGTAAGTCACTATCTCAAGGCGATAGAACAGCTATTTCGCACTCTCGACAGACCCCTGCCAGAAGAACGCAGAGACGAACTCAGCAAGCTTTTAGTCAACAAGTTAGAACAAGGCTACCGCACCTCCACAGCATCGATGCTGATCCTGCAATACGAATCAGTACAGCCGCCGCAAACAGGTTTAGCCTGCAAAGTGATTGTTACTACCTCAACAGTTGGAGAACAGTACAAAAGCTGGGTAGACACCAGAGAACCTCCGCTTTTCGGTTCTCATCCAGACGCAAAATTGATGGCAACGGCTGCTAAATTGGGCACGCCCGATCGAGTGCGGATTTTGGACGTGGGGGCTGGTACCGGCCGCAATACCTTGCCCCTGGCGAGATTGGGCTATTCTGTAGATGCGATCGAACTAACTCCAGCTTTTGCAGAACAATTGAAAGCTGCCGTAACAGCCGAAAATCTTCCCGTCACAGTTACTGAAGGCGATGTGCTCGACCCCTTAATGCGGATGAAACCGGCCCGCTACCAGTTGGCAGTTGCCGCCGAAGTCATTTCACATTTTCGAGACAGCGATCAAGTACGGCTTTTCCTGGCTAAAATGTGCGATTCCCTGTGTCCCGGAGGCCTGTTGCTGTTCAGCACGTTTTTAACCGTCGGCGACTACCAGCCAGATGCCCTCGTGCGACAAGTTGCCCAACTCTCCTGGTCTACTTTATTTACGCCCCAAGAACTCGCCACCGCAATGGAAGGGTTGCCCTTAGTCCAAATTTCCGACGAATTGGTGTTTGAGTACGAACGCCACCACCTGCCAGAAGGAGCATGGCCGCCGACGCCCTGGTTTCCCAGTTGGGCCACCGGTCGAGATGTCTTCCCGATGGCAAACGCACGCCCGCCAATGGAATTGCGCTGGATTTTGTGCCGCCGAAGTTAAAAAAATCTCTCATTCCTAGACGGACACAGCAATCAAAACCGTTGATCGGCGGTAAAACTTTCCTCGGCTATTTTTCTTTCAACAGCTTAAATCCGCCTCGCTGTTAATATTGTGCTGCCGGCACAGAAAAATTTACAAAAATATATATTAAAATGTAAACAGAGCGAAGATCGATCGCCCCTGGGTGACAAACCCAGTGTCTGATTAGATCCAACGCTTGCCAACCTTTTATTTCTTGCGAAAAATTGCGTTGCTAATGGCAATCGGGCTTGAATAAAAGTCGATCGCCCGCTCAATCGGTGCAACTAGAGTTAAGATGAATGCAACAAACCTATTCCTCGCGATAGATGACTTTTTAGGGAATAGGATTAGCCAATAGATTAGCTCGCTAGTCAGCGATGCTGCTGAAAAACAAATATGCTTTTAACACATCCACTACAAGCGTTTGGAGCAATCTTCGGGCACAAACCTTCCACAAATAGACCATCCATCGACCACAAAACCAGTAAAAATTATTGGGAGGGGAATATTGAGTCCGCTGTAAACGAACAAATTGACTGGTACATCCAAGTGGAAATGCTAATGAGTAACGCTAAATCTTCCTGCACCAATGAAGAGATTACTGCTTGGCTGCGGGGATTGCTGACAATTGCTTGGGCAGACGGCAACTTTGACGAAGACGAGCAAAAAATGATTGCAAATCTAACTCAGGATGAACTACACCCGGTATGTTTTGAGGCGGGTTTTGAACCTATTGCCCCAGAGGAATTAGCCGCTGTGTTAGGGGAAGACACTGCCAAAGGCGAGGATTTTTTGAGGACAGCAGTCATGGTAGCTTTGGCAGACGGTACCTACTCGCTCAGCGAAGACGAGGTAATCTATAAGTTTTGCACAGCTTTGGGGCACAATGTAGAGGCGATCGAAGCTCTGCGACACACCATCGAAGACAGCAAGTGCGATGCTCCGCAGGGGCCCAGCAGCCAAATAGTCTTTGATGCGACTGTCGCCCCCGCCGCCGGAACACCGCTTTCATCTCGGCTACCTAAACCTCACCACAAAAATGTCCTGCAACCGGTAAAAGACTGGCTCGACGGCTGGGAAATTCACGACCCAAAATTGGCACACTTTGTCTGTAAAATTATTCCGCCCCAGTGTCCGTTTGAGCGAGATGTCGTGTTATTTGGTCACAAAATCGTCCACATTCCGGCGATGTGCCAGATTAACCCGCTTTACGAACAATTAGTCGGGATGCGCTTTCGAGCTCTCTGCTATTTGGCAGATGAATGTAAGGAAGATGTATCGTCCTATTGTTAAAAGGAATGGGTAATTGCTAATTGGTAATTCATTCCGGGGCGCAGAACCTCTATCTGTAGGATGCGCCCATAAGCACCTTACGGCTATAATTAGCACGTTAAATCAGTATTTGGGGAAGTCCTGTAATTAGCAATTGCTAATTTTCAGTAGAGTATTTGCGATGATTTAGAAACCCATTTTTGGCACTAAAAAATACTTTGACAGCTATTCGCCCCTGATAAAAACCCAGTTTATTCTGTTTTCGTGCGTGATTCCTGCTAATATCAAATCTGCTTTTATAATACTAATTCAATAAAAGTCTTGGTAGAATCCTCAAATTCTTATAGAGATTATTAAAAGATTTTGGAGCCGGACACGGCAGTGCCGTTTCCCTACAGATGCTGGCGTACAATCTCTCGCTCTGCACTACTTTTCAGAATTGGTATAATTATATTTCTCCGGCAACTGTAAATCGCGACGAAACTTGGCTGTCGTCCGCCGACGCGGAGTAAAGGAAAAGGGGAATATGGTACTTGCATCTGGTATAATAATAACTAATGACTATTGACACTGACTATTGACTACTGACTAAATTATGCAATTTATCGATCGAGCAGATATTCAAGTCGCAGCCGGCAAAGGCGGCGACGGCATGGTAGCTTTTCGCAGAGAAAAGTATGTACCGGCGGGCGGGCCGAGCGGCGGCACCGGCGGGCGGGGCGGTTCTGTGTTTATGGTAGCGGTGGAAAGCCTGCAAACGCTGCTGGATTTTCAGTACAACCGGATTTTTAAAGCCGAAGACGGGAAGCGGGGCGCGCCGAAGAATATGACTGGCGCTTCTGGGGAAGATCG
>JACJNV010000380.1 GCA_014695175.1 Microcoleus sp. FACHB-DQ6 | reverse complement strand
CAAAACCGATGGTTTTTTGTGGCTTGTTCCCGATCGATGCTGACCAATTTCCCGATTTGCGGGAAGCTTTAGAAAAACTCGAACTCAACGATGCGGCGCTTTCTTACGAACCGGAAACTTCGAGTGCGATGGGATTTGGTTTCCGCTGCGGTTTCTTGGGTTTGCTGCACATGGAAATTGTGCAAGAAAGACTGGAGAGAGAATACAATTTGGATTTGATTGTTACGGCTCCTTCTGTGGTTTATCAAATCACAACAATTAAAGGAGAAGTATTAACAATTGACAATCCCAGCCACTTGCCCGATCCTCAGTATCGCGAGAAAATTGAGGAACCTTATGTGCGGGTAGAAATGCTGTCGCCGGAAACTTATGTGGGCGCGCTGATGGAACTGTCTCAAAGTCGGCGGGGCATTTTTATGGATATGAAGTATCTGAGTCAAGGCCGAACTACGCTGGTTTACGAGTTGCCTTTGGCGGAGGTGGTGACTGACTTTTTCGACCAGATGAAATCGCGATCGCGCGGTTATGCGAGCATGGAGTATCACCTCATCGGTTATCGCGAAAATCCGTTAGTGAAAATGGACATTTTAATTAATGGCGATCCGGTTGACGCTTTGGCGATGATCGTACACCGGGATAAGGCTTATAATGTGGGCCGCGGATTGACGGAAAAACTCAAGGAGTTGATTCCTCGCCATCAATTTAAGGTGCCGATTCAAGCGACAATTGGCGCGAAGGTGATTGCTTCGGAGCACATTCCGGCTTTGCGGAAGGATGTGTTGGCGAAGTGTTACGGCGGTGATATTTCGCGGAAGAAGAAGTTGCTGCAAAAGCAGGCGAAGGGTAAGAAGCGGATGAAGTCTGTGGGTACTGTGGATGTGCCGCAGGAGGCTTTTATGGCTGTGCTGAAGCTCGATCGAGATTCGTAATCTGTGTGGCCTTTTGTCAGGAACAGGCTTTCGGGCCTGTTTCACAAACAGTCAGTCTTCTTGTCGGTTCTAGGAACAGGCTTTCCGGTCTGTTCCACAAATGGGGTTCTAGGAACAGGCTTTCCGGCCTATTCTACCTTTTGCAGATTAAGGGCGATCGCTCTTGACCAAAGAAATTGGTTGAGCTAAACTAAAAGTTAGTTTAAATTGCGTATAGTAGATGCACATAATCAGCTACAAACGGGTGCGTGAATACAGCGAAACTCATGCTGATTGCGGGGAAGCTTTGGATAACTGGTTTAAAATTGCTAGCAAGGCTAAATGGTCTAACTTAATTGAGGTACAATCTGTTTTTCCTAAAGCCGAAGCAGTTGGGGGGTTTACAGTTTTTAATATCAAAGGTAATAATTATCGATTAATCGTTAGTATTGATTATGAAAGCCAATTAATTTATATCAAATATATTCTCACCCATGCTGAGTATGATAAGGAGAAATGGAAAAATGACCCTTACTTTTAATCCAGATAAATACAAAGAGTTATTGTCTCAGTATCAGCCGAAAATAATTAGAAATGAAGCGGATAATGAAAATGCTCTCGCTATTGTGGAAGAGTTGATGCACCAGCGCGATCGAACTCCTGAAGAAGAGGAGTTATATGAATTGCTGATTGTATTAATTGAAAAATTTGAGCAAGAATACTATGCACCGGGAGCCACAGCTACCCCTAATTCAATATTGCTGTTTTTGATGGAACAAAGAGAGTTACAACCAGCGGATTTGGTGGGAGTTATGGGGTCTGAAAAAAGAGTGTATGAAGTGGTTAATGGTGAGGCAGATATTGGCAAAGAGCTGGCCTTGATTCTGGGAAGTTTTTTTCATGTAGAGCCGAGTTTGTTTTGTAATTAAGGGAAGTAGAGTATAAGAGAAAAATAAGAAGTTGAAATAAGTGAAATTATGGCGGCAGCGTCAGTGGCGATCGCCCGCTCGCATCACAGCCGATTATAACTCAAACAAGAATGCTTTGTTGAAAATCGCGCTGAATTTCATCTAAAACTTTGCGATCGCTCAAATCGCGATGCCACCAGTGGCTACAGCCATCTTGACAATATTTGCAGTACCTGCGCGCATCGGCAATTGCCAATAAACTCATTAACAGGAAAAAGGTTTTGATAAATTCTGAGGGCGGCAGTTTCAAAAGCTTTGCCATTTGTTCTTTTAATCGCCCTCTACTCAGCAACACACAAGGGGTGTAAGTTGGGCGAAGTTTTGATTTGGCAATAGCTAGGGAAACATCTTCTTCTCGCGCCCTTGCTTGGAGGGTCATGTAGGATAGCCGCTGCAATATTTCCTGCTGGTATTCGGTTGGGAAGCTTAAAAACCAGTTTTTTGCATCTTCTTGGCTAATTAATTCTTGTTGAATTTGATTGATTGTAATTTCATCAGCTCGATTCATTTGCCTCTCCTAAGTCTGGCTCAAATATAACGTGAGGTTCTCCTGAGATGAGGGGGCCAGTAAAAATATCGATTCCAGTTTCTCGACCTGAACTATTAATTTCGCCGCCACTTGTACCCGAGGGACGGAACTGCGAGCGGAATGCCGCTGGCGAGAGTTACCTAACATTATATAGTCCCAGTCAGAAGTTGGCGTACTTGTCCCGTTTGCTCGACTGCCAACAACTATGATGGTTTGTTTTGTCCGATCGGCTGCATTCTGAATTCTTCTGGCATCTTCTGGAGATATGCTTGCTTCTTGCCATGTTTTTACACCTCTGATTTAATAAATATTAGCAGAATGACGCTAGGGGCGATCGCACTTTTGGACATGAAGGGCGATCGCCTTTTTGCAAATAAACTATCAGAGGTTACTCATTATCATCATCATCATTATCTTGAACTACCTTACTACTTAAAAGTCCAAAAATCGCACCGACACCCATATTCCAAGTGCTATTACAAGTCTCAAAAATGCGCTCTCGTTGGGGAGATGGCCGATCTTCCGTACTAATCCAGAAAGAGACTCCTCCAGAAAAGAAGGTAATACAGATAACAGTGGCGAAGACGTACTGGAAAGGAGAGAGAGATTGAGGAGGAGTGTTTTTAGGAGTCATTTTAGTAGATTTGGGTTTAGCAGGTGTCATATTTGGTTTAGCTTTCATGATTGCTACTTTCTTATTGGATATGTTTTAATGTTAAAGGGTAAAAGCTTGAAAGTCAGCCTGTGTATAGGTTTCACTTAGTATGAGTTGGGTATGCGTTTAGGATGCGTTTGGTTGGCGATCGCTCGCTATAATACTTAAAAGGTTTGTAATTTGGCTATGCCGCAACCAACGCTCAAAGCATCCCAGGCAGGAATCGAAAAAGCAAAAACAGCTCAGACAGGTAAAGGCTGGAGTCGCCAAGACTTAGCCGATCGTGTTGTGGTGGGGGAAGGCAAACATCCACAGATAGGCATCGGTGTTGGTACAGTTAATAATTTTTTCAACTGTAAGGGTGTCAAGTCCCAGTATTTTGTTGGAATTTGCAAGGCTTTAGGATTGAATTGGGAAAAAATTGAAGAACCCAATGGAACGCCATCGCCCCAAGAATCATTACCAAATGACAATCCAATAGCAGAATTAGAACAGCTAAATATCAACCACGATAATCCCTTTATTCCCCAGCATGGCAAGATAGACGATCCGCGATTTTTATTTGGCAGAGAAAGGGAAATTCGGTGGGTGTTCCAGACGCTGAATAGTGGCAGTAGCGTAGCAATCATTGGCGAAAGAGCGATCGGCAAAAGTTCCCTCCTACAAGCCATTTACCGACAAGCACCAACTCAACTCCATCATCCGCGCCAACCCATTTACCTCGATTTAAGAAATGTTTGCGATGAAGATGATTTTTACCGTGCTTTGTGCGACAAAGCAGGTATCGAGACAGCGAAAGGATATCAACTACAAAGGGCTTTAGAATCGCACCGATTCCTGTTGCTTTTAGATCAAGTTGAAAAAATGACCTCCGATGAATTTACTAACCAAGTACGCGGCCAATTGCGGGGTTTGGCGGAGGGAAATAACGCACCTTTGCGTCTAGTTGTCTCTGCCCGTAACCCTCTCGATATCCTCTTTCCTGACAGTGAAGACAAAAATATGACATCTCCTTTCAGAGGGATTTGCGTTGAGGAAACTATGAAGCAATGGGATGAAAAAATCAGCCGCAAATTTATTGCTAGTCGCCTCCAGGCTTCCTGGTTAACACCTGTTGCTCAGCCCGTGAATTTTACTGAGGCAGAAATTGCGGGGTTAATTGCTGAAAGTGGCGGCTCTCCTCAGAAATTGATGCAGTTGTGCTATCAAACTTATGCCCGTTATATCAACTAGGACTTACACATGGGGGCCCAGAAACCGGGTTTTTTACGAAAATATTTCGTTAGAGAATCGCAGATTTGGTAAAAAACCCGGTTTCTCACCACCCGTGCGTAAGTCCTGTTTATTCATCCCCACCTATTTATGAGTCAAAACGATCGCCCTGTTCCTCGGTTAGATTTAGCTCCCAAACTGAAGCGTCCTCTTTCTTTGTGGAATCCTTTAGATTACCTGCGATTGTTATATTGGGTGTTTTTCTTTCCTCAAGCTTTGCGGTGGTATGAGTCTACCTTTGGTGGTGAATCTAATTTAAAAGACGCCAAAACCTGGCGAGAAAAGTGGGAGTGGTTGCGTCACAATTCCGTCCAGCGTCAGTTAATTCTACAAGCCTTGATGTTAATCATTGTTATCCCCGTAGGCTTGAGTAGATTTTTCGAGGAAATAGGCATTTCTATCGGTTGGTCCGGCGTGGCGTTGGGCGTGGCGTCCGGCGTGGCGTCCGGCGTGGCGTTCGGCGTGGCGTTGGGCGTGGCGTCCGGCGTGGCGTCCGGCGTGGCGTTCGGCGTGGCGTTCGGCGTGGCGTTGGGCGTGGCGCGGGACGTGGCGCGGGACGTGGCGTCCGGCGTGGCGTTCGGCGTGGCGTTCGGCGTGGCGTGGGGCGTGGCGTCCGCACGTCCTGAAAATTGGCTTTTCGCTGTACCGTTTACCCTACTCCAGCGTCAACAGCAAAATAGACAATTTCCTCACATTACCCCACTTCCCCTTCCCTACCTATCTTCTCACATAGCTAATTGGCTGAGCCGGGATTGGGAAACAGGATTGCACAACATTAACCAATTACTACGGTTTACCCTTCAGTTTATCCCTGTTGTTAAAGCTGTAAATCGTGTCCTGGCAGAGACACCAAAAGACCAACTTATCTATCGCGTCGCTCAATTATCAGAAGATCCTTATGATTGGAAGTTGGTGCGTTTTGCCTCAGTTTCTCTAAGTGAAGGAATGAAGTCAGAAGCAGTAGCAGGTTTTTTCATCACCGCACCTTGGCGACAACAAATTCAAGCTCGTTTTCAAACAGAAATTCGTTTAAATACTCCTGCCCGTGCCTCTGCCGCTGGTTTCTGGTATCTCCACGAGCAAGAACCAGACAAAGCCACAGAAGCTTTCGCTGTAGTGCGAGATCTGCTGTATGGAGAGGAGATGTTTTCCTTAGCGCAGATTCTCACAGATTTTCACCAAACAGCAGAACTAGCCGAGATTGCTTCCCTGAAGCTGCCTGCTTCCCCAAATCCACCTCTGCTGCGTGGCACTACTTGGGAAGCAATTGCTTCTCTACGGCGGGTAATTGCCGATGTTCAAGTCGTCCAGAATAGCGTATCTCGTTCTGCCCCTTCCCTTGCCCTCAACCGAGCATTAGGTGAGCTTGCAAATATCCTTAATCAAACAGATATTATATCAAATTCCGAACGAAATTTAATTATTAAAATAGTTAAAAAATGGCTAGAAATATTATTACCACTGACCACTAAAATAGGAGATATTTCGATGGCTCAACCTGTGAGTATCCCCTATACGATCGGCGATCCAGTCCAAGGCAATCTGTTTGTCGGCCGCGAAGACATCATCAGACAGCTAGAGGAGTTGTGGGTAAAAGGCAATCCGCTTCAATGTGTGGCTCTCTACGGTGCTCGGCGGATGGGAAAAACTTCGATTTTGTTGAATGCTAGCAACTGCTTAGGCTCAAAAGTACAGCTAGCTTATGTGAATTTGCTGCGGGTAGGAGATTGCTCTCAAGGAGTCGGCGAACTGCTAATATTCATCACCGATGCCATTGCCAAAACAGTCAAGATTGCACCTCCTGCCGATCGCGATTTACTCGATTTACCCTATCTCACTTTTGGACGCTACATCGAACAAGTAATAGCAAATATAGAAAGTGGATTAATCATTGCTTTAGACGAGTTTGAAAAAATAGAAGAATTGATAGACGCTGGGAACATCAATCAAGATTTTATCGGTTTTTTGCGAGGGATGGTGCAAATGAGTTCTAAAGTAGCCTTTGCTTTTGCGGGATTGCACACCTTGGATGAAATGACCGAGGATTATTTCAATCCTTTTTTTGCTAGCATTATCCCCATCCGAGTAGGTTTCCTGAGTCTAGGTGCAACTCGCCAAGTTTTAGCCAATCCCGATGATGATTTTCTCCTCGACTACAAACCAGAAGCCCTCGATCGCATTTATGAACTAACTCATGGCCAACCCTACCTCACGCAATTGGTAGGATTTCTGTTAGTCCGCCTCTACAACGACCAAGTATTTGAAATGGGACGCCCCCGCGATCCAATGTTTACACTAGAAGACGTAGCAACAGTCATCAATGACCCGGAATTCTTCAGCAGAGGTCGCTACTATTTTACAGGAGTTTGGGGTCAAGCAGCGCAAGGCGCATCGGGACAACAGGAGATTTTAAAAGCCTTATACCAATTTCCTAAAGTTTTGCTACAGATATAGCTTCTAAAATGAATTGCCATCCCGTCAAAGAAGCAATGACTTCATTCGTCAACTTATTTAACTCTTTTTGCACCGCTGCT
>JACJNV010000038.1 GCA_014695175.1 Microcoleus sp. FACHB-DQ6 | reverse complement strand
AAGCAGAAAGCCGTTGGCAAGAAATCCTGGCAAACGTCAAAAATACTGGGGTTTTTGTCTGCGTTGCTGAGAATGACTTGGGACTAATTGTGGGTTTTGCGGCAGGTGGTTGCGAGCGCACCGGCAAATATGTATATAAAGGAGAATTATTTGCCATCTATATTTTGGAGGAATATCAGCGTCAAGGAATCGGACGGCAACTCGTGAGAACAGTTGCCACAAAATTGGCAGAGTTAGGTTTGAACTCGATGCTAGTTTGGGTACTAGGAGACAATTCAGCCTATAAATTTTATGAATTCTTAGGAGGTGAAAAAGTAGACGAACAGCAAACAAGTAGAGCAGGAGTTGCACTCAAAGAAATTGCCTACGGTTGGAAAGATATCGCAGTGCTGATTAACACGCCTGTATGACCTAAAAAGTGGAAATTTTGTCAATCATCTATCAAACTTCCCCTCTTCATTTGTTCCCGTTCAATTGCCTCAAACAAAGCTCGAAAATTCCCCGCCCCAAAACCTCCAGCTTGCACCTGTTTGCCGTTAACTAAACTAACTCGGCGCTCAATAATCTCGAAAAAGAAAGTCGGTTCTGCAAAAATTGGCTGGGTAAAGATTTGCAGCAGCATCGCTGCGGGAGTATCTTCTTGCCAATCTGCCAAAACTTGACAAGCTGCAATTGCTTGCCAATCTGCGGGCAAATAGTTTTGCCGCTGCTGCAATTCGGAGTAGTATGTTGGAGGAACCGGCAGAAAAGGCAAACCGCACGATCGCAAATCGGCCACAACACCCACAATATTATTAGTTTGCAAAGCCATGTGCTGAATTCCCGGCCCCCGATTTGCGCTCAAAAACTCTTGAATTTGAGAATTAGCTGATGCCGGTTCATTAATCGGGAATTGCACCCCACCTTCAGCGTGCACCATAACTTGGCTCCGCAAAGCCGATTTCTCAGTCTGAATGTCAAAATTTTGCTGCGGTTGAAAACCTAATATTTTTTGATACCAACTCACAGCACTTGACAAATCCCCAGATTCAACATTTAACACTACGTGGTCAATCCGGGTAAACAACGGCAGCTTATCCGAAGCTGATAGCAGTGAATGGCTGCCAATTCGCTCCACGAGCGTATGGCTTAAATCTCCCCAGCCCGCGATTTTTGCCCGCTTAAAATAGCCTCCTGCGTTTAGGTCTTCTTGAATCGGTTCCAGGATTTTAGCGCCTTCAGCAGCCGCTCTAGCTACCGCTAATTCAATGTCTTTTACCCGAAAACCCACATCGGCAATCCCTGGAGGATGAAACTTCAACCAACTAGCAGCGGGACTAGCGGGTGTCAGGGGCGAAGATAAAACAAAACATACATTGCCACTGCTGACAACTTCAGTGTGAGTGTGGCTGTTGGCATAACCTGCTATTGATTGAAAGCCTAACTGGCTGACAAACCACTCGCGGGATACTTTAGCGTTTTCAACGTAAAATTGAATGCGATCGAACTCCATAATCAATAATTGAAAATGGAAACTGAAAAATGGAAAATCTGCTGATTTTCAAGGCGAAATTGCAAAGGAGGAATTGAGTAATGGATATTTTTCATACTTTTTATTGCGCGCCCACTTAATAATAACCTAAAGATTGAATATCCTAGCTCCCTCTGAAGGTAGAAATAAGTCGGCCCTTAAAAGAAACCCGGTGTGTGCGATAACTTAGGTTTGACCGCTAGGCCTTCACCAATAGGACTAAGGCAAAAAAATGGTTTGACGTGCTATTTATAGGGGTAAGGTGCGCGAACCCATGCACCCTACATAATTAACGGCTGTACAAGTTCTCAAACCTAAAAATATCATAATTTTTTTTGCCTTCAGCTTCCGCTGGCTTCTGCCTTCAAATCACTCCTCAATAGCTAAAAGAACAAATGACTTTCCGGCTGAATATTAATCTCCATCGGCACAGCTTGCGGGTCAGCCGAAAGAGCAAACATAATCGCATTGGCGGCAGTGTCGGTAGTCAGCATTTTTGACCTGTCTACCTTCAAACTCACATTATCCCAAAACGGAGAATCCACCCCGCCAAAATAGAATAGCGTAAACTTAATGCCGTAGCGTCGCAGCTCATCTGCCATGCACTTGCTGAAACCAACTACCCCAAACTTTGAAGCGCAATAAGCCGTTCCCATCGCCATCGAATGCTTGCCCAAAATCCCGATAACATTGCAAATGTGGCCGGATTTGCGCTCTTTCATCACATTCGCCGCTGCTTGAGACGTGTAAAAACTGCCTTTCAAGTTCAAGTCAAGCATTGCATCTAAATCAGCGGGTTCTAACTTGTTCCACTGCTTGAGAATTCCGGCACCGGCGGCGTTTACGAGGGCATCAATTTGTCCGAAATGCCCCCCAGCTTTGTGCATCAGCGTCTCGACTTGGGGCAAATCGGTGATATCTGTGGGTACGCACAGTACCTCTGTTGTTGAAAGTTCGCTAGCTAAAGCGTCTAATTTACTGCTGTCTCTGGCGGCGAGCACTAGCCTCGCACCCGCATCAGCGAGTTTGCGGGCCACCGCTGAACCGATGCCGCCAGTTGCACCCACCACAACCACAACTTTGTCCTGCATATCCCTTTACATTTCTTTACGTCTCGATTGTATGATAACTCAAGTTGCTAGTAATGGGGAGGTTGATATATTTTAATTTTTAATTAATTGAGAGAAACTTGCCAGCCTTTTTCGGCTTTTTTTAGCTGGAGAGAAGTGCAGGATTGCAAAAACTTAGTAAATTTCCTACCGAGATTAAAATCTTTAATTATTTGGGTAATTTGTTTGCCGTATTGTCTGTGAAATTCGCTGCCTACATTGGAGAGAAATACAGAATTTTCACGAGAGTTGCCGGTTAAGTCGCCAACGATTTTGACAAGAGCTCTTTCCAAGTCTTCCAAAGAATTAATATCGGTCAAAGTCGCAGGTGCTGTCTGGTGGTTATTCAGAATTTCTTGGCTCAGTATTGGCGGTGGGGGCGATAATCTTACTTCAAAAAGAGTGACATAAGTTTGAGAAACTTCTGAGGGTTTGTGGAGGACAAAATCGGTGGGATATTTCAGAAAGATATCCCGGGTTTTAGTACCGAGCAAATGATGGGCAACAACTTGATTGAGGACTAAGCCGTAATTTTCCCTAAATAAAGCTGAAACAGTAGAAACTTTGATCCACTGAGTCGAGGTGCGTTTTTGCTCTTTTTTGATTAATTCTTTTAGCTGAACAACTAATTGTTCTAGGGGTGTAATTTCCGGTACGGTTACAAGGGAATGGGTTTCCATTTGTCCGGTTTTGCTGTTTAAAACTATGATTTTATCTATTTGTTTGCGGACTTGAAATACGGTTAATCCGTGGGCTTGCAGTGTATTGCTGAGGTGAGTGAGGGCGCGATCGGACGAACAGACAAAAATCTCTTTGGCTGTGGGATAATGTACGAAAATCGATGCGCCGACTGTAGCCATTTTTAAGTCGGCGCTGTCTTTGCCGGGGGGGACGTGAATTAGTTGATAGCCGCGCTGGTGAAATTCGGCATCTTTTTTGCCCATGCTGCGCCAGTTGGCAAAGGCCACTTTGATTTGGATTGGATAGTGGCAAATTCCCTCTAGGAATTTTTCGGTTTCGACGGTTAGTTGCAAATTTTCGACATCTAGCAGCAAGATAGCAATGCCGATTGGAAGCGAATTTGTTTGATGGGTGGTGGGAGTGGGAGGCTTTGACGAAACTGAGTTTTGTGATTTAGGTGGCGCTGTTTGAGATTGGGCTAGCTGCTGAATTTTGACCGATAATTTGCTGAATTGAGGTGAATTAACGAATTCTGGAACCAGCAGAATTTGTAGGTATTTTTTCGCAGTCAGCACCAGGGAATCTGTATCGCTGGCTACTGTGAAACTTTTTGTCAATTTTCCAATCAAAACTGACTGAAAATCAGGTTGGGCCCAGGGGGTTTTCCTGTATTTTTCAGCTATCCATTCGGGATGCTGTTCCTGAATGGTAATTAGGGTTTGAGCTATATAGCGACTGATAGCGCTCAATGCGGGAGTTTCTTGAGTCGCCAGCAAGGGGGTTCGATCGGGCATGGCCCTCTACAATGCGGGATGCTGTTTCAATTTATCACAATTCTAGTTTCTCGCCGGGAGTCGGACGATCGCCCGCCAAATTAAACCGGCGGCAATTAATGCCAATCCTGTCAGCCAAATTTGCCTCTCCACCCAGAAAGCCAGAAACAGACAATTGCCCAAACCAACCCAAGCCAACCACTGCGGATAAAGCCTTTCGGCGGGGGAAAGTTGCAGCGCGGCGAGGTTGGTGATAGCGTAATATATCAAAACGCTAAAAGCGCTAAATGACCAAGTGGTTTTGACATCGCCGACGAGGATTAAAAGTGCGATCGTAACTTCCACAACCACCACAGCCACGTAGGGAGTTGTCCCCGAAGGATTCAGCCGCGCCAAGACTCTCGGCATATCCAAGCGCCGCCCCATCGCCAGCCAGATGCGCGACAGCCCTAAAATTAAGTTCAGCAAGACTCCCAACATAGCGGTAATTGCGCCGACGGCTAGCAGTTGAGAAACTCCCGGAATTCGGAAACTCCGGGCGATGACTTCCAGAGGTGCAGCCGTGCCGCCTGTTTGTAACGACAATTTAGCGGCTCCCCCCGCGCCCGCGACAACTACTGCTACCCCCACGTAAAGCAGCATTGTCAGCACCAAAGTGAAAATTATGGCTTTGGGAATGGTTTCCCTCGGTTCCCGCACTTCCTCGCTCATTGTGGTGATGCGGGCGTAACCGCTATAAGCGACAAACATCAGGGCGGTGGCCTGGAAGATGGAGCCGATCGAGCTATGATTCTGTAGCGCGGCCATTTCCCACCTTACCTCTGGCAAACCGACAGCAACAAACACCGCTAAGGATAGAAGTGTAACTGAGACTATGGCAGTATTGGCAATATTCGATCGCCTAATTCCCGTCAATACAATTAAAGTGATGGTGGCGACGGCGACTAAAGCTGTTAGGATCGAGTAAGTGCGATCGGCTACACCAACTGCATTTAAAAAATACCCCGCAAAACCTAAAGCAGCAGTAGCCGCAGAAGCCGTTTTCGCCAACAAAAACATCCAGCCGGCAGTGAAACCCAGCCAAGGATTGAGATATTTGTAGCCATATTCATAAGTACCGCCGCTAACAGGATGATTTGCCGCTAATTGAGCGCTGTTAAGGCCATTGCAAACAGCAACAAAAGCTGCAATACCTACAGCCAAAATCACCCCCGGCCCAGCAACTTCCGCAGCAATGCCGATACTCACAAATACCCCAGTACCGAGGATTGAGCCCAGGCCCATGAGAGTTGCGCCGAAAACACCTAACTCTCGCTTAAGAAGTGGTGAAGACATAAATATAGCGGTTTTCTGTTCCGTGCCATACTGATATTAGGTTACATCTAGTAATATTTGCAATAATTCCGGCAGGGGTCTAAACCCCCGCATCAAAAATCAAGTCCCCAGCTAGGAGGACTGAAATACTTATTGATAATGTTTCCCAATCTGAGTCAACACTAATATCAATTCCGCTTGCATTGGAATGATTAAACCGCAGAGTACGCAGAGTACGCAGAGGAAGAGAACAGAGAGATGAATAATTCCGATACTAACGGATTTGATATATAGCAATCCTAAATGAATCGTAAAAAGATGTAGGGGTAGTGCCAAGAGTGCCTACCCCGGCTTCATGGGGCAACCACGGGGGGTTTGCCCCTACAAGAATTACACAAATGATTTAGGATTGCTATAACTCAAATACTATTACTATTTCATAGTGTTCTTAAGAGAACTTTAACGGTGAGACAGGGACTTAAGCCCCTGTCGGAATATAGCGACTGAGAGACAGGAAAAAACCCTGGTATTAACCGAAACGGCCTTGAATGTAATCTCTCGTACTCGAATTGCCCGCCGAAGTAAAAATCTTACTTGTCGGCCCAAATTCAACCATGCGACCGATGCGACTTTCATCAGTATTAAAAAAGGCCGTGTAATCAGAAACGCGAGCAGCCTGCTGCATATTGTGCGTCACAATCACAACAGTTAACTGCTGCCGCAGAGTCTGAAATAACTCCTCAATCTTCATCGTTGAAATCGGATCTAGAGCAGAACAAGGTTCATCCATCAGCAAAATTTTCGGCTTCACAGCCAAAGCGCGAGCAATACAAAGTCGCTGCTGCTGTCCCCCCGAAATCCCCTGAGCCGATTTTTTCAAATCGTCTTTGACTTCATTCCAAAGCGCCGCACTTTTGAGTGCAGATTCCACAATTTCATCTAATTCTGCTTTGCTTTTGCGACCAAAAATCCTCACCCCGTAAGCAATATTATCGTAGATGCTCAGCGGAAAAGGATTTGGTCTTTGAAACACCATCCCAATTTGGCGGCGCAAACTATTAATGTTTACTTTCGGGCTGTAAATATCTTGTCCAAAAAACTCTACTCTTCCTTCAATTTTAACTTTTCCCTCCAATTCACCAATCCGGTTTAGAGCTTTGAGAAAAGTGGATTTGCCACAACCTGATGGGCCAATAATAGCCGTAACTTGTGGGTGAGGAATATTCATGGATAAATTTTCGAGGACTTTGTGAGTGCCGTAGGAAAAACTCAAGTCCTGAACCCGCAATGCTGGGAGTGCATGGGGGTCAATTTCCGGGGTGGCATCGTCTAGGAATTGATCTGTATAGTTTTCTGATTTCAAGTTAGCTTTAGGTTTCATTATTTGCCTGGTTATATGGTTAATATTTGACTGAGAGATGCACTTTAGTTATTGATTTATCGGTTTTGCAAGCGTTTCCGAGTTACTGTACGGGATGCGACGCTAGCAATCAAAACCATGCCCAAAAGGACAGAGGCAGCAGTCCACGCCAATTCGTTCTGCTCCTTGTAAGGAGAGCTGGCGTAGCTATATATTAATACCGACATAGAAGGAGTCGGAGTTAGCAGTGTCTCGGGAATTTCTTTGAGTTTTGAGATAGTTTCTGCACCTATGGGGGACTGCATTATCTCGCCCAACTTATCAACTAAAGGAGGCCAAAATTGACTTGACAAGGCAGTTACTATCAACGGTGCGGTTTCGCCGGCGGCCCGGGAAGCAGCGAGTAAAATACCTGTGGTAATAGTTGGAAGTGCTGAGGGTATGATAATCCGAAACATAGTCTGAAAGCGTCCGCCTCCCAAACCAGCAGAAGCGAGGCGGTAAGAAGTAGGCACTAATTTTAATGCTTGTTCTGTTGTCAGAGCAACAACTGGAAGCATGATGACGGCGAGGGCAAAACCGCCTGCTACTCCTGAAAAGGCTTTGGTGGTAACGACAATTAGGGCGTAGGAAAAGACGCCAACTACGATCGAAGGGACGCTGCTGAGAATGACAGTGATAAAGCGAATAGTATTGGTAATCGCTTTGTTTTCTCTACCAAACTCCGACAAAAATATTCCCGTCATTACGCCTATGGGTACGCTGATTAATGTAGCAATTCCCACCATTAAAGCCGTGCCGAGAATCGCATTTGCAAAGCCGTTGGGCTGGTCTTCTACTCCGACGGGTGCTGGTAGAGACACTAGCACTTCCCAGCTCAAATGTGTGAGTCCTTCCCCCAGGATTTTGTATAAAATAGCAAACAAAGGGAGCAGGGCGAGAGCTGTCAGAGCGAAAGCGATAACTGTCATTCCCCGGCTGAAAAAAGTTCTGCTTAGCGACAGGGGGTTGTTGATTTCTGCATCCAGAATACTGTCTATTTTTTTTGCTTGAGTCATGCGATTTGAGATTTGAGATTTGAGATTGAACCAGCGGGTAAATCCGGCGGCGCGGCTTGTGACCAAATTGCTTTCGATGATGCTAATTTTTAGCTCCCTTGGCGCCAATTAGCTGAACTAACAATACTGCGATCGCATTTACCAACAAAGTGATCACAAATAAAATTAAGGCTAAATACATCAAAGCGCCGGTGTGCAGCGGTTCGACAGCTTCCCGAAATTGACTTGCCAAAACAGCAGGAATTGAGTAGCTGGGAGCGAGCAGGGATGAGTTAATTTGAATCGAGTTGCCAATTACCATTGTGACTGCCATTGTTTCGCCTAAAGCGCGTCCCAATGCTAATATGGTGGCGCCGATAATCCCCGAACTAGCTGCTGGCAATAACAGCTTAAATATTGTTTCCCAGCGGGTGGCACCGAGGGACATGGAAGCACTTCGCAAATCTACTGGAACTGACATCAATACCTCGCGGCTGATGGCGGCTACTGTTGGCAAAATCATAATTGATAACAGTATTCCGGCTGGGAGCATTCCGGGGCCTAAAGGTTCGCTGCTGAACAGGGGAAACCAACTGAAATTATCGAACAATGACTGCTGCAATGGCAACAAAAAGGGAATCAAAACAAAGATTCCCCACAGGCCAACTATCACGCTGGGAATAGCCGCGATTAATTCAACCATGAATCCCAAGGGCGATCGCACCCAAACGGGTAAGAAGTTCTCGCTAGTAACTATAGCTACTGACAGCCCTAAAGGAAGTGCGATGATTATGCCGATCGCAGAACTAATTACAGTACCGTAAATAAACGGCAAAGCCCCAAACTGCAACTCGCCGATATCCCACTTGGGATTCCACAAGAATGAGAGTCCAAATTTGCTAATAGCAGGCCAAGCATCTTTAAAAATTACCGCACTCATCCAAAACAACGTGCCCGCTGTCACTAGGGCAAAACCCCATACAAATAGTGTAAATCCTGACTCCATCCATAGACCTTCACCAGCAGTATCTGTCAAATCTACTTCTGTGTTTATTTCTGTCGTTTTCCGAGTCAATTTCTTCGGTTTTTTTGAAATATTGGTCATACCGAAATTAGTGCGTACACAGTGAAATATTTGCTTAAAGGACGAGGAATTGTAATGGGCTGGGGGCGCGCTGCGACCTTGGTTTGTAAGGTACGCAATGCGTACCTTACACAGTAAATTTAGCGCACATTAACCTGATAATTTATGAGTTTTGAGTCATACATTTAACTCGTCAACTCCTAACCCCGTGCGATCGCCGGAATTAACCTCTGGCAACCACAGTCTGATTAACTGTTTGAACCACCTTTTGAGCTGTAGGTGAAGGAATCTGAGTAAACTCTAGCTGTTTGTTGATACCTTGACCTGTAGTCATCACCCAATTAACCATCTTTTTAATAGCCTCTGCTTTCGCAGCAGGATACTGTTTGTAGATTAACAGCCAAGTCAAACCAACAATCGGATAGCCGTCGTTAGGATTGCCTTCTACTAAGCGGAAGTCTGCGGGGAATGTTTCCCCTGCTAAAGCTTTCTCTGCTTCAGCCAAGCTAGGATCTACAAATCGGCCAGCTTTATTTTGAATAAATGCTGTTTGGAGATTGTTTTGCCGAGCAAAAGTATCTTGAACGTAGCCGATCGCACCCGCTGTATTTTTCACCAAAGCAGCTACGCCGGGGTTTCCTTGACCGCTGACAGGGCTTCCTGGCCAACTCGGCTGAGAGGCAGCTTTGATGCTGCTACCGGTCGCCTGCAAGTGGTTAGCAAAAATAAAAGTTGTACCGCTGCTATCTGCGCGTACAGCTACTCGAATGGGAGTATTTGGCAAGTTTTTAGCTTGTCCAGAAATTCCGGCTATTTTCGCATCATTCCAGCGAGTAATCTTGCCTTCAAAGATGCCTTTCATCGCATCGTTATTTAGCCTCAGATTCGTCACTCCGGGCAAGTTGTAGACAACTGCAACAGCGCCGCCAGCAGTCGGAACTGCCATGACGCCGCGCTTTACCTCAGCGATTTGCGCCGCCGTCATCAGCGCGTCGCTGCCTGCGAAATCAACAGTGCCTGCAATTAATGCTTTGATGCCAGCACCGCTGCCAGTTCCTTCGTAGTTTACAGTAATTTGATTTGCACTTCTCATCTGAGAGAAGTAGCGATCGTAAAGAGGTTTAGGGAAAGTTGCTCCCGAACCGTTTAGTGTGACAGCAGCTACAGCAGAAGTAATCAACGAGAGCGAAAATGCTGCTACCGCTAGCGTAACTATAAAAGCACGCCGCCAACGTGCTGTGAAGAAAGTCATAATTGTCGTCCTCAATATTGATAGCAGGCTTTGGGAATCCCTACATAGGATAGACTGAAATCCCTAAGTAAAGACCTAGAAAACAATAAGCTTGTTTTAAATTATGGTTAATTTTAGATTAAACTTTTAACTCTTAAGAAATGGCTGCAATAACAATAAGCTTATTTGAAATTATGGTTAACATTAGATTAAGGTTTTGAGGGGTAACTGCTGCAAGTTATATTGGAGTTATTACGCGTAGGGTTGACCCTCGAAATAGGCGCTCGCCGGAAAAAATATTTTTCCGATCGCACTCCGCTAATTCCGCACGGCTTGGCGGGCGATTTATAGCGCAGGTAGGGCCGTATTTATAAAAAAGCTAGGGAAGTGCGATCGCCACTTCATAAATGTTATTCTTCTTCTGAACTTTCAATCTTTGGAATGATTGCCACTTGATGTTCGCTACCGATTAATTTTATTTTAAAATCCGCCGATTCTGACTGGAATAATTTGATTAGACTGGAATTATTCCCCAACAATTGTTTGACAATTAAATCAGCATGAAACTGATATTTGGCAAAAAACTTTTTCTTAATTATTGCCACAGGAATAGAATCTTCTTTTAACTCAACTTTTGCCGTTTCAATTATTTCCACAAGTATATATTTTAAAACATCCAGGGACTCAATAGGATTTGAATTGAGATCTGGAATTATTTCTTGCAAATTTTGATTGACAGCAACAGAAGCCAAAGATGCTTCAGACACCGGGGTAACTTCGTTTTGTACTGACTGCGACAGTGCTGCTGCAGGGGAAGTTGTAGAAGTGAAAGCAACAGTTCGGCGCTCTTGAAAAAGCTCCGCCACACTAGAAAAACGAGCGATTCGCTCCTCAATAGATTTGTGTTCAGCCTTCAACAACTCTGCAACTTGATTAGCCAATTCTTCAAAACTAGGGATTTCCAGTTCCCTCTCACAAGAATAATGATGAGTATCACCAGTCAGAGGATTTTCTACAGACAACACAGCATTTTGCCGTCGCACCCGAAACACAGTCACTCCCTGATTTTGCAACTGATTGCAAAGATGATTTAACAAACCATCCGAAGAACAGACAAACACTTGTTTGACATCCCGATAGCGGTATAACATAGCAGCGCCAAAAGCAATCATTTTACCATCAGCACTATTAGCACCGCCCGGAACGTGAATCAGTTCGTAACCGCGATCGTAAAGTTCAGCATCCAACTTGCCGATACTCGGGTTTTTCCAGTTAGCAAAAGCAATTTTAACTTGCAGGGGATAGTCGCACAAATCGGCTAAAAATTGTTCTGTATTAACCTTAAGTTTCAGATTTTCGGCATCTAACAGCAAAATCGCAATTCCGCCTGACTCTGTGGTGGTTGCAGGGGCGATTTCCTTCGGGATAGCTTCGCTTAACCGTGTTTCGGTGCATTTGCGACTGAAAGACTGCGGACTCAACCGCTCAAAAAAATGTTGGCGGCAAGCTTTGCAAAGATACCGCTGGTGCCCGTTGGGACGGCCGTTTTTACGAACTTGGTCAGATTCGCATCTTGGACATTTCATGTAACCCATTATGCAGCCTACTCCCGAACCGAACAAGGCATTACCTATCTTCTTCTTTCTCTTCCTTCGCGCCCTTCGCGTCTTCGCGGTTCGTTAAATACGTATCTTTTGAGCGGTTCAGGAGTAACTTGTGGCAGTCGATCGGCTCATAATAACAAAAGAACGTTAACAATTCTTAAAAAAAATGGCTAGAGACTTGCGGGGATTCCTAAAACTACTCGAAGAACGGGGACAACTGCGCCGGATTAGCGCTTTAGTCGATTCCGACCTCGAAATTGCCGAAATTTCCAACCAAATGCTGCAAAAAGGCGGCCCCGGATTGCTGTTTGAAAACGTCAAAGGGGCAGATTTCCCCGTCGCAATTAACCTGTTGGGCACGGAACAGCGCGTTTGCTGGGCGATGAACATGGAAAAGCCGATCGAACTAGAAGAGCTCGGCAAAAAACTGGGAATGCTGCAACAGCCGAAACCGCCGAAAAAGATTTCCCAAGCCATAGAATTCGGCAAAGTGCTGTTTGACGTAGTGAAAGCCAAACCCGGCCGAGACTTTTTCCCAGCTTGTCAGCAAGTGGTACTTGAGGGACAAGGGCTGGATTTGAACAAAATCCCGATGATTCGCCCTTATCCGGGAGATGCGGGCAAAATTATCACCCTGGGTTTGGTAATTACCAAAGATTGCGAAACCGGTACGCCGAATGTGGGGGTTTATCGGTTGCAGTTGCAGTCAAAAAACACGATGACTGTACACTGGTTATCGGTGCGGGGAGGGGCGCGGCACTTGCGGAAAGCGGCGCAGGCTGGTAAAAAGTTGGAAGTTGCGATCGCCCTTGGAGTCGATCCCCTGATTATCCTCGCCGCAGCAACCCCAATTCCTGTAGATTTATCGGAATGGTTATTTGCCGGACTTTACGGCGGTTCCGGCGTGCAATTGGCGAAGTGCAAAACCGTAGATTTGGAAGTACCGGCAGACTCGGAAATCGTGTTAGAAGGAACGATTACGCCGGGGGAAGTTCTGCCCGACGGGCCCTTCGGGGATCACATGGGTTATTACGGCGGCGTGGAAGATTCGCCGTTGGTGCGGTTCCACTGCATGACGCACCGCAAAGACCCGATTTATCTGACCACATTTAGCGGGCGGCCGCCGAAAGAAGAAGCAATGATGGCGATCGCGCTTAACCGTATTTATACCCCTATTTTGCGGCAGCAAGTATCGGAAATTGTCGATTTCTTCTTACCGATGGAAGCGCTGAGTTATAAAGCGGCAATTATCTCGATCGATAAAGCATATCCCGGTCAAGCGCGCAGGGCTGCTTTAGCATTTTGGAGTGCATTACCGCAGTTTACTTACACTAAGTTTGTGATTGTTGTCGATAAAAGTATCAACATTCGCGACCCGCGTCAAGTAGTTTGGGCAATTAGTTCTAAAGTCGATCCGGTTCGGGATGTGTTTATTCTGCCGAATACGCCCTTTGATACCTTAGATTTTGCCAGTGAAAAGATTGGTTTGGGAGGCAGAATGGGGATTGATGCTACTACGAAGATGCCGCCGGAAACCGATCACGAGTGGGGGGAAGTTTTGGAGTCAGATCCGGATGTGGCCGCGATGGTAGAAAGGCGTTGGGCCGAGTATGGTTTGGCAGATTTGAATTTGGGAGAAGTCGATCCGAATTTGTTTGGATATGAGATGAAGTAGGGGAATCAACCGTAAAATCTTAAATCTCGCGCATCCTCGATAGACCTGTAGCGGCGGGTTTTTTCAACCCTTTATGACACAGATAGACAATCTCAAAAACCCGCCCCCACCAAACGAAAAATCGCAACTTATCTCTTTTTAATGCGATCGGGACTTATGCGCTTCGTCAGAGAAACCGGGTTTTTTACCGAGTCTGCGGGCTGTAACGAAGTATTCTGGAAAAAACCCGGTTTCTGGGCCCCATGCGTAAGTCCTGTAGGAAATTGGCAACAATCGCTCTAGCAGCAACAGCTACTCCGTCTCCCGAACTCGCTTAAGCATTGCTTGCGTTGTTGGATGCTGGGAAAGTTTCGAGTCTTGACCAGTTGATATGGCCTGCTGGAGAAAATTAATGAAATTCCTACAAACTCTTTGGGTGTTGGGATGATTCTTCCCCAATTGGTTAAACAAGATTTCTAATGCTCCCAGAAAAAACGGTTCTGCCTCCGGGTAGCGACCCATTGCATAGTAGAGCCATGCCAGATTGTTCAAACTCATTGCCGTAGTGGGATGGTCGGCTCCGAACTGCTGCTCGTTAATCGTGAGCGATCGCACTAGCAAGGGTTCCGCCTCGGGGTAGCGTCCCATTGCATGGTACAGATTTGCCAGATTGTTCAAACTCGTTGCCGTATGAGGATGGTCGGCTCCGAGCTGCTGCTCGTTGATAGAGAGCGATCGCACATACAAGGGTTCTGCTTCCGGGTAGCGTCCCATTGACTCGTATAGCCCTGCCAGATTGTTCAAACTCTTTGCCGTATTGGGATGGTCGGCTCCGAGCTGCTGCTCATAGATAGAGAGCGATCGCACATACAAGCGTTCCGCTTCCGGGTAGCTTCCCATTGCACGGTACAGCTCTGCCAGATTATTCAAACTCGTTGCCGTATGAGGATGGTCGGCTCCGAACAGCAGCTCGTTGATAGAGAGCGATCGCACATACAAAGGTTCCGCCTCCTGGTAGCGTCTCATTCCATAGTACAGCTCTGCCAGATTGTTCAAACTACTTGCCGTATAGGGATGTTCTGCTCCTAGCTTCTGCTCTCTGATCGCGAGCGATCGCACATACAAGGGTTCCGCCTCCGCGTAGCGTCCCATTGCTTTGTAAAGCTCTGCCAGATTGTTCAAACTCAATGCCGTATCGGGATGTTCTGCTCCTAGCTGCTGCTCATAGATAGAGAGCGATCGCACATACAAAGGTTCTGCCTCCGGGTAGCGTCCCATTGCACAGTAAAGCGCTGCCAGATTGTTCAAACTCATTGCCGTATAGGGATGTTCTGCTCCTAGCTTCTGCTCTCTAATCGCGAGCGATCGCACATACAAGGGTTCCGCTTTCGGGTAGCGACCCATTGCATAATAAAGCAATGCCAGATTGTTCAAACTCATTGCCGTATTGGGATGGTCAGCTCCGCAGCATTTCTCTGTCATCTGGAGGCAAGCTTTGAACCACTTTTCGGCCTCTGCCCACAAACTCTGCCCCTCGGCAACCCACGCTAAGACCGTGAAAGACCCCATAGCATCAGTGCTATCTTCCAGCAAATGCGACCATTGCTCCGCCACCACCTCCAAATGGGGCAGCGCCTCCTTCACCCGTTGCTGCACCTCCAGCGTCACAGTCTGCGGAATCGTCTTTGCCACCACTGTCAACGCCAGAGCAAAACTTCTCCGCAAATCCTCAGCATCGGCGCGTTCCTGCAATTTGACTGCAAAAAACTCCCGAATCAAAGCATGAAGTTGATAGCGTGGCTGCACCAGCCCAGATTGAGCCGGATCTGAGCTTTCATCCTCCACCAGCGACAGCAAACTCTGTTCCAGCAGTTCGTAATCCCGACAATCCTCCAACTCCTCCTCATCCCAATCCGGCAAACACTCAGCTACCAACTCCCAAGGAATCGGAGCCTGAGCAAATACGCTCAGCAGACACCCCAGCGTCCGCGCCGGAGGTTTCAACTCCGCCCAACTCAACTCAAAAGCTGCCACCACTCCGCGCCTAGCCGTCATCCCAGCTTCCGCCTCCTGCAATGCCCGCGCCTCCAATCGCTGACTCTGCAACCGTTCCAGCATTTCTGCCAAGGACAGCGCCCGCTTGCGCCGCAGATAGCGCCCCACCAGTTCGATACCCAAAGGCAAATAATCTAACCACTGGCAAAGGGCTTGAGCATCTTCAAGCTGGGCATCAATCCGTCCCAGCCCGTTTCCCGGCAAATCCCCAGCCGTCAGCCGCAGCAAGTTTAGCGCCGCCTCTGGTTTCAACACTTTTAACGGCAAACACCCCACAGGCGGCGGCACAATTTGTCGCGCTGTCAGCAACACTTTAAAGCGGGGATTTCTAGGCAGCAACGGCTGCACCGCGCGGTAATCGCTGACATCATCCAATACCAGCAGAGCATTGCCAGAGGTTTTTTTTGCCCACTCTTGGTAGCAAAACTGCAACCGTTCCTCCAGATTGTCGAGAGTATCCGGCGGCTGAATTCCCATTCGCAGCGCTTTCTGCAACACCTGCGGTGCTAAATCGTTGTCCCGGACAAACAGCCACCAAATCCCTGCTGGATAGGTATTGTGTTCGCGGTGAAAGTTTGCATACTGCCATGCCAATTCTGTCTTGCCGATGCCGCCCATTCCCGACGCAGCGGCAATGGCAACACGGCTTCCATCCTGCAACAATGCGTGCAACTGCTGCATTTCCTCATCCCGCCCGACAAAGTTTTTTGAACCGAGTTCGGAGGGAATATCGTAAAGTTGGTAAAAACTTGTGAAACCTGGATTGGGTGTTTTTCGCTCCAGGTCTATGACTTTTTTGCTAATACCTTAGCCCATTTCCGAAACGTTGGAAAATGCCGGTGGAAAATATTCTCTGTATCCAATTCAGCCTCGTAGGAAATTCCCACAAACGGCGGAATGCTTGAGATTACGCCTTTAAGTTTCGCAGCCGCTGTCGCTCCCGGTTGGTTTAGCTTGTCCCGAATCTCCTGCAAAATCTGAAGCACTTCATCTGAATACTGTCCCTGCACTTCAAATTGCCCAACTTCTTTGACAATCTCGGCAACAATAATCTCAGCCTCATGTTCGGGAATTTCCACCGTTTTCGTTTGCTGAGCGACAACCTGCCAATACTCCTCTTCCTGCTCCCGAATCTTCTTGCGTAGCTTTCGGATTTGCTGGTTAATTCGGATCTCTTCTTCTGGCGCTGCTAAAATTAGAGCATTCTCCTTGCCCCCTAATTGCTCTTGCAGCAATTCCAAGTTTTCTTCAATTTGAGACAGCCGATTAATTGGCATTGATATAACTCCGGCAGACTGAAAAACTCCTGACTCTAGTCTACAGCCGGAAAATTCCAATATCCATATTTTTTTACTGCAAAGAGCGACAAATCAGTTTGTTTTCGACGCACTCCGACTCCTCGAAACCGGGTTTTTTACCTTGGAGGCGGGCTGTAACGAAGTCTGATGCAAAAAAACCCGGTTTCTGACCACGAGGACTTGCGCGCTTCGACACCGAGAAACCTGGTTTTTACGAAATCTGCTGACTGTAGCGAAGTATTCCCGCAAAAACCCGGTTTCTGACCACCCGTGCGTAAGTCCTAATCAGTTTACTGTTCCAAAATCTCAACTAAATCTTCGATCGCAATATCGAAGGCACGAGCCATCTTGTCCAAAGCTGTGTAGTCAACGGTAGCCATGCCAGGAGAATTGGCATAGGTAATGATCGTGGTATATGGAATACCTGTTCTGTTGGAGACTTCTGTCAGATTCCAACCCTTCTCTTGAGCAAATTCTCGAACTCGCAGCCTAATTCGTCCCATTCCCTATTGACAACACTCGAGTATTCGTGTTTGATATAGAAACAATAAACAAGCGATCGCCCTCCGACCTGAGAAATCAAGGGCGAACGCCTTTCCTTTACCACCCACAAAAGTGGGCAGAACACATCTATGATACCAAAACAATCGACATATCGCGATCGACTTCAACCTTGGCATCTAATTCGCCACCTCCCCAACTGTCAGCGGTTAACAGTCGCCCGTTTCGCCCGCCGTCCCGATGCCGAATCTTACTTGAACGCGCTGCGCCGTTTAATGCCCGCAGTCCCGCATACAATTGTGTTCGTAAATGCGGTGTCTGTGTTGGATGAAAACAGCGTTCCAATTCAAAAACAATTGCCGATCGAAGTTTAACCGTTAACAAGTGTGATCGCTCTTCCACAAATAGGAATTATTCTATTTGACAGGAAGTGCGATCGACCCTAATTTTCGCAAAACAACATTGCTAAACTGTAAATAGACTTAAGTCAAGGAGTCACATCAATGCCATCTCCCTTTCCTGGTATGGACCCGTATTTAGAGCATCCAGAACTCTGGCCCGCCCTACACCACTTGTTAATTAGTGAAATTTTTAGATTTTTGTCTCCCCAACTTCGTCCTAAGTATTTAGTCTCCTTGGAAGTGAGAATCTATGAAACCGCTGACGACAATTTATCAATTGGCATTCCTGATGTAAACGTAATTCAGCCAAGAACCACAACCGAATTAATCACATCAAACGTAGCAGTTGCAGCGCCACCAACCCAACCCTTGACAGTAAATATTCCCATGCCCTACCAGGTTCGGGAAGGCTATTTAGAAATTAGAGAAAGAGGAAACCAAGAATTAATCACACTGATTGAAATCCTCTCACCTAGCAATAAGCGCACCGGAAAAGGACGACAAATGTACGAAGAAAAGCGAGAAGAAATTTTAGGTAGCCGCACTCATTTAATTGAAATAGATTTATTGCGGCGCGGTCAAAAAATGCCAGTTATTGGCAATGACATTGAAAGCCACTATAGCGTTTTGGTGTGTCGGGGAAATCGCCGTCCCAGAGCAGATTTGTACGCTTTTAACCTGCAGAGCCCGCTGCCTGCCTTTCCTTTACCACTGCGCTCGGGCGATACCGAACCTATAATCAATTTGCAGGAATTATTCACTCAAATTTACGACATAGCAAGTTACGACCTGAAGATAGATTATCGCAACTGGGAAGTCATACCACCGCTGTCAGAAGCCGATACAATTTGGGCAGATGCTTGGTTGCGCGATCGAGGATTGCGAGATTGATTTGGGGTGCAGCCATCCTTTTAGTCTGCGGAGGCAGACTTCGTTTTTGTAGAAGCGATTTCACTCGCAGAATGACTTAATTCTCAAATTGCTTGACAGCTAAACATCTTGACTTTGCATCAACCGCTGCTTCAAACGCGCCGGATCTCCCCGATCGACCACTTCGCCCTTTTCCAACAAAAAAGCCCCATCACAATAATTCAACTCATCCAAACGGTGAGTCACCCACAAAGCCGTAATCCCGCGATTTTTCACCAACCGCTGCACCGCCGCCACCAAATCCAACTGAGAATCAGGATCTAACAAAGCCGTCGGTTCATCCAACAGCAGAATTTCGCAGTGACGGGCGATCGCCCCAGCCAGGGCAATGCGCTGCTTCTGGCCCCCACTCAAAGCATAAATCGGCCGCCGCTGCAAATCCAGCAAATTCACAGCCTCCAAAGCCTCCGCCACCCTCTCCCGCACCTGAACGTTAGAAAGCTTTTCCTCCACCAAACCAAAAGCCACATCCGCACCCACCGTCGGCATCACCAATTGGTGATCGGGGTTTTGAAACACAAACCCCACCCGCCCGCCGAGGTCAATTTCCCCCGACTGGGGGTGCAGCAGCCCAGCCATCAGCCTCAACAGCGTAGACTTGCCGCTGCCGTTAGTGCCCAAAAGCATCCAAAACTCGCCCTTAGGTACATCCAGAGAGCAACCTTGCAACACTTGATCGCCAGACGGCCAGCAAAAACCCAAATCCCGCACAGCAACCGCTGACTGGCTCATATCGGCACCAACACCCCCAGCCCTCATTCTGCTGTCATCGAGACAAAACCAGGGGATCTGCCTGTAGATGACGCCCCCGATTTCTGAGAAACCACCACCCCAGAAATTTCGCTGCTGAGTACAGCCACCTTTTTCTCAGGATTTTTCTCGCAGGTGAGTTCCAAAATTTGCGGTTGGGAGTTGCGAATCGCCGCCAGCACCTGCTGGTAAACAGTCTCAGCGTCCTCCTCCAACTTCCGCTGCACCGACAGCGAGACGGGCGTATTTTTCACAATGATGTCAATGCTGAACATATAGTCTTAAAAACCTAAGTTTGGAGCTCTATCCTCAGTATATATATAGGACTTACCCACGGAAACCCAGTTTCTTAGAAAAATAAGAGGTTGAGGCCGATATATCTACGAAGCGACCGGGCTTCTGAGGCAAAGCGCAGAGACTGCTATATAGTAGAAGTTCCCAAACGCAGGGCAAAGACTTCGGGGACTTCGAGGGCTTCGCGGACTTCGAGAACTTCGCACAAGTCAAAAGTCAGAAGTTTTTTAATAAAAACTTGCTCTTGTAAAGAATTACCTCTATAATCGTCAATACGGTAAAGAAAAGTAAACTCTGTTCATAATCCAACTTGTTTTCTGCTAAGCAGAGGCAACGGTGGAAGACTCATGACTAGAGACAGATCCGTTGTAATTATATCCATTTGGAGATTTGCGTAAATGACAATCGCAGTCGGACGCGCCCAGACCGAAAGAGGCATATTTGATGTCCTCGACGACTGGCTCAAACGTGATCGCTTCGTCTTCGTAGGCTGGTCTGGCATCCTGCTATTCCCCTGCGCCTACCTAGCCATCGGTGGCTGGTTAACAGGCACCACCTTCGTCACATCCTGGTACACCCACGG
>JACJNV010000379.1 GCA_014695175.1 Microcoleus sp. FACHB-DQ6 | reverse complement strand
GTTATTCTAAATGTGAGGAAATGCTCAAGGATTCTATTAAGTTATTAATACATTACTTGAAGTTTGACGATATTCCCATTCCTGGGGCATTCATACCTTGATTCAGCAACGCCGAGTTTTAAATGTTCAGCCAGCCAAAAATAAAATACTTGGCGGGCTGCGAGCGCTATTTTACTTGGTCTGGTGTTCTGAGAAAATATTGATACCCCCTATCACTCCTCAAAGCATGGCCGCCTACATCAACCTGTCCACTTTTGGCAAAACAACGGCATTCGCGATCGCACTCCTAACTTGTCATAGCTGTTTAGTCGTTCCCGTTCCAGTCCCACTCCCAGTTCCAGTAACTTCGGACAAAGAAGCTGAAACCACTCAGCTTGAGCCAGGTCTGGAAAAAACTTGCTACGCAGATGCGCTAACCGAAAGCGAAGGGCGAAAAATCACCGAAAGTTCTGATAGTCTGGAGGCCTCAGCAGACAAATTAGCAGCAGCGGGAAAACACAAGGAAGCCATTCAGAAGTACAACGAAGCGGGAGCCGCTGCGTTAAACGAAGCGATTGCAGATGGTCGCGCAGAGGAAATGGACGTAGACAGTTCGCTTTACAGCAAGGATGAGATTGAGGATTTTCGAGACAAGCATCGTCCACTAATTCAAAAATCGGCAGAATTTAACTTTAAAATTGGCCAGAGTTACGCACAGCTAGGACAACTGGAATCTGCAATTGACTGTTTTAACGGAACCTTAAAAGTCGGCATACTCCCACCCAATGACGCGATCGCCTATCTAAATCGTGGCGATGCTCATGAACGGATGGGAG
The DNA here is from genome assembly GCA_014695175.1 of Microcoleus sp. FACHB-DQ6. GTDB lineage: Bacteria > Cyanobacteriota > Cyanobacteriia > Cyanobacteriales > Microcoleaceae > Microcoleus. Next base: position 8,878 of record JACJNV010000379.1, on the reverse strand, counting down.
CTAAGGACAAAGCTAGAGCTGACTTTCAGCAGGCAGCTAATCTTTTCAAAAAACACAAATTGCCGTCTTACGAGAAGCTTGCTCAGAAGCGACTGCAGGCTGCTACCAAAAAATAGGAACCGCTACAGCTAGGTCAGGATATTAGACTTTTCCGACATAGGATCGGCACCATCGCCGAAATTTCCGCCAGTAAGAACCCAAAAACCCGAACTGCTACATAGGCTATCCGGGCTTTTCCCTTTAATTTAATTAATTTTCTGGCGAACCGGGCAGGAGTACCCGATCGCAGACAGCTCCTGGCAGCCCCCGCGAGCGAGCGCGTGTAAAGATTGTTAATTTTTTATCAAGATGTTTATCTCAATGTGAAGGAAGTGGGAACTCTTATAACATCTTGTGTGTTGTAACTTATGACACTACTGTATTAAGTTATTGTGGTCAAATATAAAATAATCATTAAGCCGATCGGAGGGTGCTTTTCGTCGATCGGCTTGAGACACCAAGACCAGCTTTTCGCTATCCCCGCCCATTAAGTGCGTATTTACGCTCAACGAGGTTTTATGACTCCAGTCATGTTACGCCAACTCTGGTCATTAATTGAGACCACCCAAGCTACTCTGTTAGTCAATTTAGACGATGCGACCTTGGTACAGTGGCTGCTAAAGCAGTTAAAAACGAACTCTGCGCTTAATGGCAAAGAAGCAGATGTGTTGGACGAATACATCCAGTCTCGGCTTTCCCTAATCCGCGATTTAGCTGAGCAGCGGCTAGCACCAGAGCTACTGTGAGCGCATTCAATCAAAATTGGATAAATATTCCAGGGAAAGGCGATGAGCCCTTGCGCTGGCCAGAAAGAGCAGAAAAGAAACCCGGTTTCAAGGATAAATCTTGGGTTTGACGACGAGGCCTCCAGCCGGAAACCGGGTTTCTAACTCTGGGCTCCCAGCTTGCTCAAAAAAAAACAGGCGGGTAGTCGGGGCACTTGCCGCTGTGCAGCACCGGATGCAAAACGGCTAATTTGAAACCGGAGGCTGTGTAGATCGCCGATCGCCACAGTTCTCGACAGCTACAAGGTAGGATTGTCAGGAAAGCGTTCTACTAAAATCTATGCGTAAATGGGGATTTCTGCTACTAGCAAGTGTGTTATTTGTGGCACCGTTGGCATCTTGTAGGGATCGATCGGCACAAACCGGACAAACAACAGCAACAACTGCTGCAGGCGGCAACTCGCAACAAGGTTCAAGCCGGATAGATACAATTGTCAGCCGCGGCAAACTGATTTGTGGCATCAGCGGCGAACTGCCGGGTTTTAGCTTTGTAGACGAACAAGGCAAATATTCGGGACTGGATGTGGATGTGTGCAGGGCTGTGGCGGCGGCAATATTTGACGATCCCGAAAAAGTCGAGTACCGAAAGCTCAACGCTAAAGATAGATTTACAGTTTTGCAGGCCGGAGAAATCGACATTCTCAGCCGAAATACCACCTACACGGCCAGCCGCGACACGACTACCGGACTGGAATTTGCCCCGGTGATCTTTTATGACTCTCAAAGCATCATGGTCAAAAAAGACAGCGGCATCAAAAGTTTACAAGATTTTGCGGGCAAATCTATCTGCGTGCAGACAGGTACGAGTACCGAACAAAATTTGTCCGACCAAATGCGAAAATTAGGAGTTAAATACACTCCTGTCGTGTTTGAAGAGGTGAATACTACCTTTGCTACTTATCAAGAAGGTCGCTGTCAAGGTGTTACTGCAGATCGATCGCAGCTAGTCTCGAAGCGGACAACTCTGCCGAATTCCGAGAATAATGTTGTTTTGCCGATCGTGATGTCAAAAGAACCCTTAGCCCCAGCGGTGAAAAGCGGCGATCCTAAATGGTCTGACGCGGTGAGATGGATCATTTTTGCGGCGATTGAAGCTGAAGATTTGGGAATTAATTCAGGAAATATAGACCAAATTGTTGCAAGCAGTACAGACCCAAACGTCAAACGTTTGCTAGGAAAAGAAGGAGATTTAGGTAAAGGTTTCGGACTCCCGAACGACTACGCCGTCCGCGTTGTTAAGAAAGTGGGGAATTACGGGGAAATGTACGATCGCAACCTCGGCCCCAAAAGTACACTCAAGTTAGAACGGGGTCAAAACAGACTTTGGAAAGATGGCGGTTTGCTTTACTCGCCGCCGTTCCGCTAATTTTAGTTAACAGTTGACTGTTGACTGTTGACTGTTGACTGTTGACCGTTAACAGTCAACAGTTAACCAACAAGATATTTTAGACAGCAAGGTACTCCGCGCTTACCCGACTTTTAAGGTGCTTTCTAGGTGTACCCTACACGATATTTTAGGCAGGCTAAAGTTAGGTATAGTTCGCTCTACATTAAACAGTTATGAACCCAGAACCTCAACCGGGCAAATCGCAGAAATTGCCCAAATTTAAAGATATATCAAAACTGCTGCGGGACGATCGCTTCTGGAAAATAGCCGGACAGGCGATCGCCCTAATTTTAGTAATAGTTGTTATCGCCATTCTCTGGGACAATCTCAGTGCCAATTACTCGCAACTGGGGATTGCGTTTGGATTTGATTTTCTCAATTCCCAAGCCTCTTTTGACATCGGCGAAAGCGTGATTCCTTACAGTCCCGAAAACACTTACAGACAAGCTTATTTTGTGGGTTTAATCAACTCGCTGCGGGTGATGGGTCTCGGCATTATTTTCGCAACAGTTGCGGGTTTGACTGTAGGAATTGCGCGCCTTTCCGACAATTGGCTGCTGCGGAGTTTGGCTGGTTTGTATGTGGAAATTTTGCGAAATACGCCGTTATTGCTGCAATTATTTTTCTGGTATTTTGCAGTTTTCATTTCCCTGCCAAAACTGGAAGACAATCAGCAGATGAGGGGGCCGATTTACTTGACAAATCGCGGCATTGCTGTACCTTGGCCGGTGGCTTTGCCGGGTTTTGAGATTTGGTTGATTTTGCTAACAGTCGGAGTTTTGGCGGCGGCGGGGCTGTGGATGTGGCGGGCGCGGGTGATGTTGGAAGAAGCTAAGCCGGGAAGACAGTTGTTTTGGGCTCTAGGTGCGATCGGGCTGAGTGCAATCTTAGCTTTGATTATTACCAAAAATCTCCCTTTTCGGCTAGATTTCCCCGGCCTGACACCAGAATTGCAACTCGAAGGAGGATTAAAATTAACTCCAGAATTTGCCGCCCTGGTGACAGGACTCAGCTTGTATACTGGCAGTTACATTGCAGAAATTGTCCGGGCCGGAATTCAGTCAGTATCGAGAGGTCAGTGGGAAGCGGGAAAGTCTTTGGGGCTGAAGTCTGGAACAATGATGCGGATGGTAATTTTGCCGCAAGCTTTGCGGGTGATTGTGCCGCCTTTAACCAGTCAGTATCTGAATTTAGCTAAGAATTCGAGTTTAGCGGTTGCGGTTGCTTATCCCGACGTTTATTTTGTGGTGGGCTCTCCGACCTTGAATCAGACCGGTCGGGCGATCGAAGCAATGTTAATTATCATGGTAACATACCTAACAATTAGTTTGATAGTTTCTCTGTTCATGAATTGGTACAATAAAACTGTACAAATCAAGGAGAGGTAAATAGTTTATATTTAATCTATTTTAATTGGAATAAAAGGAGATCGCGTCACATGGCATACAGTGACTTTAGCTTAGACCGAGTAACTAAAACTTGTGAGTTAAGGATTAAGCAATAATAAATAACTCACAACTATCTTTGGCTTGCTAGTATCAAAGTTGAGGGGAATCAAATGACACAAGAATTAATTGCTCTTAGAAAGAGCATAGTGGAAGGAAGGTATACGGATGCTTTGGCAATAGTCGATGAGTTAGATGGAATGAGCAAACAGGCTATTTTGCGACAAATCCAATCTTTTTTAAATGTTTTGGTGATTCACTTGATTAAAAATCAAGTTGAACAGCGATTAACTGGTTCTTGGGCAAGTTCGATTCGCAATGCAATCAGAGAAATTAAGAAGGCAAATATTAAAGATAATAAAACATCTTATTACATCAATTCTGATGAATGGGAGAGTTTTATAGAGGAGGAGGTGATTGAGGATGCGATCGCAGAGGCTGCGGAGGAAGTATTGAATGGTGTTTATACTCAATTTCAACTTGCAGAGATGATGGATAGAAACCTGATTATTCAAACCGCTGTGAGGTTATTGAACTTGACTTATATCCATTCCGCCAAAGATTTACCCGCAGTGTTAGCCCAGCATTTAAGTCAGTTACCAGGTGGAGAAGATTGGATAAATCGGCGAAAATAAGATTTTTTTTAGCCGTGGCAATTGGAAATCGCGTCTACACAAACAAAACTTGCCTACGCGGGTTAATAAAATAACTGGTTGTTACTCTACGTCATAGGATTTAAAACCGCTATATGGAAACTGTCCCCATATTACCGCCCCCAGCCACCGAATCGCCTACCCCTTGGAATTGGGCGCGCAAAAATTTATTTAGTACCTGGTACAACAGCATTCTGACAGTAGTTTGCGTAATTATTGCCTTCCAAACTATTAAAGGAATTATTGTTTGGGCAACAACAAAAGCTCAATGGCACGTCTTAGAAGCCAACTTGCCGCTATTTTTTGTCGGCAGATTTCCCAGCGAATCCTACTGGCGATTGTGGATAGTAACGGCCATAATTTCCTTGTTGGGAGGATTAACTTGGGGAAACATTCAGCGGCAAGAACGTCTTTGGAATCCGCCTTTACTAATTCTAATCGGTGCTGCGGTTGTGGGTGCGGTGATTTCGCCGATCGACCTAACCTCTCGCCTCTACCTCTTAGGAATTATTATCGCAGCCGCCGCCAGCTATGCCATCGGAAGGCAAATTAGCCCAAAAATCATGGACTGGATGCCTGCAATTTGGGTTCTTTCTTTCCCAATAGTTTTGTGGCTAATTAAAGGCGGGTTGGGTTGGGCCGAAGTGTCAACAAATGATTGGGGCGGTTTAGTGCTGACACTGTTTTTAGCAGTTATTAGTATTGTGCTTTCCTTTCCTTTAGGGGTATTGCTAGCACTCGGAAGACAAAGTTCTTTGCCTGTTGTGAGATTGTTATCAACATTATACATTGAAATTATTCGCGGTTTACCATTAATTGGCATTTTATTTTTAGGTCAAGTGATGCTGCAATTATTCTTACCGCCAGAATATCCCAAATTGGATAGAGTAATTAGAGCGATTGCTGGACTGACTCTATTTAGTGCGGCATACTTGGCAGAAAACGTGCGCGGTGGCTTGCAGGCCGTGCCCAGGGGACAAATAGAAGCAGCTAGGTCGATCGGACTCAATACACCCCTGCTGACAATTCTAATTGTACTGCCTCAAGCATTGCGAATAGTCATTCCTGCGATCGGCGGTCAATTCATCGGATTATTCATGGATACATCCCTGCTGTCTCTATTCGGAATGTTAGAATTAATCGGAATATCCCGCGCAGTTTTAGCAAATCCATCCTATATCGGCAGATACGCCGAAGTTTACATATTCGTCGGCATCATTTATTGGATATTTTGCTACTCAATGTCCCTAGCCAGCCGCAAAATCGAGCGAACATTAGGAGTAGGCCAGCGCTAAAAACTCATCAACTTTCATCTGCGTTCATCAACGTTCATCTGCCTTCATCTGCGGTTAAAAAATAAAAAAATATTATGGAAACTCAACTAACAGCGCCAGAACAAGTAATCGTAGCAGAAAACGTCCACAAATGGTACGGACAATTTCACGTACTGCGAGGTGTCAGCATGACCGTAAACCGAGGTGAAGTCGTGGTCGTGATGGGGCCCTCTGGTTCGGGAAAATCGACGTTTATTCGCACATTCAACGCATTAGAAGAATACCAACAAGGTAAAATTACGATCGACGGAATCGAACTTTCCCACGACTTACGCAACATCGAGACAATCCGCCGCGAAGTAGGAATGGTGTTTCAGCAATTCAACCTGTTTCCCCACTTATCAGTCTTGCAAAACGTCATGCTAGCCCCAGTATGGGTGCGCCGCTGGCCCAAGAAAAAAGCCGAAGAAGTGGCGATGCAACTGTTAGAAAGAGTTGGAATCTTGGAACAAGCACAAAAATATCCCGGACAGTTGTCTGGGGGACAGCAGCAGCGGGTTGCTATTGCACGTTCTCTAGCAATGCAGCCTAAAATCATGCTGTTTGATGAACCGACATCAGCATTAGACCCGGAGATGGTGCGGGAAGTGTTAGATGTAATGCGAAATTTGGCTCAAACTGGAATTACAATGGTGGTGGTGACTCACGAAGTCGGGTTTGCGCGCGAAGTTGCCGATCGCATTGTATTGATGGATGGCGGCGTTTTAGTGGAAGAAGCTGAGCCGGAAGAGTTTTTTCAAAATCCGAAAGAAGAACGCACGCGCAAGTTTTTATCTCAGATATTGTAACTGATTTTAAAGTGTAGTCGGTGGGTTTTGGGACGGTAGCAGCCGTCAAAATAGACATAATTAAGGTAAAATAAAAGAGTGTACAATCAGTCTCTATTTTGCTGAGATAGCTTGCAATGCCATCCACAAAAACTCTGCCGTTAGTTAAAGACTCGGAACGCCTAGAAAGTCGCCTCAAAGAAATCCCGGCGGTTCCTGGTGTATATTTAATGCGAGACGAGAGCGATCGCATCCTTTACATCGGCAAATCAAAAAAACTCCGAAACCGCGTCCGTTCCTACTTCCGCGAAAGCCAAAATCTCAGTCCCCGCATCGCGATGATGGTGCAGCAAGTGCGCGAAATTGAATTCATCGCCACCGACACAGAAGCGGAAGCTTTAGCATTAGAAGCAAACCTCGTAAAACAGCACCAACCTTACTTTAATGTACTCCTGAAAGATGATAAAAAATATCCTTATTTGTGCATAACTTGGTCGGAGGAATACCCGCGCATTTTTATCACCCGCAAACGCCGCGCAGGTAGTGCAAAAGACCGCTACTATGGCCCCTACGTTGATACAGGGGCACTGAGGAGTACGCTGCATTTAATTAAGCGGATTTTCCCGCTGCGGCAGCGCCCTCAACCGCTATTTAAAGACCGTCCCTGTCTGAACTACGACATCGGGCGCTGCGTTGGCGTTTGTCAAGGGTTAACTTCGCCGGAGGAATATCATAAAATAATCCAAAAAGTAGCGATGATTTTCCAGGGAAGAACTCAGGAATTACTCGACATCCTGGAACCCCAAATGGAAGAGGCAGCAGAAGATTTAAACTTTGAAACGGCGGCGCGCATTCGCGATCAAATTAAAGGTTTACAGTCTTTGAGTGCGGGTCAAAAAGTGTCTTTGCCCGACGATACGGTTTCCAGAGATGCGATCGCACTTGCGGCAGACACCCAGCACGCTTGCGTCCAATTGTTCCAAATTCGCGCCGGTCAACTGGTCGGAAGGTTGGGATTTATGGCGGAAATATCCCCCCAACCCAGGGCGGGCACGGGGGCACCGCCCCTACAATCGGGGGGGGAAGAGTTATCTCAACTTTCTCTTTCCTCCTCTCCTTGGCAAGGGGGGGAACGAGGGGGGGTGGAGGCTGGAGCGATTTTGCAGCGGGTGTTGGAAGAACACTATCAAAATGTCGAATCTGTAGAAATTCCCAGCGAAATTTCAGTGCAGTACGAATTGCCCGAAGGGGAAATATTAGCAGATTGGTTGAGCAACCGTAAGGGGCGAAAAGTTACGATTTTGACGCCGCAGCGGCAAACTAAGGCTGAGTTAATTGAGATGGTGGAACGCAATGCTGAGTATGAATTGGGGAGAATGCAAAGATTGAGCGATCGCAATTCTCAAGCAATGGAAGATTTAGCCGAAATTCTCGATTTGCCCGAAGTTCCTCGCCGCATTGAAGGTTACGATATTTCTCACATTCAAGGTTCTGACGCCGTAGCTTCCCGCGTCGTATTTATTGACGGTTTGCCGGCTAATCAACACTACCGCCATTATAAAATTAAAAATCCTGAAATTAAATCGGGTCATTCTGATGATTTTGCTAGTTTAGCAGAAGTTATCGGTCGCCGATTCCGAGGATTGAAGGAAGAAGAAAGAGGGAAGATGGAAGAGGGATTTAGCGATTTAGAAAAACCGGCAGAAATCAGCAATTTATCATCGGTTTCTCATATTATTTCCGACAAACCCGACTTAATTATGATAGATGGCGGCAAAGGTCAACTGTCAGCAGTTGTGGCTGTTTTGCGGGAGATGAATTTGCTAGAAGAGTTGCGCGTTGTCAGTTTGGCAAAGCAGCGAGAGGAGATATTTTTGCCGGGGGAATCTTTGCCGCTGCAAACTAATTCTGAGCAGCCTGGGGTACAATTATTGCGCCGGGTGCGGGATGAGGCGCACAGATTTGCTGTGAGTTTTCACCGGGATCGAAGAAGCGAGAGAATGAAGCGATCGCGCCTTGATGAAATTCCCGGATTGGGACACCACCGACAAAAACAATTGTTGGCACATTTTCGGTCGATCGACTACCTCCGTTTAGCGACTCCCGAACAGTTGGCAGAAGTTTCTGGGATTGGCCCGCGTCTGGCGCAGCAAATTTACGATTATTTCCATCCGTAAAGCCTTACGCAGCATGGGAGACGGGGTTTTTTTGGGCGAGGGGGCGATCGGGCCGCAAGTCCCGATTCAGCCACTGTGAGGGAGGTATTCAAAAATTTTGCACAGGCCTATTGCAATCCCCAGAGACTTGTGGTATGTTTAGTTTCTGTGCGCGGGCATAGTTTAGTGGTAAAACTTTAGCCTTCCAAGCTAACTATGCGGGTTCGATTCCCGCTGCCCGCTTGCGCCTATAAGAACCTCAAACCAACGATAAATCAACGGTTTGAGGTTTTTTATTGCTCATTTTTTCGC
>JACJNV010000378.1 GCA_014695175.1 Microcoleus sp. FACHB-DQ6 | reverse complement strand
GTTCGTGCCGCGAATCCTCACTACCGCGTCCAGCGCATAAAGCGCATTCGCCATATCGCCCGGGTAAGTCGCCACGCATTTGTCGCTGTAGCCAAAAATGGCATGAATGCGATTGATCCCCTGAAGCGCTCCGCATCCGCTGCCGGGATCGCGTTTGTTGCAGGGCATAGCGATGTCGTAAAAATACTGGCAACGGGTGCGCTGCATTAAATTTCCCCCGTTGGTCGCCATATTGCGAAGCTGGGCGGAGGCGCCGGCTAAAATCGCCATTGACAGAAGCGGGTAATTTTGCCGGACGAGCGGATGGTTAGCCGTGTCGGTATTTTTGGCTAAGGCGCCGATCGAAATTCCGTTCGAGGTCGATCGAATTTCCGCCAGATTCAAACCTGAGATGTCAACAAGTTCGCTGGGACGCTCGACGTATTCTTTCATCAAATCAATCAGATTTGTCCCGCCTGCGAGAAACTTTGCCGTTTGATTAGCGGAAACGGTGCCAACGGCACTTGCCGCGTCGGTGGCGCTGGAATATTTAAACGGTTGCATCGGCTTTGCCCTCCTCGTTTAATGCAACGGCAATTTCTTCATCGGTCGCAAAATGCCAAGCCTGGGCTGTTTCGCGCCCGGCCTGAACTTCTCTGATTGCCGCAACGATTCCCGGATAGGCGCCGCAACGGCAAATATTGCCGCTCATGCGTTCTCTGATCTCTTCATCAGAGAGACTTAAATTCTGCGTGCTCGTCCGCAAATTGTTAGTGACGTGACTCGCGTCGCCGTTTTTGGCTTCCTGCAGAAGCGCCACCGCCGAACATATCTGCCCCGGCGTGCAGTAGCCGCACTGGAAGCCGTCGTGTTTGATGAACGCCGCCTGCATCGGATGAAGATTGTCGCCGTCAGCGATCCCTTCGATGGTCGTCACCTCTTTCCCCTCGCAGCTAGCGGCAAGTGTCAGACAAGAAAGCACGCGGCGCCCGTCAACGATGACCGTACAAGCGCCGCACTGTCCTTGATCGCATCCTTTTTTGGTGCCGGTCAATCCAAGTCTTTCGCGCAGGGCGTCTAGCAGCGCCGTGCGCGAATCCACTTCCAGGCGTTGGGCCGAGCCGTTGATTTTCAAAAGAACCTTAACGGCGTTTTCAACCCCAGGGGTCTGGGCGAACACGGCCTCGGGCGAAGCGGCGAGCGTGGAAAAGGCCTCCTCTTTAGCCAGCAGGTGGAAGGCGAAGGTGCCGAGTAGGGCAGCCATGCTTTGCCCCAAGAATTTGCGGCGAGCAGCGCCGACAATACCGAGTTGGTCGAGCAGTGTTTCTTCGTCCGCGCTGAGCTGCGAATCGCTCTCGGTTGAACTGAAATCTTTGCGTTCTTGATTATCGTCCATGATGCTCCTTGCAAAATTCTCAAACAATCCCTGGACAAGTGTTTGTTTTTCGCGCCGACTATTCTAACGCTCTGCACCCACCGCAGGCGCTTGGGCCCCTTCGATCGGGCGTCCTTTGTTCTCGAAACTCAAAAAACGTAGTCAATTAAGACGCTCGGCCCTAGGGGAACGGCTTGTTAGATTTCTCCTTCAAGCCTCATGCCTTTAGGCTGAGGTTCCTGACCGTCTGAATTCCTTTTGCTACCCCAATTGTAGAGATCGAGCACTTAGCGCCTGTTCTATCAATAGGGATGAATTTTTTAAGCAGCAAGGTTCGCCTTGATGCCCTTTTGGTTGTCAGTAGGGGAATATGTTGCCCAATCAAAACTGAGTTTACTCTTGTATAAAAATCCAGAATGCTTATAAGAAGCCGAAATGGTTTTTCATTGCTTTAGCTTAATTCTAAGAATCCTCAAGGTCAAGCAATAGAACGATCGTCTAAGATTGTTGTACAATCCTACGAGAGTACAAGCGGCTCTTTGGTATTGTAAAACTTCCTTGACTTTATAAGCAATTATAAACAAAAATGGTATTATATTGTTGTGAGTGTTGAACAAGGAATACGCATAGCCCAAAGAACGGAAGTCTCAAATGCAACTAACAGAGAGGCACATCATTAAATCAACGGAACACCGTTTCGCCCAAATTGACGAACTAGCTTTCAAGTCCAAAAACCTCTACAATGCCGCCAATTACGTCATTCGTCAGAGCTTTATTTATGGATGGGGTTATGTCAGTTATAACGAAATGAACCGATTGATGAAGTCTCATCAAGCCTACAAGGCTTTGCCTGCTAAAGTAAGCCAGCAAATCTTGATGGTGTTAGACAAGAATTGGAAATCGTTTTTTGAAGCAGTTAAAGCTTACAAGGCTGATTCTTCAAAATTCACGGGTCGCCCGAAATTGCCAAAGTACAAAGACAAAACCAAAGGGCGAAACCTTCTCGTCTACACGATTCAAGCGATTAGTAGTAAACAGTTGAAGAAAGGAATCATTAAACTTTCGGGTACTGAACTTTTAATCAAAACTAAAGTCGCTCCCGATCAGATTTGTCAAGTTAGGCTGGTTCCGAAATGTGATTCCTATGTAATTGAGGTAATTTATGATGAACCGGAGTCCACCCTTGGCAACGCTAATTCTGTAGCTAGTATTGATTTAGGACTAAATAATTTAGTGGCGTTAACTTCAAATCAACCGGGATTTATCCCTTTGTTGATCAACGGGCGACCATTGAAATCGATTAACCAGTTCTACAACAAACGCTCTTCACGATTACAATCCCAGTTAAAAGGGAACCGCAAAACTTCACCCCGGATTCAGCGCTTAACTCGTTGTCGCAATCAAAAAGTTGATAATTACTTGCATCATGCTAGTCGCCTGATTGTTGCCATTTTAAATACAAAACAAATTGGGACGCTAGTAATTGGCAAGAATGCACAGTGGAAAGCTGAAATTGATCTAGGGAAGCAAACCAACCAAAACTTTGTTAGTATTCCTCACTCTCGATTAATTGAAATGTTGGAGTACAAAGCTCGGTTGGCCCGAATCAATGTAATTGTGCAGGAAGAATCCTACACATCGCGGTCTAATTTTCTGGGTTTAGACCCAATCCCTGTCTACGGGAAAACAGAAAAAGAGCCGATGTTTACTGGTAAGCGTATCAAGCGAGGTTTGTACAAAACATCGGTCGGTCAATTAATTAACTCTGATGTTAATGCTTCGTACAACATCCTCAGAAAAGCAATCCCAAATGCGTTCAGCAATGGGATAGAGAGCTGCGTAGTTCAGCCAAGGCGGGTCAATCCGCTCAAAGTAAAAGTGAAAGAGGAGGGACTTAACGCCTCCCATGTCAATAAATGACTATACTTTTGCCAGCTATACCACCGATGCGCGATGTGGAGCGGCTGCGAGAAGCTGCTAGGGAGGCTGCTAGTTCAAACAGATATGGTTTTGGGATGAGAGCGGGTTGAGTTTACGAGTCATATCAATTCCGGTTGCACGGGTTTGTCTAGTAATACCACTTCCAAAAAATTATGCTACAAGAGAATCTCTAAGTGGATTAGATTGGATCATCCCTAGCCTATGTTGCATGACTTTTAAGAAGTGGTATAACAAATTGGGGCTTTGGAGTTTCTACCTTGGTGAGAAAGTGAGGAAAATCAGTTTCTTGATTATTCCTCGCTTAAAGGCTTATTGAGTCGTTCTAAAGTCTCTTCAATGTTTATTATAGTTTTGGTGCAGTAGTCCAATGAAACTTCCGCATCTTTCTTATCAAAATTATGTTTTCCCATACCGAAAAGGCCTGATTTTTCATAAACTTTTCCGCCTGCTGCTGTTGGGCCCCAATATCCTGCCATTTTTCTGTAGCGGACATATTGCTCTATATTAATACCTAAGCAATAGCAAATAGTTATTTCATCTAATCGTTGTATTCTGTCCAATGAATGCTGTACACCATCTTTTAAAGCTTTTATCCCTTCTTTTAATTTCGATGATACTTCTGATTTATTTGAAGACTTTTCGACGTAAATACCCTTTATGGAATTAATCTCATTCAATTTTTGGAAAGGGTCAAAGCTAAAATGAAATTCATTTTTCTGGAAAAAATTATTAGCTATCTCAAACATTATTTCTAAGCCAGCCGTAGCATAGGAGATTGCTTCTGGATATTTTTCTTGTTCCATTAAACCCTCAGCTTTGAGCAAGAACTCTTTTGCTAGTTCGTTCTGTATTGTACTCATTTTTTTATAAAGTTAAGGAGAAAATTTGTAAGCTCATCAACACTAGCATTTTGCTTAGAAAATCAACAACTGTAAATCAGTGCGGATATCCGAACCTATCAACATAGGAACCGCCGACAATTCACCTCAAACCAGCGTTTGGAAAGGCCACGCCAAAGGAAAGTTACAAACCCGAACGATTCCGCTCCTTTCGTCTTGGCAACCTAACACTGGTTCCATCTACCTATTTCCTAGTCGCCACCGCTGCGCCTTTGCGGTTAATTTCAATCCGCCATATTTGAGTAAGGTGGGCAAATAATGCCCACCCTAATTCCTACTTCCCTACCGTGAAATACTCATTCTTAGCATACACGCTAATAATGCAGTCGCCGACTTCAAAAAACATCCCCTCTTGCTCATCTTTAGAAAATTGCAAGTTGCCGTATTTAGAATTAATTTCCTCAGCAGTCGCCGCTTTGGCCTCCATTTCATCCGGGATAAGTCCGGTAGAACCGATATAGAAAACCAGCGGTGAAACTTTTTCCCTGTACACTTTTTCAGCATAAGCGTCCAGTCGCTCATTCGCATTAGCTAAAGCAGCGACAAACTCCTCTCGCTTGAC